>JAPNUJ010000012.1:0-24965 GCA_026627155.1 Bacillota bacterium | reverse complement strand
CGACAAGTTCTCGGCGCTGCCGATTGCGCAGGGCTACCGCGACGGCCTTCTTGGCGTCCTTCTGGCCGACGACATACTTGTCGAGCTCAGAGACAATTTGCCTGGGCGTCAAACTGTTCATCCCCAACGTCCCCCTCTCGGTTTAGATCTCTTCAACGATAATCTGGTCATTCGTGTATACGCACAGTTCACTGGCAATCGTCAACGCCGACACCGCAATGTCCCGGGGCGCCATTGAGGTATTGCGAGCCAGCGCCCGCCCTGCTGCCAGTGCATACGACCCGCCGGAGCCGATCGCACATACACCGTCATCCGGTTCGATGACTTCGCCTGTGCCCGACACCAGCAAAAGATGGTCTTTGGACAACGCGATCATCATGGCCTCCAACTTGCTGAGCATGCGGTCAGTCCGCCACAACTTGGCCAGTTCCACGGCCGCCCGCGGCACTTGGCCACGAAACTCCTCGAGCTTTTGCTCAAACTTCTCGATCAGCGTCACGGCGTCCGCCACGCTACCGGCAAATCCCACGACGACCTCGTCATGATACAAGCGTCTGACCTTTCGGGCCCGCGCCTTCATGATCATCGCATTCCCGACGGTGACCTGACCGTCACCCGCCATGGCTCCGCCCGCGTCCGTCTTGATCGCGAAAATAGTGGTGGCGTGAAACTCACTCACAAACAGTCCCCCTCAAGCCCTTGGATGACTTTTCTCGTACACTCGCATCAAGTACTCGCGCGCAGTGTGCGTGTACATCTGCGTCGTCGACAAACTTCGATGCCCCAGCAACTCTTGTACGACTCGCAGATCCGCCCCGCCCTCAAGCAGATGCGTGGCAAATGTGTGCCGTAACGTGTGCGGGCTCACGTGCTTTCCCGTGTCCACTTGCTCCGCATACATGTGCACAATGCGTCGAATCGAACGATCTGTGAGACGCGTGCCGCGTTGATTCACAAACAGGGCGGTTTCCCCTGGCAGGGCATAACGGCCGCGGGCCCCATGCAAATACGCGAGTAGCGCCCGATCGGCATGCTCGCCGTACAGGACGATCCGTTCTCGACGGCCCTTGCCGAGAACGCGCAGCGTCCCTTGGGCAGACGTGAGGTCTGCCAGAGACAGCGCTGCACATTCGGCGACCCGCAGTCCTGTACCATACAGCAACTCCAGCAACGCCTGGTCGCGCAAACCCACGGGCGTCGAGGTGTCTGGCTTGGCCAGCAGAGCCAGCATCTCATCGATGTAAAGAAAATCCGGAAGGTGCCTCGCGAGTTTCGGCGATCGAATCGTACCCGCCGGTGAAGCCAGGTCCTTTCGCTCACGTGCCATGTACCGATACAGCATCCGCAACGCGCTCATCTTGCGCGCAATCGTGCGTCGGCTGTACTGACGCTGCAGCAAGCCAGCCATATACTCCCGTATATCTCGCGGGGTGACACAAAGAGGATCGCCACCGACCCACTGGGCAAAGTCCCGTACATCCGCCTGATAGGCCGTCAGCGTATGGTCCGCCAGTCGGCGCTCAAGGCGCAGGTAAGAGGACCAGGCCGCGATGCGATCCTGCCACATGGCATTTGCCTCGGCGTCCATCATCACGCCACCTCAGTACTCACGCTCTCTTGTTCTTATGCCACTGGAAACGTCAAACATGCGTATGGTACCACGGACTTTCATCGACCCGCAAGCGAAACGGACGCCTTTACTATAAAATTCTGAATTGTTTCGAGTGCCCTCGCCACAATTTGCTCATTTTTATCGCGCTTGGACCGAATCTTCGTTTCGGGAAGGGGAAAGAGACCGAACGTGATATTCATCGGTTGAAAGTGCTCGGGATCCGCGCTGGTGATATAGCGTGCCATCGCACCGATGGCCGTCTCCGGCGGCAAAGCGAGCGGCCCTTGACCGCGAGCGAGCCGACCTGCGGTCAAGCCGGCGGCCAATCCCGAGGCCGCCGATTCCACGTAGCCCTCGACGCCCGTGATTTGACCTGCGAACAACAGATCAGAGCGAATCTTGGACTGATACGTCGGGAGTAGCACTTTTGGCGAGTTCAGATACGTGTTTCGGTGCATCACCCCGAACCTTACAAACTCAGCCGCTTGCAAACCCGGTATGAGTTGAAACACGCGTTTTTGTTCGCCCCACTTCAGATGGGTCTGGAACCCAACCAGATTGAACAAGGTCCCTGCCGCATTGTCCTGCCGCAATTGCACCACAGCAAACGGCTCTCGCCCCGTTCGTGGATCCGTCAAGCCAACGGGTTTGAGCGGCCCGAATAGCATCGTCTTGCGCCCGCGCTTGGCCATGACTTCGATAGGCATACAGCCTTCGAAGTAGACCTCCTTCTCAAACTCCTTCAGCGGTGCCGTTTCGGCAGTGACCAACGCGTCGTAAAAGACATCAAACTCCGTCTCCGTCATCGGACAATTCAGATACGCAGCCTCTCCACGGTCGTACCGTGAAGCAAGGTAAACTTGTCCGTCGTCGATGGAAGACCGTTCCACGATGGGAGAGGCGGCGTCATAAAAGTATAACGACGACAGCCCCGTAAACCGTAAGATCGCCTCGGCGAGAGCCTCCGACGTCAGAGGCCCCGTCGCCACGACGGTGAGTTCATCCTGCGGAATCGTGTCGATCTCCTGGCGTTTGACGGTCACTAACGGGTGTTCGTAGAGAGCCCGCGTTATGAATTGCGAGAACGCCTCGCGGTCCACTGCCAAGGCACCGCCCGCCGGAACGGCTGTCGCATCGGCTGCCGCCATGACAAGCGAGCCCAAGCGGCGCATCTCTTCCTTTAATAAACCCACAGCGTTCGTCAAACCACCGGCGCGAAGACTGTTGGAACAGACCAACTCGGCAAAGTCGGTACCTCGATGTGCAGGGGTTTGGCGGACGCCCCGCATCTCGAACAAGGTAACGGGTACGCCTTGTGCGGCGATTTGCCAAGCGGCTTCGGATCCGGCCAGACCCGCCCCAATCACTGTGACGCCTTCTCGCATCACCTCGAAGCCTCCCTCTGTTCTGCGTCCACTCACGACCGTACTGATCCGAGCCTTCAGCTTCAGGCCGTGGGTTCCGTGGGTTCCGTCGGCTCAATGGGATCGCTGATCACTTCAGCTGCATGCGTGCACGATGCATTGGAACAGCGGATCAGTTCCTTACCACTCTTACCCGCGCGCTTCTTGACCAAAGGCTCTCCGCAATCGGGACAAGGTGCTCCTGTCGGCTCATCCCAAAGAATATAGTCACAGTCGGGATACCCTGAGCATCCGTAAAACACCTTGCGTTTCTTGCCTCGTCGCTCGACCAGTGGCTTATGACAACGCGGACAGGCCACGCCGACTTCCTTGACGATCGGTTTGGCATTCCGACACTCCGGGAATCCAGGGCAAGCCATGAATTTCCCAAAGCGACCGTGTTTGTAGACCATCTGACGGCCACACTTTTCGCACACTTCGTCGGCGTACTCTTCTTCGATCTTGACGTTTTCCATCTGTTTTTCCGCGACCGACAGATACTGAGAGAAGCCTTCGTTAAAGGATTGAAGCATCGCTACATAGTCGACGTCGCCGTCCTCGACGTTGTCGAGCTGCTGCTCGAGGTTTGCCGTGAAGTCCACGTCAACGATCGTCGGAAAAAAATCTTTCAGCAAATCGATGACGATCTCACCGAGTTCCGTGGGAATGAAGCGTTTTTCCTGAAGCAAGACATACCCGCGTTTTTGAATGGTCTCGATCGTCGGCGCATACGTGCTCGGGCGACCAATCCCGAGTTCCTCCATCGCCTTGACCAGTCGTGCCTCAGAGTAACGCGGCGGCGGTTGCGTGAAATGCTGGTCCGGCTTCAGCGCTGGTCTCGGAGTAAGAACTTGCCCCACGTCAATCGCCGGCAGAACCCCGTCTTCCTCCGACTGATCGTCCGTGCCCTCGATGTAAAGCTTCATAAACCCTGGAAACTTGACGCGCGATCCATTGGCTCGAAACCAGGCATCGCCGGCGACGATCTCGACGGCCATGGTGTCTAGGACAGCGGACGCCATCTGACAAGCGATGAACCGCTCGAAGATCAGTTTATAGAGTCTGTACTGATCTCGCGAAAGGATCTCCTTTAACGAGTCCGGATGCCTCGACGCCGACGTGGGGCGAATCGCTTCATGTGCATCCTGGGCGTTCTTTTTGGTCGCAAACTCACGGGGAGCGTCCGGAACGTACTCTTTGCCATAGGTGGCGGCGATGTAATCGCGCGCCTCTTGAAGAGCCGTGTCGGACAGGCGAGTGGAGTCGGTTCTCATGTATGTGATCAACCCTACAGCACCCTCTTTAGGCAGTTCGATTCCCTCGTAGAGTTGCTGCGCGACAGCCATCGTCTTTTGTGCTCTAAACCCCAAGCGCCGCGCGGCCTCTTGCTGCAAGCTGCTGGTTATGAAAGGCGCCGATGGATTTCGCTTGCGCTCACTGGCCTTGACGCTCTTGACTACAAACTCCTGATCCTTGACATGCAGAAGCAGGGCATCCACGTCGGAACGGGTATGCAGTTCCGTCTTCTTTTGCCCGTACCCGAAGAACGCTGCCTGAAAAGGCTCACCCGCCGAAAAACACGTCGCCGTGACAGACCAATACTCCTGGGGCACAAAGGCTCGGATCTCGCGCTCGCGATCCACGACGAGTCGCACCGCCACCGACTGCACGCGCCCGGCAGACAACCCTCTTTTTACCTTCTTCCACAAAAGTGGGCTAATCTGATAGCCCACCAGACGATCAAGAATCCGTCGGGCCTGTTGCGCGTTGACCAGATCCATGTTGACCGCGCGCGGCGTCTTGAATGCGTCCTTGACTGCCTGCTTCGTGATCTCATTGAACACGACCCGGCACGGCCGCAGCGGGTCGATCTCAAGGACGTTGGCCAGATGCCAGGCGATGGCTTCCCCTTCGCGATCCGGGTCGGCCGCCAGATACACGGCTTTCACCTTGCGACTGGACTCGCGCAAATTTTTCAGCACGTCGCCCTTACCGCGAATCGTAATGTACTTGGCTTCAAAGCGGTGCTCTACATCCACGCCTAGCTGACTCTTCGGCAAATCCCTCACATGACCCATCGACGCTTTGACCAGATACTTGCTTCCCAGATACTTTCCGATTGTCTTGGCCTTTGCGGGCGACTCGACAATGACGAGATAGTCTGCCATTACGCTCCTCCTCGCCTTCCGAAGTTCACCACATCTTATCACTCGGGTTAAAGAATATGCAAACCTACACCACTTTTTGGATTATCGACAACCGTATCGTCCCCCATCGCGCCAAACCCGCTCACCGATCTCCAGCTGCAAAAGGACGCGAAACAATTCTGCAGGTGTCACGCTATGATCCCGTGCAAGTCGCTGCAACTCTTCCAATGATGCGGGCTGGGCGCGCAATTCTGCCAGCAATCGAGCACCGAAGTCACCGCCCGGCAACGGACCGTCTGCAGCCTTTGCACGAACTCCAGGCGCACAACGGGGGCTGACACTGGCGCCGATGGCCGCCAGCACACTGCGCGCCCCTAGAGCGGGTGCTGCCCCAGCCGCCAGCAGTTCATGCGCTCCAATCGACGTCTGACTGAACACCGATCCGGGAACGGCCATCACCTCGCGATTTTGCTCCAGAGCGCACGCTGCAGTGATGAGAGCCCCGCTGTGGGCGCCTGCCTCGACGACGACAACCGCCTGGGACAGCCCACTGATGATCCGATTCCGCTGCGGGAAATGATGCCTGTGTGGCCCGCTCCACGGCAGAAACTCACTGAGAACGCAGCCTCCGGCGTCCACGATCCGACGAGCCAACGGCGCGTGACGCGAAGGGTACACGCAGTCAATCCCAGAGCCCAGTACAGCCGCAGTCCGACCCCCGCCGCGCAGGGCTCCCTCATGCGCCGCCTGATCGATCCCAAGCGCAAGTCCGGAGACCACGGCAATGCCATGGCCCACGAGGTCACACGCCAACTCCTGCGCGGCCTTGCGACCATAGGCGGTGCACTGTCGAGTGCCAACCAATGCCACACAAGAGCCTGTGATGGCGTCCAGTTCCCCTCTATAAAACAAGATGGGCGGTGCACTTGGAATCTCACGCAAAAGAGCTGGAAACGATGCATGTTGGTCGCTGACATAGCAGGTCCCCAACGCGCGGACTCGCTCCAAACTCGCAAGTCCGCTTTGCAAGCGCAGTGCCGTCGCGATACGCTCTGCCATCGGTCCTGCCACTCCCACCCGTTCCCAGTCCCCCCGTTCCATACGTTGCGCGTTTTCAAAGCGCGGAACGAGGCCCATGATTTTTCTCCCGATAGCCAAGCCGACCCCTTGTACCATGAGCAGGCAGAGCCAGTAGAGGAGATATGCGTCATCGTCTGACATCTTGTCACCCACCCGGCTTCTCACGTCATGGACCACCTGCTGTCCATCATGACAGCCCACTCGTCGCTCTGCCACTGCTAAACTGCAAAGATTCTCCTGACACAAAGCCCGGCAAAAAGAAAAGGCGCTTGTGGCCAATCGCCACAAGCACCCCCCATCGACCCCTGAGACATCAGGAGCGGCACGTCGCCACAAGACCCCGGTCTTCGAGCATGGCCAGCAGAGTCGTCCCCATCTCTGACGGCGTGGCCGCGACGCGAATTCCCGCCGACTCCATCGCCTTTACTTTCTCCGCAGCCGTCCCTTTCCCACCGGAAATAATGGCACCTGCATGGCCCATGCGCTTTCCAGGAGGCGCGCTGCGCCCTGCAATGAAACCTGCCACGGGTTTCTTCACATGCTCCCTTACGTAAGCGGCGGCATCCTCTTCGGCTGTGCCCCCGATCTCGCCAATCATGATCATGGCCTCGGTGTCCGGATCCTCATTAAATAGTTTCAATACATCGAGAAAGTTCGTCCCGTTGACCGGGTCCCCACCGATCCCTACAGCTGTTGACTGACCGATACCGAGGGCCGTCAACTGGTGGACGGCTTCATAGGTCAAGGTACCACTGCGGCTGACAACGCCAACATGGCCACGCTTGTGGATGTACCCCGGCATGATCCCGATTTTGCACTCGCCAGGCGTGATGACACCAGGGCAATTGGGGCCGATCAGTCGGGATGATCTTCCTTGCAGATAGCGTCGCACTTCCACCATGTCCAGCACCGGGATCCCCTCGGTAATGCATATGATCAACTCAACCCCTGCATCAGCGGCCTCCATGATCGCGTCCGCGGCAAAGGCCGGTGGCACATAGATGACTGAGGCGTTGGCCCCCGTACTGCGCACGGCAGACTCAACCGTGTCAAACACGGGGACGCCCTCGATCACCGTACCGCCTTTGCCAGGGGTCACGCCTCCTACCATGTTGGTCCCGTACTCGATAGCTTGCTTCGTGTGAAACAAGCCGGTCTTGCCACTGATCCCCTGCGTGATGACACGCGTGTTCGAATCGACCAAGATACTCACAACGTCGCCCTCCTTGATCCATGTCACTGTTATGATAGCTTGAAGTGCCCGCTCTACGGCGCGAACTTCACTTCACCAATTCCACCATCTTCTTCGCCGCCTCAGCCAGCGAGTCGGCGGCAACGATTGGCAGTCCCGATTTTCCCAAGATGTCTTTGCCGAGATCAACGTTGGTGCCTTCGAGCCGTACGACGAGAGGACGGTCGAGTCCCACCTGGCGGGCGGCCGCCACGACACCGTTGGCAATGACGTCACACTTCATGATGCCCCCAAAGATGTTCACGAGGATCCCTCGGACAGCCGGATCCGATAGGATAATCGTAAACGCCGCTGTCACTTTCTCCTCGGACGCGCCGCCCCCCACATCCAGGAAGTTCGCCGGTTCGCCACCAAAGTGCATGATCGTATCCATGGTCGCCATCGCGAGACCCGCTCCGTTGACCATGCACCCGATGTTGCCATTCAACTTGATGTAAGTGAGGTCAAACTTCGAAGCTTCAATCTCGATTGGCTCTTCCTCATCGACATCTCGCAATGCGACAATGTCCGGGTGTCGATACAGGGCATTGCTGTCAAAATTCAACTTGGCGTCAAGCGCGACCACTTGCCCATCTCTCGTCACAACCAAGGGGTTGATCTCGGCAATCGAGCAATCCTTGTCCACAAACGCCCGGTACAGTGACATCATAAAACCAGCCGCCTTGTTAATGAGGGGGGCCGGAATGCGGATGGCGTAGGCCAGTCGCCGAGCCTGAAAAGGACGCAAGCCAACGGCTGGATCCACCACTTCCCGAAAAATCTTCTCAGGCGAATGGGCAGCGACTTCTTCAATCTCCATGCCACCTTCCTCTGAGGCCATGAGAACCACGGAACCGGTCTGACGGTCGACGACAACCCCTATGTAGTACTCCTTTTGAATATCCGAGAGCGCTTCGATCAGCAACCGTTTGACCACTTTTCCCTCGGGACCGGTTTGGTGAGTGACCAAAGTCATCCCTAGCATCTCCGCTGCATACGCCTTGACCTCTTCCACGGATTTGGCCAGCTTCACACCCCCCGCCTTACCACGACCACCTGCGTGAATCTGTGCCTTGACGACGGCTTTGCCGCCAAACCGCTCAGCCACCACAGACGCCTCTTGCGCCGAAAACGCCACTTCACCTTCTGGTACCGCGACTCCATACGCGCGAAGTACGGCTTTCGCTTGGTACTCATGAATGTTCAAAGTCAGTCCTCCCCAAGTGATCGAGATGCACCCTGCGACACGAATCGACAGCGTGATGGCAGGCGCCAAAAGTGCGCGCTCGCGCAACGAGTGCCAGTCGACATCACCTTTCAGGATAGACGTTCGGCATGGGGTTTTCAACTTCGTGGCATGGTTATCCCCCAGAGAAAGAGGGAAATACTGAACAAAAAGCGAACACGTACCATCGTCAAACTTTTTCGACTTTTCTTTGTATAACCGTTGTATTTCACTCCTATGCTGTTATAATACAATCAAAAGGAGGGGAAGCGCATGGACTTCTGTTGCGGAACTTCAATGATCGGGAGATTGGCACCGCTTCATACGGAAGGAGGCGCTGTGCTGACCGACGTTCCCTTCCTGTTTTGTCCAACCTGCGGCAATACGGTGGTGGCTTCTGATGTGGAGTTTGACGTCACGATGTTTGCCCATTACTGTGAGACGGACGGAGTCAAAACCGCCAGCGTGTTCGACGTCATCGAACGGGACCGCGTCCAGGCCATCCTCGACGAGTATCCGTCACGGCCAGTCGGTCTCGAGTACCCATCCGTCACCGCAGAACAACTCGACCATATGCTTGACCTTTGGAACTTTGCGAGGGAGATGGGCGATGAACTCTGGCGCAACGACATCCGGGATGCCCTGGTTCGGCTGCATAAAGTCCGTTCTGCCGAGCGCCAACCTCAGAGTCAAACCTGACCCTGAACTTTCCTAAAAGACATCTCCAAAGTGCGCATTGCCGTTTCGGACAACGGGGGCTATACTTGTCCTCGCGGCGCATGGAAAGACTTTCTAGACGCACCGCCCGCGTGGCGGTGTTTTTGTTTGAAACGAGGTGACGGGGGATGTTCACTGTCGTGCAAGGCATCGCCTTGCGAGGACTGGAAGGCTTTCGCGTCGGCGTGGAGGCCGATCTTGGTCAGGGACTGCCGGGGTTCGAGATCGTCGGCCTGCCGACCTCATCGGTCAGGGAAGCGAAGGAGCGTGTGCGCTCCGCCATTGAAAACAGCGGGTATTCTTGGCCACGTA
This sequence comes from Bacillota bacterium, assembly GCA_026627155.1. GTDB lineage: Bacteria > Bacillota > Bacilli > Alicyclobacillales > SLC66 > JAPNUJ01. Next base: position 15,238 of record JAPNUJ010000012.1, on the reverse strand, counting down.
GGCGGATCGTCATCAACCTCACCCCGTCTGACTGGCGCAAAGACGGGACGGGGCTTGACTTCCCCATGGCCGTCGCCATCCTGGCCGCATCAGAGCAAATCCCGCCTGTGGATGCCGCTACAGCCTTGCTTGGGGAACTCGCCTTGAATGGCGAACTCCGAAGCTTTCGAGGGATTTGGACGGCCATCGTCCGGCTGTCAGAGCTAGGCACGTCTCGGGTTATCGTGCCGCGCGATGCCGACGTTCCGCCTTGCATCGGATCGCTTCGCGACATTGTACAGGCACCCACACTGGCCACAGCGCTGTTCGCTCTCGCGGGTCGCAAGATAGTCCTAGCCAGACCCGCAGTGAACGTTTGGCAGGCCGCAGAGTTGTCTGGCCCAGATCTCGATGACGTCGTCGGGCATGAGACGGCCAAGCGCGCGTTGGAAGTGGCGGCGGCCGGGCGCCACCACCTTTTGTTCACCGGTCCGCCCGGATCCGGAAAGAGCATGCTCGCACAACGCCTGCCCTCACTTTTGCCCGCGCTTTCGCAGGTCGCGTGGACGGAGGTACAGCAGATCTACAGTGTTGCCGGGATGCACACAGCCATCGGGCGGGCGCCTTTTCGCGCACCACACTACACGCTGTCGGCCCCGGCCATGCTGGGCGGCGGATCGCGACCCACCCCCGGCGAGGTCAGCCTGGCTCATCAGGGAGTACTGTTTCTCGATGAATTCCCGGAATTCTCGCGAATCACTCGGGAAGGCCTGCGTCAGCCGCTGGAGCAAAGAACGGTCACAGTCAGCCGGTCTCAGTATCACTGCACGTTTCCTGCCGACTTTCAGATGATCGTCGCGATGAATCCCTGCCCGTGCGGGTATCAGGGGCAGCGAAACGGTAAAGTCTGTACGTGTGAATCACGTACCATCGACCGCTATCGCGCGCGTTTGTCTGGACCCATCCTCGATCGCGTCGACATGTCCCTTTGGATCGACGCGGTTCCTCTTGCCGCCATGGCAGCACACCCGGTCGACAACCCTGAAGCCGGCCCCCAGGCCGGTGACGCCGACGCTCGCACTCGCCGTGTCGCCATCGCCAGATCGTTTGCGAGCTTACGCAAAGCGGCTGAATCCACGGACGCAGCCAGGACAGCGCGTGGGGTCCCTTGGGTCCATCTCGCCTTCGATTCGGCGGCTGAAAAACTGTTGGTCGAATCAGCAGAGCGAGCGCTATTGTCCACGCGTTCCTTGCTCAAAGTCGCCCGTGTCGCCCGGACGATCGCAGATCTCGACGAGACTTGGACCGTCGCTCAGGAACACGTGGAAGAGGCGCTGATCTATCGTTTTTTTTAGAGAAGCGCTGCGGATAGTCTCTGGCGACATCCCATGTTCGCGAGAGATGTCCAAGGCGTGCACGAATGCGGAGTACAGCAGTCACAATTCAGGGTGCTGAGGAGGGTGCGGCTTGAAGATTGGTCTCTGTCTTGCAGGTGGCGGAGCTTCCGGGGGCGCCCATGTGGGTGTAATTCGCGCACTGGAAGAAGCGGGAATCCCCATCAACGTGGTGACGGGAACCAGCAGTGGCGCCATGGTCGCTGGACTCTATGCGGCCGGACTTTCGACCACGCGTATGTTGGAACTCCTGCCCACTCTGACGAGACGGCACATTGACGTTGATCTGTTGGTCTTGTGGAGAATTCTCAAGCGAGACCGCCGTGGAGGCTTCATCAAGGGCAATCGCCTGCACGCATTTCTGTGCGACGCCTTGCAGGATCGCCACCTCCGTGCCGTTCACACCCCGCTGGCCATCGTTGCCACGGACCTGCAAACTGGCCGCGAAGTGGTCTTTTCATCGCAGTCCTGCCCATCACCTCGCCACGCATGGGGGGAGGAGGCGGAGACCACGCTCTGGGATGAAGTGTCCGAAGCCCCTCTCGCGCTTGCCATCCGCGCGAGTATCAGCATCCCCTTTGTCTTTCAGCCCGTTCACATCGGTCACATGGTTTTGGCCGATGGAGGCTTGATCGACAACTGCCCCGTGATGCCTGCACGTGCCCTCGGCGCGGACTTCGTCATCGCCACTGATACGATCACGCCATTCTTGCTCCGTCGGACACCCCTTCCCCTGCGGGCTCGCGTCTTGCTCCAACAAGTCGTCAACATCGGACTGGCCCGACACGCAGTGTTGGCGGCGCAACAGTCGGACGTGTTCCTCACTCCTCCCGTGGGACCCATCGGGGCTCTGGATTTTGCACGACTGGCATCCGTGGCAGAGAAAGGATACGAGTACACCAGAGCCCGGATACCCGCCATCTTACAGACGCTAGAGACGAGAGAACGCCAGATCGCGACGAGATGAAGAACACGCGCCGATTGTCCTTGGCGCGTGCGCGAGCGTTTTATTTCTTCTTTTGTTTCGGGGGAATCGCGAGCGGTCGCGACGTCTCTTCCTGTTTCTTCTTGCCAATCAAGGGAGGGGGATTCTGTCCTGCCTTGCGCATCTGCTGTTTGATGACCTGAAGTTGTTTCGGGTTGACGTTCATCCCCATCTTGCGTGCCATCTGGGCGATATCTTCATCGTCCATCTGCATTTTGGACATACTGCGTCGCACCAACCAAACCCCAAGAAAACCGCCCCCGATTGCACCCACCACAAGACCGATGGCCAACATCACCCATATCATCAGGACTCACCCCGTTCGTATTTGTCCCATATGTGCGGCATAGGGGCTGTCCATTGCCCCTGTCGCCCCTCAAAATGCCGCTCTGTAGTGTTCCATCTGACGCAACGCCTCGTCCTCGGCCCACGCGACGGCCACGACGTCGAAGCGCACGTCTCGCTGCCAGAGACCGTGCTTGGCCACGTACCACCCAGCCAACCGGCCCAGGCGATCGCGCTTGCGGGCGTCAACCGATTCTGCCGCCAGTAACAAGGCGTCGTCCGCCGACATTTGCCCAATCTCCGCAAGACGCGTCCGGGCCCGCACCTCGAGAAAGACGAGTACATCGCCGTCCTCGAAAATCGCGTCGACCTCGCCAATGACCACGCGAAATCTCTGCTCGCGCAGACGCCAGCCCGCTTTCACCAACCGCTCGACCACCCACCGTTCGGCGTCTAGCCCAACCTCCTGGCGTGGGTCCCGTGGGTGGCGAGACGTCGCGCAGGCCTTTGTACTCGACACACCCCAGTTGTCTTCTCGCTCGGCACGCGCGTCCGCTGCGACATGTCCCACCCGATCCCGGACAGGTGCAAACGTGAGTCGATGAATCGCACACGGTCCGTGCGCCGAGAGCGCGTTCAGGTGCGCAGGCGTCCCGTAACCCATATGCCGCTCGAAGCCGAACTCAGGGAACTGTTTAGCCAGTTGCGTCATCAGGCGATCGCGATGGACTTTGGCCAGAATCGAGGCCGCCGCGATGACTTGGCTGATAGAATCCCCCCGTATCATGCGTCGCTGCGGGGTCATCAGACCCGGGATCGACGTGCCATCGACGAGCAGCAGGTCCTGTGGCTGCGGCGAGACCTGGGCCACAGCCTGCCTCATCGCTTCATAAGTAGCCTGCAAGATATTGTACTGGTCAATGAAGTTGGGGTCAACGACCCCGATCCCGTATGCTGTCGCACCGGCCACGATCAAGTCATACGCGCTTTCGCGAGCACGGGCAGATAGTTGCTTGGAGTCATAAAAAGGAGCGTCAGCCCACCCCTCTGGCAAGATCACGGCAGCCGCCACCACGGGGCCTGCGAGTGGGCCACGGCCGGCTTCATCGACTCCAATCAAACGGCTCCCGGTCTCCGAACGCACCGCCTCATCAAAGCGATAGGCCGCGATATACCGTTCCTGTTTTCGCAGGTTGGGATCACTTTTTGCCACGTTCCCATCACCCGCCGATCGGGGGGCGGTCAAGACTGACGGGCCCCAGCAGTCCAGCGCGAAACTCGCGTAGCACCAAGTCACTGGCTGCTTCCAAGTTCGGCACGCCACCGTGCATGAGAGCCCCTCGCCGCTTGGAGATCTCCGCAAGGAGATCGAGCGACTGCTCGGCCCCCTCATCACAGCCGTAGCGAGCCAAGAGACGGCCCGGATAGGTTAGGCGCAACCAGTCTACAAACTGAGCGGCCAGTTCCTCGGTCTGCAGGATATCCGAACGAATCGCGCCCGACCAAGCCAGCCTGCGGGCAGTCTCCGGATCTTCAAACTTCGGCCAGAGGATCCCTGGCGTGTCGAGCAGTTCAAACGATCCTCCCACCTTGATCCACTGCTGCTGTTTCGTGACGCCGGGCTTATCTCCCGTCTTTGCCACAGACCTGCCCGTCAGGCGGTTGATCAAAGACGACTTGCCCACGTTCGGAATGCCGACGACGATGGCCCGAATGGCCGTGCGCCGAATCCCCCGCTTCGCACGTCGCGCAAACTGTTCGCGGGTCACCTCCTGTGCGGCCTGGGCCAACCAGCCCATCCCTTGTCCGCGCAAGATATCCACGGAAACCGGTAGCACGCTGGGCGAAGCCAGCGTCTTGATGAACGCCGACGTCACCGTCGCGTCCGCGAGGTCTGCTTTTGTCAAGACCAGCACCGTCGGCTTGTTTTTCGTGATCTCAAGCATCATAGGATTACGGGACGACTCCGGCAGTCTCGCGTCAACCAACTCGATCACAGCATCCACAAGCTTGAGGCTCTCCATCACTTCTCGTCGGGCCCTTGCCATATGACCGGGAAACCACTGAATACTCACAGCAAAGCCTCCTACCCCGGCATGCCGCAAGCGTCGCCAGGACGCCCGCGCAACACCCTGTAACGCACAGGAGAGGGACTTGGAAGCTCCAAGTCCCTCTCACAAAGGTCCGCCAACCGGGAAGCGGAAACACTACATCCGTTCCTTGATCCGCGCCTTCTTGCCACGCAGTTCACGCAGGTAGTACAACTTCGCACGCCGCACCTTGCCTCGACGCAACAACTCGATCTTCTCGAGTTTTGGCGAGTGCAACGGGAACGCCCGCTCAACACCAACGCCATAAGAGACTTTGCGAACCGTAAATGTTGAACTAATGCCCGTCCCACGTCGCTTGATCACGACGCCTTCGAACATCTGGATCCGTTCGCGCGTCCCCTCCCGCACCTTCACGTGGACACGAAGTGTGTCCCCCGGTCGGAACTTGGGAAGATCTCCGCGCAGTTGCTCTGACGATACGTCACGCACCAATGGATTCACTGAATTACCCTCCTCCCACCAGGCGTTCATAACTGAAATCAGCAGAGGACCGCCCTGATACCGAGAGCTAGTATAGCACAGTCGCGCACAAATACAAAGTCAAGGGCGGAGCCCAGTAGGCCCGCCCCCCACACGACATCACGACAAGGACAAAAATGAAAGCGACAGACTAGAAGCGGGGCATCTGAGACCCACCACTGAGCATCTGTTCGCCAAGTGCGACGAGCTTGCGCGTCATGTGACCTCCGATGGCGCCCGTATCGCGCGTCATCATGGTTCCCCAGTAGCCATCCTGCGGCGTCTGGATCCCCAGTTCGGAAGCGACTTCGTACTTCAGTTGATCGAGTGCGCGCAGAGATTGCGGCACAACCGGTGTATTGCTGCTAGCCATGTTGCTCACCCCCTCATGGCCCTATTGTGAGGAGATATGGGGTAAATTATGCACGCAGTGAAGACAAGGCACCCAGGAATCAAACAAGACGACAGGCCTGACGCGTCACGGGTTTTCAATCTGAGCCAGCAGATCATCCGGCACGTTGAGCTTCACTGGTACGTTGTACCCGAACATCAGCGTCGTTCCAGTAAATGATGAGGTTCCGAGTCCCGGGACACCGACCGTGGACTGCACTTGGATCTGGCGAAGTTGTCCGTCATTGGCATCGATGTAGACCGTGTAGAGGGCGTCGCGCGGAACGGTGCGGACGCTATCCCCAGGCAACGAACTGGCCAGCCCGCCTGAACCGGCGCGAGCCCTGTCTCGAAACTGGTAGACGTTGCAGTTCCACGAAACAACGGTCTGCTTGGGCAGTTGATACACCACTTTTGGCGGTGAGGACTGCAACAGTTGGAGCAGGGAATCCCATGGTTTCAAATTGGTCAAGGGCTGCATGGGAAGCCATCGATTCTCATCCTTGTAGTACGCGAACTGCCCATCTTGGTATACCAAGTAGTCGGAGCCACCGATGGTTTCGTCCATGCTGATTGTCGCAGGGAGTTGAACGGAACCGTAGAAGTCCACCTCTCGCGTGAAGCGTCCGGTGGCCACTTGCATGGCCGCCTTCAACGAGTAGGTCTGAATGGCGTTCATCCCCTCGAGCGACGTCTCGATCGACTGCAACCCCAGCGGATCCATGGTTCGCTGCGTTTGCACCGCCGTCAACTTCGCCGGATCCGAGACCAGATTGCACCCCGTGAGCATAGAACCCACCGCCATGACCGCGATCATGCCAAGCCAGCGCTTGCTCATGGTGTCACCCCCCGGCGAAACCGACGAATCCATCCGATGAGGATGACCAAAACATAGCCGCCTTCCACAATGGCTAGCCAAGGAACTTCCGACGGTTTCAGCAACATGATCTCCTGGTGAGCGTAGACCGACGTCAGGAGCTCCGGGGTCGTCGCAGACGTCACGTGCACGGTGTGCAGGCTGACCAAGTCATTGTGGTACACGCGAAACTGCGGCACAAGCTGGCCCCCCTCAAAGAGGTAGCCGCCAAGGTAGCGGGTCGGAGCGTCGCTGTCAAAGCCCGGGCTGTTGGCGATCAACAAATCCCCGCCTTTTTGCGGGAACACCGTCTCGAACCGGAAAGACCGTCGACCGCTAACCCAAAGCGTTCGCCACGAGAGGTCTGGTGTCAGGCGCAGAATTTGTGCTGGGACCGTGTTGACCAACAGGTCGTCCACCCCTGTTCCCGCTACATCCGCAAAGACCACGTCCGTCGTCAAGGGACTGCTGAACGACCCCTTCAGCGTGGCCAGCACGCGCGGTCGAGCCGGCGGCAAAGCGATCACTTGAATCAGATTGTTGCCTTCGAGGACGGCCTGTGGCGAAGAAAACTGCGCGGACGACAACATCCGGTACACGCCAAAGAGCGCGACGCCCGAAGTCTTGACGCGCACGGGCACACCTGCATACGTTCCAGAGAGATAGCCCTGGCTCAGAGTCAACCCATCCACGGTCGTCTGCCCCCGACCCGTCAGTTGATCCCAGTTCGCCTTCTCATCCGCGGCTGTCTGTAAACTTAGCCCGGCGATCCCGTCCGCCAGATGCCCTGGACTCAGCGCCATTTGCAAGAGTTCACCGGGATTGGCGGAGAGCGACAGGTACATGCGAGTCTTTCCAAATACATCGAGAAAGTGAGAGGTCGTAAACGGAAAATCCACCAGGCCGATGGCGTGATAAGGAAGTCCGCGCAACACACTCATGGCTGGCGATGCCACCCGGAATCCAAACCGACCCGGAGTCACCCCGACGACGTCGTAGGAGTGCTGCAACTGCACGATCGCGTCCTGCAATCCCGCCGGTGCGCCCGGCTGACCGAGAAGATTGACGAGTTCTTGCGCCTCGCCCTTGACTGGGCGATGCGCCTGAAGTGTCACGACCTCGTCGAGTCCCGGACGCGCCGGATCAGGCGCCGCAGCCACAGGAATACTGGGGATCTGCGAGTCCTGGCTACCCAGGTGACCCGTATACTCGACCCCGAAGTGCGATAAGACACTCATGTCCGACAGCGGCACCCACAGTTCAGCGAGCGTGATGACCGCGATGACGAGCAGCAGGCGTACAACCGGCATCCGCACCAACCAGACGCCAAGGATCAGCGCAAAGAGCACAAAGACGATGTAGTCGACCACCACCCAGGCCAAAGGCTCGGAGGCGAAGCTAGGAATCCCCAGACTGATGGCCAGACTGAACAGCGTGAACCGGACCATCGTCTTGCGATCCCGTTTACCATAGGAGAACAAAAAGAGCAGCGACGCCGCAAGGACACCCAGAACGCCAAAGAACGAGTACTGGAGCGTCCACGCCGTGAACACCAACTGGTAAAACAGCATCGCCCAAAGCGAGTACAGGACCCACACCGGCGTGGCCAACAGGCGCCTCAGCCTTGCACTAGTCACGTTGCCCCACCTCCTGCGCCCCGTAGATCAGGACCAGTGTTCCAGCCAGCCAAAACAGCATGTTCATGGCCGGTTCCTCAAACACGTTTTCAATGAGGTTATGGGTAACCACAGCGACCAGCGAACTGAAGACCCCCGCCAGCAAGATCTTCATCCGCGGGTCCGTCGCCTTGCGCCAGATGCGAAAGACGTCTCGCAAATAGACAAACAGGACCGCCACAAACGCAATCAGACCCACCAGACCGGTCTCCGCAAGGGTCTTCGCATAGTATCCGTCGACGTAGGGTACGCCGAAGTACTTTGATGCCACCGCACCACCATACCGACCCAAGCCGTCACCGAAAAGTGGATTTCCCGTCATCTGATCGTAGGCGTTGAGCCAACGCGCGATCCGCCCGTTGGCAAATGTCTGATACCAATACACCGGCGAAAAAAATTCCTCGATGCGAACCTGAACAGAGTGGACGAGGAGAACGGCCAGGACCGCCACGACGACAGCCGCTACGGTATAGCGTTTGTCGTACAACCACGTCAACACAAGCACGCCAACAAACCCCGCAATCCAGGCCCCACGCGTGAAGGTGAAGAGCAAGCACAGCGCCAAAAACACAGTCGCAACGGCGTACATCACGCGCTGGCCCTTGTGCCGCTCATACAGAACCATGCTGATCGTGGTCGGCAGTAAAAACGCCGCGTAGTCCCCAAAGATGTTTGGACTTCCAAAAAGCGAATACACGCGTGTTCGCACGTGCTCGGAGATGACGTTCCAGGCGGGTGACATCGGTGCCCGCGTCGCGTATTCGTAAAGTCCCTGCATCGACATCAAAAAGCCAGTGAAAACCATGACCTTCAGAAGTGGAACGATGTCCTCCCGGTCCACCACGTAGGGCAACAACAGCGAATACAACATGTACATGTAGTCGATTCGGTAGCCTGCAAACGCCACAGTACTGTATCCCATGTCCATTAAGATGTACATCAGGCCGAGCACCGCAATGAATAAAACCGCCCGGTGGGTCGGATACACGGTGCGCCGCCCTCCATGCATGTACGATCGCAGGGCATAGAAGGCGACGACGACGAGCACGATCTTGTCCCAGCTCGCACCGATAATACCCCAAGGGTATATATGTAAGAAGTAATCGACAATCGGAAAGCCGGCCAACAGATAGATGGGCCAGCGCAGTCTACCAACCTGCGCGCTCTCCCCCATAGACTCACCCGCCATAACTTGCAAGATGGAGTGTAACGACACGCGATCGCGCCGTCATACGAGAACGTCCCGCCCGGTCCGGGAGGGATTCGCTCATTATAGCACATGCTCAGTGGATCACTTCGACGTAAGCGTCACTGACGTATCCGATCTTGCCATTGCCATCCTCGATTTTATCCCAACCCGCAGGTCCCCTGCTGATCAGGACCAGATACACGTTATCGGGAATCCGATCCACGATGTTGGCATCGCTCGCGGCAGACGGCGTCGAGCGCACGTTAAGCGAGTCGCCATACGAGATCCCCGTCACCTCAAGCAGGTTTTGGAGCGAGATGTCGTTCCAGTTCACAAAGCCCGACAGTCCGTCGGCCGTCTTCACTTGATCCCAGCCTGGGGCATCGCCATACACCGACACGATCACACTCGGAGCAATCATGGTGATCGTCTTCGGCGATACCCCGGTGCTGTCTGCAGGAAAGGACAACAGCGGCGTCGCCGCCGTGGTCATGCCCTTGCCACCGGCCGGGTATGGAAACACTTGGCGATCCGGACTCTCCGGTAAAATCGGTTCGTCCGCCAGAGCGGCCGAATAGGTCTCCATCTGCGCCATTCTGCGAGCGATGCTGTTGGCCCAGTAAGGGTCTGTGGCGTAATCGACATTCATCCCGTCAAGATTCGGGCCATTATAGAACGATCCCGCAGGGTTCAAATAGTCGTTGCGAACAAACCACGCCTGAAAGTTGATGTCATAGGCGATCGAACGAAAAGAAGCTGCTGCATTGGGGTCGCTGGTATAGGCTTCGTACCCGTACATGTTGTTTCGATACTGAGCAAAATACGACGTTCCCCACGCCGATTCGATAATCGCGTGCGCCACCAGATACTCAGCGTTGACCCCATAGGTGTCCTGCGCCTGAATGAATACCTGCCCCATCCCTTGCATGACGCTGCTGCTGACCGCGTTTTGCGCGAGAAAGGCGTTGATCTGGGCCGCTGTCAGGTTCGATCGCGTCTCCAGATTCAGCGTCTGATACGGGTTCTCCCATTGCCCAACATAGACATCCGCGCCCGGTTGTACCTCGTACCAGTGATCGTAATCGTTGGAGACGTACGTTTCACCCGGTTTCATGAATCCAGGCGCCGGAGCGAGAACAAATACCTCGTTGCCCCAGGTGTCCACCACATCGCCGTGCTGGACGGTAAAGGTGTCCCCATAGGGAGACTGCACCTGTGTGGGGTAGTTGGAATAGATCACCTCGCGAGTGCCGCTATCGATCACTTGGACGTGGTCAAGTGACTTCGCGTAGGCGAGGGCGTCGCTTTCCGATGTAAACGTGCGGACCAGTTGCAGATATTGGTAGACGCCGTACGTAACCGCCGTTGTAAATACCACTTTTTGCGTGGCGACATCGACCACTTCACCGTCAGAGTGCGCCTTTGCAAAAACCGTCGCAGACGTAAGCGTAGGAAACGACTGGACGAAGCCGCTGCCCACCCGCACGTCATACGCTGCCTGCCAGATCGGCTGATCCGAGGCAAGGACAGTGACAGTGGCCGAGGGATTCTTCTGGGCAGCGGCCAGTGCATCCGCCAATGAGTCAAAGGTGACACTGTCCGCCCCTGGAATGCTGACCGCATAGTTGTCAGCATCGCTCCACACGACGGCACCGGTCAGGCGATTGGTCGCCAGTGCTTCTGGAACGCCTGCAAGCGCCTTCGCTGCCGCCGCGACCGATGCGTATGTAGTCCCTTCTAGCGGTGAGGCTGGCATGCCCGGCAACGACACGACGGTCCCCACGTATGGATTTCTCTCATTTGAAGCGATCACTTGTCCTGTCTGTGCATTGATGAGTTGAGCATCTTTCGCGAGCTTCAACTGAGCCTGTGCTTCGGCCAGCGTCAAGTACCCTTTTGACCGAACACCGCTCGACGTGGCCCAGACCACGACATACGGGTACTTCAACGACGCGGTCACCGCACGCGGGGAGGACGCACCCTGAACAACGTGGTGGCGAAACGCGCTCGCAACAGAAGGAAGTGTCGCCGCGCTAGCCGGCGCTGCCGTAAGCAACGCGGCCGCAGCCAATGCGAAAACAAACGAATGGTGTCGAATCATGACGGCCTTCCCCTCCACGCTCTATTCAGAATAACGGCGTAGCCGCTTATTCTTCCCACAGACGGTGGCGCGAGAGCGACATGCTACCGTCTATTATGCGAAGAGGGGGACGAGCCTGTCAATGCGAGAATGATGAGAGTTTGTGAATATCCGTCCGACCATTTGCCTTTTATACCAAGGAATTTAGCGATGCTGCAGAGAAACTGGACTGACCACCTTGCCTACGACGGTTCCTGCGACATTGCGAAGCACCGGAAACGCAAACTCACTGAGCGCGTCTTGACGACCGGCATCCAGTGCTGCGAGTTCCTGGAGCACCCGACAGACGGCGGGTTCAACGGCACGACTGGCTCCGTCTTGCACCTTGACGGCAAACGCGCGCGCCTGTCCGGCCCTTCGCACGAGCCCGATGCCAAAGACGCCTTCCGCACCGAGTTTCGCCACGATCTCACCGGCCCCTGCTTGCATCAGTCGCGTATTGAAGCGGTCGGTTCCCGAGACCATCTCCGGATGCGCCATCATGGCGTCACGCACACGCCGCAGCCCCTTGCGACGGGAGGACGGCGCGAGATCAGGGTCCGCCAGACAAGCATAGGCGCGCGCCAGCGCAGCGAGCGGCACACCGAACACAGGCACGCCGCACCCGTCGACGGCCACGGCAACCTCTGCCCGGTTCATCCCGGTCACGTCACAGACCGCATCAAAAACGTACTGCTGAACTGGATGGTCCAAAGCCAGGTACCCCGACGCGTCTGCGCCCATCTGCTTGGCCGCCGCGAGCATCCCCGTGTGCTTCCCCGAACAGTTGCTATGGAGTTGGCTGGGATCGCGTCCCGAGCGGAGCAACGCGGCAGCCGCCTGCGCGCTGTACGGCGCATGCGCGCCACAGCGCAGGTCTGCTTCGGTCATGCCAAGCTTCTGAAGCATCGACGAAACGGCCTGCACATGGATGTCTTCGGCATGATGCGAGGCGGCACAGACCGCCAATTCGGCATCCGTAAAGCCAAACGCGTCGACGGCGCCCGATTCAACAACAGCCAGCGCCTGAAACGGCTTCCAGGCCGATCGGGCGAAGACGAGCCGATGGGGATCGCCGGCGTGCGCGATCAGTTCACCATCCTCGCCGACGACCGCGACATGTCCGCAGTGGGCAGATTCCAGGTAGCCGCCCCGCCATAACTCCGCCAGAACGACAGCATCCTTGTTCACAATGAACTCCCCCACTCAGTGGAAACGATCAGTAGTGCCCCGCCACGCGAAACGTGACAGTGGACTGCTTCGCCGCGAGCGCAAAGGCCGATGGGTCCTGTGCAAAGACCAACCCAGCTGCGACCCCCGCGTGAGCGTCTACCGCATACGAATAGTGAAACATGTTCTCGAGAAGCATCTGGCTGGCAGTGGCCTCGGACACGCCAAGCAGATCCGGAACCAGCTCGTCACCCGCGGGAACGACCACGTCTAGGCGAATCACCTGACCGGACCTCCACGCCGAGCCCACAGGCGGTGATACGGCACTCACGTCCCCTGCATCGACAGATCCCGCGATCGCTACGGCCTGTACATCGGCCGCCGCGATGCCGAGTTGACGAAGTTGGTGAACGGCCTGACTCGCTGGCTCGCCGTCGAGCGAACGCGGCAACGTGACTACGGCGCCCGGCTTCCCGGTTGTGTCGCTACTGGACGGTACCGACCGCCCAGGCCCAGTCCCAGTCCCAGTCCGAGTCCGAGTTCCCACAACGGACTGGGATCCCGCGGGCGACGATGAGCCGGCGGCCTTCGTGCCGCCGCCCTCTGACTGACCTGGCGGAGCCGTCGCATCGCTCACCGTGCCAGATACCCCACGCACAATCAGGAAGCCGACGACCAAGACCGCCACGGCGAGCAGGCCCAGACCGACGGTCCATGGGACCAGCCTGCGTTTTGTCGACGCGGGCATGTCCTCGCAATACTCAAAATCCTCCCCATCTGCTTCATCATCAGGGCTCTCGACGTCGGCATGCCAAGACGCTGTCTCGGGCTCGTGGGTCTGTCCGAAATCATCAAACACCTCAGTCGTTTGCGGAGCAACCCCATCCACCAACCCCTCTGTAGCCCCCGCGCTCGACTCGGGAAGATCGTCCACAGACAACGTCTCTAAAAACACGCGCAGCTCATCCAAATCAAGGAGCGGATGTTCCAGTTGCCCAAGAAGTCGTCGAATGCCCGTGTGGAGGAAGTCCGGGACGCGCTCGGGGTTCTCGCCGGACAGTACATTCCACTCTAGCACCGAACCAAAGTACTGCGCCAATTGCCCCGTCAGCTCTGTCAAGGTGGGAATCGGACGGCGCATGTAGAGCCCCAGCACTCTCGCCTGACCACTTTCGTAAAGTACCTGTCCCCCGAAAAACGACACGGTCGCACCAGCTGCCTGCAGGGCCTGGGCACCTTCCACGACCGCCAAGCAAAGGCGCAACAGCTCCGGCATCGCCACGTTCGGCAACCCGACTCGACTGTCCGCCTGCCCCTCAAAGACACAAATGAACTCCCCCGACCGTCGCTCCAGATCGAGCAGTTGGGCTACGCCTCCATCGGACAGCAGGGCACGCCTTTGTAGCCAAGCATTGACCTCCGCACTTTCCGCATCAGGGCCCATGAATCGGGCCAGGACCACGGGACGATCGAGGCGCGTGTCGCGCCCGACACCGATCTCCCAACCATCGCAAAGCGGATCCCAGTCGTCTGCCTCGTACCTTTCACTGACGATGACCATAAGGATGCCGACCTCAGTTCACTCGTTGTGCTTGCGCCAGTGTTCGCTCATGTTTGCGACGCAGTCGCATCTCACGGCGTTGCGCCGCGGTCTCGAAGTGCCAGCGTTCTTCGTCCGTTTCCGGGTTCACCAATGGCACGAGCGCCGGACGGCCATCCGCTCCGATCGCCACAAACGTAAGATACGATGTCCCGGTCAGTCGGCACTCCCCAGTGAGGAGATCCTCCGACTCGATTCGACAAAAGATCTCCATCGATGTCTTGTGCGTCCACGTCACAAAGGCCTCTAGGCGAATCGCCTCGCCCGCGTGGATGGGCGCCAGGAAATCCAGGCTGTCACTCGATGCCGTCACCACCGGAAGCCGACAATGGCGCATCGCCGCGATACTCGCAATCTTGTCCACATACGCCATGACCCGACCGCCAAAAATAGTCCCATGGGTGTTCGTGTCCGGCGGCAAAACAAGATCCGTCATGTGCGTTCTCGACGCCGATGTCGGCTTGACGACAAGTGCGTCCGTATGCGCCGTTGCGTCCGTCATGAACTCACCCTCAACAGATCCGTGAGCACCGAGATGTTTCCCCAAGTCGGCGAGAGAAAGAACGTATAGACAAATAGCACAACCATCAGAGCCCCCATCAGCAACCACATCGCTCGTTGCATGAACTCTCACTCCTCCACAAATGTCACGCGAACGACCTCAACGCCGTCACGTCCGCACCTTATGTATGGCCGCCGCGCGACCGTTCACGCAGGAATTCCACGCCAACGCTTGCAAAGATCCCCGCGATCGGTGCCCCGGGCTTCTCGACTCGCACCCGGACGGAAGACAGGTCTTCAAATTCTGCGAGCAACCTCGCGCAGATCCGCTCCCCAAGGGTCTCCAGAAGCTTGCACGGCGGGCCTTCGACGATCTCCCTCACCCTATTATACACGTCTCCATAGTTGACTGTCAGCGCGAGGTCGTCCGCCGCTGCCGCGGGTCGAAGATCCTGTGTCAGCCACAAGGAGATGACGAACCGTTGGCCCAGACTCCGTTCCTCAGCGTACACGCCGTGCCTGCC
>JAPNUJ010000129.1 GCA_026627155.1 Bacillota bacterium | reverse complement strand
GCCTGATTTGGATTCATCTGCGCGCCAATGAAGAAAAATGACTTGAGTTTTGGAATCGGATCGCTGTACTGCGGCATGGCGAAAAGACAATCGCGCGGCAACGAGATCAACACGACTTGGTGCTTGATCGGATCGATGTGCGCGATCATCATGATATCGGCCTGACCACCGCCAGTACCCAGGCTGATCGGAGTCACCGGGTTGCGGGCGTTGTTTCCGATCAGGAGAATGTTCTCCGGCTGCGTCAACTGGGTGCCGATGATGAAGGGGGCGATCGCCGGAATGAAGGTCGTGAAAGCCTGCCCCCCCAGCGCGGCGCCCGCACCGAGTCCAATCACCACCACGGCCGCGATCGTGCTTGCGATTGCAATGCGGCGGCGCCGGCGAGCTTTCGTCATCGGTTTTTTCGCTGGTTTTTTACTGCCCATCGCATCCGTTCGCTTGTCGGACTTCATCGTATGCAGACCCCCGGTGAGTTTGTAGATTCCATGACCCGTAGCTTGAACTCGGCTTGAACCTGGCTTGAACGCAGCTGCGAAATAGCGCTGAAGCGGCTCTGAAATAGCTCCAAACCAGCTCCAAAATAGCTCTAAACTCCATCTGAAACGGCTACGCAGCCCCGAACCATCGCGTGCGCTCGTCAATAGAAAGATTGGAGTCCATTCTAGCACGTCTCAGCCATTTGGAGTGTACGCAAGTTTGACGATCTTGCAAATCATCTGGTTACAACGTTGCGCCCCCACCGTTGTCTCTCAAAATGCGACTTGGTAGGGAATCGGATCCACCGCGCCCGCTTCGGCGAACCCTTTGCGCCGTAGTCGGCAGCTGTCGCAGGTCCCGCATGCCACGTCGCCCCCCTGGTAACACGAGACCGTCCACTCATACGGAACGCCCAGGGCGAGACCCAGCCGCACGATGTCCGCTTTCGTCAAGCGCAACAGTGGCGTTTCAATCCGCAGTCGCCGCCCTTGGACACCCGCCTTGGTAGCCAGGGTTGCGGCTCCGGCAAACGCATCGATGAACTCGGGTCGGCAGTCGGGATAGCCGCTGTAGTCCAGAGCGTTGACCCCGAGGTAGAGGGCGCTGGCGCCCACCACTTCGGCGTAGGCTGTCGCGATGGAGAGGAAGATGAGGTTGCGCCCAGGCACATAGGTCACCGGAATCTCACCACCGATGACTCCGTCGGTGGGCACTGACAACTCGTCACTCGTCAGCGCACTCCCCCCGATCTCCCGTAGAAAGGGCAACGTGGCCACCCGATGCTCCAGCACACCGTAGTGATTCGCCAACCGGCGCGCGGCATCCAGCTCGTGCCGATGTCGTTGCCCATAGTCAAACGACAGGGCATAGACGGCGTGCCCCTCCTTTGCCGCGATACCGAGGCACGTGCTGCTATCCAGTCCGCCGCTGAGGATGACCACCACTCGCTCCCGCAAATCCATCAGCACTCATCCCCTTATATCCCATTGGACCGAGCCATCACACACCACGACGGTCCGGATCCCAGATCACCTTGTGAATCTGCAGACTCAGTTTGACATTCGCCAGACGCTCCGCAAGCATCCACTCCACCAATTCACTCGGCTCCGCCGAGCCCCAGACGGGACTGAAGAGGATCGTGCAACGCGGTCGGTGGACCTCGAGGACCTTTCGCGCCACATCAAAATCGGCGCGAGACGCAATCACGAACTTCAGCTCGTCCTGCGGACGAAGCAGGGCAAGGCTAGGCAAATCCATGCGCGCCTCTTCTCCGGAACCGGGCAATTTGTAATCGACAATGTAGCGGACCTTCGGCGAGGCAACCCCGTTGACAAAGGGTGCGAGCCCGATCGCCCCACTCGTCTCCACGTGAATGTCGACGATTTGCGGCAAGGCCGCGAGTTCGCGCAAGAGCAGGGCGGAACGCTCACCATATAGGAGTGGCTCGCCACCGGTCAGGCAAATGCGCGTGGAAGCGAAGCCGTTCACCCGCTCGCAGATCTCCGCCACGGTAAGATGAAGTTGCGCTTCATAGGGCGGGTAACTGTACTTGGTGTCACACCAGACGCAGCGAAGGGGGCACCCGAACAAACGAACAAAAACCGTCGGATACCCAGCCCCCATACCTTCCCCCTCCACCGTCTCGAAGATCTCGACGAGGGGTAACACCGTGCTGATCGCCTCCCGCTCAGCCAGCGGTCTCACGTGCAAAGCGTCCGTCACGACTCCATCTCCTCGCGACCGAGTTCCGCTGCCGACGTGGGCGTCTCCCACAGCTTGAGCCGCTCCAGACGAGCGGTGGCACGTCTGCCTGCGAGGGCACGAGCAATCTCCTCGTAGATCCAGACGATCATGTTCTCCGCCGTGGTATTCATCGGGGGGAGAACCGCATTCAAATACTGATGGTCCAGCCGCTCGACGACCGCCCGCTGTACAAGGGCCTTGACGTCGCCAAAGTCGATCGCAAGCCCGGTCTCATCAAGCATGTCGCTCACGGTCACACAGAGACGGTAGGTGTGCCCGTGCAAACTGTTGCACTTGCCCTCATAAGCATAGAGATGATGCGCAGCATCAAAGGTGAACTCTTTATAAATCATCACTCGGCGCCGATGATAGCGCAGCTGCCCCTCGTCAATATCGGTCCCCAGGCGCAGCAATTTTTCCGGCATTTCGTACATTTGGACGCGTCCCCACTTTTCTATTGGCCGCAGTTCGGATACACTGCAGACACTGGCGTACGTGTGTACCGCAACGCCGTTGTTTAGATTATACGAAGGCGGAGCAGGATAAACAAATGCCTGCGCGAATCCGGCCTTACATACAAAGGGAGTTTCTCCGTTGCCATCCAATCTTAAGCGCATTGTCATCGGCAGTCCGTTAAAGTCGAGTGAACTCACTCACGCGCGTTTGTCGAAGCTCAAGGCCCTGCCGATCCTGTCGTCAGACGCGCTGTCTTCGGTCGCCTATGGATATGAGGCGTCGCTCACGGAGATGGCCTTCCTCGGGACTGCTGGTCTCTGGCTCGGCGTGCCGATCATGGGAGTCATCACCCTGCTGTTGATCGCCTTGATCTTGTCTTACCTGCAAGTGATCAAGGCGTATCCCGGCGGCGGCGGTGCCTACGCCGTAGCCTCCGACCAGTTTGGCAAAGTCGCTGGACTGATCGCCGGATCCGCGCTCTTGATTGACTACACGCTGACCGTCGCCGTGTCCGTCGCGTCTGGCGTGGCCGCCATCACCTCCGCGTACCCAGGCACACTGCCCTACACGGTTCCCATGTGTGTCGCGTCCATCTTGCTCATCATGATGGTCAATCTGCGCGGCATCAACGAATCTGCATCGGCCTTCATGTGGCCCACCTATGCCTTTATCGTGGCCATGCTCGTCATGGTGGGCGTCGGCTTCTTTGACCTGTCCCATACCGGTTGGCGCACGCCGCAGACACCCGTTTTTGGCGTGATCCCGCAAGGGTTCACAATCATCTTGCTGCTACGGGCATTTGCCTCCGGCTGCTCGGCATTGACCGGGATCGAGGCGATCTCAAACGCCACCCCACAATTTCGCGAACCCACGATCCGCAACGCACAGAAAACCCTCTTGATACTCGGCCTGCTGCTGGCGCTGATGTACGTGGGGACCGGTACACTTGCCTATAAACTCGGCATCCACGTCAATCCCAACGTCACGGTCTTGTCGCAAATGGCGCAGCACTATTTCCATAACGGGTGGTTCTATTATTTCATTCAGTACTCCACGTTCGCCGTCCTGGTGCTCGCCGCCAACACGTCGTACAGTGGCTTCCCCATCCTGGCTGCGCTGATGGCCCGGGACGGGTTCATGCCGCACATGTTCATGCTGCGCGGCGACCGCCTTGGCTACAGCAACGGCATCCTGATTCTCAGCACACTCGCGATCATCCTGGTCATCGCGTTTGGCGGCAACACCAACGCCCTGATTCCGCTGTATGCGATCGGCGTCTTTTTGTCCTTTACCATGGCGCAGTCCGGCATGATCAAGCACTGGCTCAAGACACGCGCCTCCGGGTGGCAGATTCGCGGCGCGATCAACACATTTGGCGCCATCCTGTCGGCGATCGTCACCATCGTCTTCTCGGTGGCAAAGTTCGGACAGGGCGCCTGGATCGTGCTGATCCTGATCCCCCTGATCATCTACTTCGGTCTGAAGGCGCGCAAACACTATCGAGCAATCGCCGACGACTTGCGCATCGATATGGCCCAGGTCAAACCGCGACCGCATCGAACGACGGTCGTCGTGCCCATCGCGGGGATCAACCGAGTCGTTGCGAGCACACTGTCCTATGCCCTGTCCGTGTCAGACCAGGTTGTAGCATTTTATGTTGCCTTCGACGATGAATCGATCGAGAGAATGGAAGAAAAATGGGCGCAGTGGGGCACGGGCATCCGCCTTGTCACGGCACGCAGCCAATATCGTTCCGTCGTCCGCCCCCTCCTGCGTTTCTTGAACACGGTGGAGAATTGGGAAGGGCAGCCGGAGAATGTGATTATCGCCATCCCGCAATTTATCGCGAAACGCTGGTGGCACAACATCCTGCATAACCAGACAAGCTTGCAGTTGCGCACGATTCTCTTGTATCGCAAGGACATCATCGTCACCACAGTCCCGTATCACCTGAGCAAGGGCTAGGGCGGCTCCGGTGGGCGGGGGCGGCCCCGGGGGTGGGCGGCTAGGCCACCTGACCCCGCTCCGGGGGGCGACGCGCAGAACAAAACGGCAGCGTTGACGCCATGCGCCAACGCTGCCGTTTAGATCGTCCGAGAGCCGAGACGGAACCAGGCTACTTCTGCTTCTGTTGGCTAAGCCACGCCACGACCTCTTGGATCTGAGTAGGATCCGTCAAGCCACCAGCCGGCGGCATCAAGGGCGGAAATCCGTGCTTCACGGCAGCCAACAGTTTAGGCTCAGTCGACACGTTGCCAATGCCCAGCAACTCCGGCCCAACGGAACCCAGTAATCCTGTGCCATGACACACCGAACACTGGTTTTGAAATATGGTATACCCGGGCAACGTCGTCGCCATCAACTTGGTGTTCGCCGGGTTGGACACAGGGAACGCAAGCCCCGTGAAGCCGCCCGA
>JAPNUJ010000128.1 GCA_026627155.1 Bacillota bacterium | reverse complement strand
GGGGCTCTCGAAGATCGTGAGACGGCGCGCCAATTTGTTCAGATCATGAAGGATGAATCGGATCGGCTGGGTCGCTTGGTCGAAGACCTGTTGGACTTGTCGCGGATCGAGGCGAAGCGGACGCAACTTCGGGTACAGCCGATTGAGGTCGCCTCCATTTTGCAGAAAGTCGCAGACACGTTTGCGGGACAGGCCGCGGAAGGCGGGGTCGTGTTGTCGTGTGGGGAGATGCCCCAAGCGGAAAATGCCTACGTGATGGCCGACCCGGATCGGGTGCAACAAGTGCTCATCAACCTTGTCAATAACGCGCTGCAGTTCACCTCCCACGGCGGTGCGATCACGATCTCGGCGTTGCAGGACGCGGATCGCGTGGTGTTCTCGGTGAAAGACACGGGCGTGGGCATTCCAGCCGCCGACATTGGTCGGGTGTTCGAGCGATTCTATCGTGTGGACAAGACTCGAAGCCGGCAATCGGGTGGAACGGGACTTGGGTTAGCGATCGTCAAGCATATCGTCGAGGCGCACGGGGGGCATGTGGGAGTGCAATCAGAAGTGGGACAGGGAAGTCGCTTCTTCTTTGACCTGCCAGCTTGCGAGGCTCCAGTCGACGAGTGGTCAGAAGCAGAGGCTCCAGTCGACGAGTGGTCAGAAGCAGAGGTTCTCGGCGCGAGATCGTCTGATGAGCCAGGTCTTGACGAAGGGTCGACAGTGTCCGTCGGTGCATCTCCTAAGTTCTATGTTCCACCTCGCCATCGTGTGCTATGATGTCTGCGCGATGATTGAGTAGAGGGGATGAACGAGAGTGCGCGTGGCGATTGTGACGGACAGCACGGCGAATCTGTCTGCGATTCGGGCCCGCGAGTTAGGCGTGACGGTCGTGCCGCTTCAGATTGTCTTCGGCGACAGGGCGTATACGGATGGTGTGGAACTCGAGGTTCAGGAGTTCTACGAGCGTTTGACTGTATCGGATCGACTGCCGTCGACTTCGCAGCCGTCTGTGGGTATGTTTGCGGAGGTGTTCTCGCGGCTTCTCGAGTCGCATGACGCGATTCTGGCGATCCTCCTCAGCGGCAAGCTCAGTGGCACAGTGGCGTCGGCGCAAGCGGCGAGGGACTTGATCTCGCGGCAGCGGGATGTGCACGTCTACGACTCGCAGTTGGTGGAGTACGCGCTCGGGCTCCAGGTAGAAGAGGCCGTGCGGATGGTGAATCAGGGATGGTCTGTACACCGTGTCACAGAGGCGCTTGCGGGTGTTCGCGGACGAACGCGCTGCTTTATCGTCCTCGATTCCTTGGAGAATCTGCGGCGAGGGGGTCGCATCGGTGGAGCGGCAGCGATGATTGGGTCGCTGCTGCAAGTCAAGCCGATCATCACACTTCGCGACGGTGTCGTGGATGTGCATGAGAAGGTGCGTACGGCGCGGCGTGCGCTTGAGGGACTGCTGACGCAGCTTCAGCGCGATGTCGCCCAGTTTGGCGTCAGTGAGGTAACGATCATGCACTCGAGTTCACCGGAGGCGGTGGACGCGTTTCGCGCCCAGGTCTTGGCCGCCGCGCCGGGTGTGCGAACCCGTGAAGTTTGGTTGTCGCCGATCGTCGGCGTGCACACGGGGCTCGGGGGTCTTGGGTTAATCTATTTGTGCGATGAAGCGTAAACTGCGTCCTTGGCTAGAGGATGAGGTGCGACAGCCGCCGCGGTTCCTGCAAGGGAAACGCACGCAGCGAGCACTGGCAGCCATTTTTGCGAAGGGAGCGCGTTGTGCGCTGTGCGCGGCGCCTCATGCCGGTTGGACGGCGGGCCTCTTTCGTCCGCACTTGTGCAACGCTTGTATGCAAGGCGTGACGCAATTGTTCGGACCTCTCTGTCGAACCTGCGGTAAGCCTGTCGATTCAAGTGACGCTGGGACGTGCAGTGACTGTCGCCGCATGCCACACCTCTTCTTGATCGCTCGTGCCTTTGCCCGTTACGAAGGGAGCGTCGAGCGGGCCATCATGGCACTTAAGTATCAAGGCGAGACCAAGCTCGCCCCTTTGCTCGGCGAATGGTTGGCTGAAGCCTACCTTCGTCACTTTGGCGAGGATCGCTCCTTCGATCTGTTGCCAGTGCCGATGCACCCGGTCAAACAAAAGAAGCGGGGATACAATCAGGCGGAGCTGATTGCACGTGCCGCTGCTCGGCACCTCGGGCAACGCGTGGTCCAGCCGTTGGTTCGCCTGGAGGAGCAAAACAGTCAGACGGTACGTACCCGA
Organism: Bacillota bacterium; assembly: GCA_026627155.1. Taxonomy (GTDB): domain Bacteria; phylum Bacillota; class Bacilli; order Alicyclobacillales; family SLC66; genus JAPNUJ01. Next base: position 2,865 of record JAPNUJ010000128.1, on the reverse strand, counting down.
GCCCAACGTCTGACGTCACTGTCTGGCGCGTTCGGGTTGGCTCCGAATGCGCAGGTGGCGGGGGGGCAGTTTGTACTGATCGATGACGTCCTGACCACGGGTGGAACGGCGGATGCGTGCGCAGACGTTCTGGCAACTGCGGGTGCGGCCTCTGTCTATGTCCTGACAGTTGGGCGCTAGACATGCTGTCGGCTTCTAGACATGCTGTTGGGCGCTAGACATGCTATAGTAGAAGCGATATCATTTTTATAATGGTCATCTATCCATAAAGAGGATACAGGAGGCATGAAAGTGGAGATTGCCAATTGCAAAGAGTGCGGTAGGCTGTATCAGCGAGTATCCCGGGAGATTTGTCCCGAGTGTCTGCGAAACGAAGAGGCGCTCTTTTCTCGCGTCAAAGAGTATATTCGTGCCCATGGACATGCCTCCATTCCCGAGATCTGTGGCGTGATCGACATCTCCGAAGAGAAACTCATGAAGTTTATGCGGGATGGGCGCCTGATCTCGACCAACGCTGTCGATTACCCTTGCGAGCGATGTGGCAAGCCAATTCGCTCAGGCAAGATGTGCGAGAAGTGTCAGGCCAACCTACAGGCAGCCCTGTCGCAGGCGGCGCGTAAGATCGATCAGGCGGCGGGTTCGAAGGAAGGTCCATCGTACTACTCGCGTCGCAAGTAGGGGGATGATGGGCGGGACGCACGGGCGCCACTGCTGGAAGCGGTGTCCGTCCTTACGGCGTCGGCCGTCCATTCCGTCAGCCACGTCAGCCACGTCAGCCACGTCAGCTGTGTGGGCTTCATGGCGTCGCGGATAGAAGGGAGTGTAGAAGGTCCAGATTGGCCTGCGCGAGATAAGAACCCGTGCCTTCAACCGACGGGTATTTGTCGTGCTTTTCGCCAATGTTGAGACATGTCTGATAGCACCGCTCGATGAGTGACAGGTCTGGGACCTTGAAGTGGGCGAGAGCGACCGCCATGAAGAAGTGAAGATCGGGGAAGTCTGGATACTGCTGCAGACCAGAAAGGAGCAGTGGCCACACTTCATCTTGTAATCCAAGCTCCTTCAGCGTATAGAGCATGGCGATGAGTAGTTCCGGACGGTAGGTTGCATCAGCAGCCACACCTGCCAGCGCGTGGGCGTAGGCGATGCGAGCTTCCTCAGCACGACCTGCTGCCATGTGTGCCTTTCCCAACTGATACACCAGATAGGTCCGATAAGCCTCTGACTCGGGAGTCCCTGTCGCCGCTTCGATGGCGTGTTGTAGAAGTTCGACGTTGCGCGCCTGCTTTTCTTGCATCTTGGCTGGTGCCAAGTTATACCCGTGATGCAAGAGCTCAATGGGTGCGGCCACGCGAACCGCCAGACCCGATGTGTCTTGCAGTTGCTCATGGATTGCGCCGCGAAATGCAATGGATGAATCCCTGGAACAGAGTCGGGACACGTGAGAAACGGCGACGCGCTCGCTTCCGCGCGCGTCCCGGAACGGGCTGCGAATGAGTACGCGGGCGATCCAAGGCCGATGCTCGCTCTGGACGAGATGAGTCACCGCGGGTCGCAGTGGTGTCACTAACTCTTCATCCGCGTCGATGATGAACAGGACCTCGTGTTGCGCTTTGCGGAGTCCGGCATTGCGAGCCACTGAAAAGTCATCGCTCCACGGCATCTCGATGACGCGCGCGCCAAATTTGCGAGCAATCGCGATCGTGTGATCGATAGACCCCGTGTCGACGAGAACCATCTCATCGACGGTCTCCCGGATGCTGAGCAGGCATCGCTCGAGGTGGGTGGCCTCGTTGCGCGCGATCAGGCAGGCGCTGATGCCCGGATTCATTTCGCAGGGACGCTCGCCCATGTCTTGGCCCAAGACTCCCAAAATGCCACCATTGCCTGATACTCGTCTTCGTTGTCGATCACGTGTTGAGGGTACAGGAACCAGTCAACGAGGACTTTATAGTGATAGATATAAGTGCTCTCCGCCTTCCGGGACACTTCAAAGGAGAAGTCGAGGTTTGCGCGAAGGAAGGTGATGATGTCTTGAATGTACTGGATTTTCTGGCGTCCATCCGCTGTCTTGCCCTCTGACACGTCAGCACGGACTCCTTTGGTCCAGATGGCGGCTTGACGGTGAAGCTGGGCAATTTGTACGTTGGCGGGTGCCGTGTACACGGAGTTTGCACGGTAGACGTCTTGACGGTTCATGGACATGGTGGTCACGGTCCTTTCGGATGTCAGGTATCAGGTTGAGGTGTAGGTGGATGTACAGGACCTGATTGTGCGATGGGTTGCAGCGTGTGACGGCGTAGAACGGGTTTGGCCAGATGGCGACGCGGCAGTTTCGGACCGAGCGACCTGTTCGGATTCGTCCCGTTCAAGGCGGGGCCGAATCGGAGGACGTCGCCTCGGACTGTGCAGATCGAGCGATATTAGGCCAGTTTCAAGGACCCAAAAACCTGTGGGCTGACGATCTTGATCATCTCCGAGTCCGGAAACATCTGCTTCACCTTAAACAAAGCCTTCCTCGCCTCTGCGGTGTTACCTTCTGCCAACATCAGGTCACATCGAATCATCGCCGTTGTGATTGTCGTGTTAAACGACTCGGCTCTCTCCAGCCAGTGCAAGCACGCTCCGAGATCGCGGGATCTAAAGGCTTGTAAGGCATTCTCCTCGCACTCGTGAAGGGTGTTGCCGGGCCATGTGATTTGTTCGAAAATGTGTTTGAGAGGACCCATCTTAAAGTAGTTCCATACCTCGCTGCGATCAGGCACTTTCAGAATCAGGCGGCTCGTAACCCCGTCGGCCCTTGCGCAGGCAAGATCTCGAAAGATGGGAAGAATGTTGACCAAGTCTTGAGACTCCGACGTGTCT
>JAPNUJ010000127.1 GCA_026627155.1 Bacillota bacterium | reverse complement strand
TGCACCGTCGAGGTGCGCGAGGCGAATCATCGCCCGGCCTACAACGGGACGCGCCGGATCAATCTCTACACAGGAGAACGCGAGTGGATCCCGTCCAACTCGCCGTCCCGACAGTGACCATCACAGCCTCAACTTGGCGCAGCTGCCTGTCGAAGGCAGGCAATCGCCAGTCTCGTTTCGCGTGCAAAGTCGTCGAACCCGCACTCCACGGATACGCCTTGGCTGTACCCTGCTGTCTCAAGCAGTCGGATTACAGTGCGCATATCGTCTGCATCTGACGGCAGAAAGCCCGGAAAACGACGCTGCTCTTTGTTGGCGACGTGAACATGTGACAGCAACGGCGCCACCTTTGACAGCACGCAGAGCGCCTCTCCCTCGGCGTGCATGTGATATGTATCGGCAAGAAGCCTCACACGACTCAGCCCAAGGTCCTCAACCCACTGTGCCGCGTCGGTGACCGTGTTGATCACGTTGGTCTCGGCGCTGCGCAGCGGTTCGATCACGAAAAACACGTCCGTCAACTGAGCCTCGCGATCACACATTTGCAGGAAGTCTCTGATTTGCTGCCGCGCCACCTCGTGTGAAAACCCAAGAGGCACGGAGCGAGCGCCGCCACTTCCAAAAACGACGCGCTGCACCCCGATGGTGTCCACGCGTTCGAGCGCACGGACCACCCAGTCGCGCAAACGGTCCTGATCGACCGTGGGCCCGACGATCGGAAGCGACGCTGGGATAAAGCTGTTGCAGGCAAACACAGGGAGTGGGGCAAAGGACAACGCCGTTCGACAGGCATCGTATTCTGCGTCAGTCAACTGCATCACACTCGAAACGGATAACTCTACAAAATCAAACCCAGCTTCAAACACGACATCGATTTTTCGCAACAGTCCTGCCAGAGTGGGGGGTCCTCCCGCTGACCCACCTTCGGATTCCGCCCACGACGACACGCAACAACCGAATTGCATCGCGATCTCTCCTATCGGTATAGACCTTCGCATGGGTGACAGTCCGCACGGTCCGATCCGCCTGATGGATCGAACGTACCACATTGCAAGGCCACTTGGCTAGGGTGTACCCGCCGACGTCCCGTGCATCAGGGCGTCAGGGCAACCTGACCACGTCACCGCGGACAGCGAAAGGGGAAATCCGCACCGATCCACCCCGTAAGCGACGCAAGCGAGGGAAGCAAGCCCCACCAATCCACAGGTGGGGCTTGCTTCCCTCGCTTGCATAGACATCCTCTTAGTTACCGGTTCCCGTGCCCGTGCTGCTGGTCGTCGAGGCCGTCGCCGAGGCTGTGCCGTTCAATGCGATCCACTCGCGCGTGTAGTGGATGGCCGCCTCTTGCAATTCGAAGATCGACACCTTCAGGGCGGCGAAGCCGTTGTCATACGGATGGGTCCGCCACTTTGCATCGCCACTATGGTGATCCCGTGCGTCCTTTTGACGAATCTCTTTCTCGATCATCTGGAGGCGGGCGAGAATCTTCTGCTCGTGTTTGCGATCCTCGTTCCACTTCTTGTGGTCCTTGCCTGCCCTGTTCATCGACTTGACCACGCCCTGCAGGTTCAGAAGAAGACCGTTGCGTTCACGAACCAGAGCAATCGTTCCGTTTTTATCCTGCACCTGACTCGGCGAATACACGGATTGAACTGTCGACATCTCCCCCGACAATGTCGCCTCGCTCTGATACAGGGTCGCCACCTGCGCATTGATCGACTGGACCACAGCACTCAACACGGCGGTCCCAGGCGCGGATGTTCCGCCAGCCTCAGCCTTTTGCAGCAAGCTGGTCTCGAGCGCGGCGTTGTTCTGATAGTGAGCGACGAAGCCATCCTGTTGCGTGGCCGCCATCGCGGGCACGGCAAGCGCCGTCGAGAGTACCACCAAAGCCAATCCGCCAAGTGTCTTTTTGCCGATCATGAGAACCCCTCCTGTTTTTGATTTCAGAGGGATCATACCGCCCGAACTTCAAGTTTTGCTTGAAACACGTTTGTAATATATAGACTTGTGCAGCGCCTCCGACGCGGTGCCTCACTCAGCTGAGAAGGCACTCTCTTTCAACATCACGTCGTGCGCGCCGCCTTCGATGAGACTCGTCCCGGACACCACTGTGATGCGCGCCTTCTTCTGCAACTCGTCGATCGCCAAGGCACCACAATTGCACATCGTGGAGCGGATCTTGCTGAGCGTCTTCTCCATATTTTCCTGCAAACCGCCGGCATAAGGGACATAGGAATCGACACCCTCTTCAAATGACAGGCTATCGCTGCCCCCCGAATCGTACCGTTGCCAGTTGCGCGCGCGGTTCGAACCTTCCCCCCAAAACTCCTTGACGAAGTTGTTGCCTACCTTCAACTTCTTGGTTGGGCTCTCATCAAAGCGGGCGAAGTACCGGCCCATCATCACAAAGTCGGCACCCATCGCCAGCGCCAGCGTAATGTGATAGTCGTGGACGATACCCCCGTCTGAACAGATCGGAATGTACGTGCCCGTCTCCTCAAAATACTGGTCTCGCGCCTGGGCCACCTCGATTAACGCGGACGCCTGTCCCCGGCCAATCCCCTTTTGCTCCCTTGTGATGCAAATCGAACCTCCGCCGATTCCCACCTTGATGAAATCTGCACCCGCTTCGACCAGGTAGAGAAAACCTTCGCGGTCCACCACGTTCCCGGCGCCGATCGGGACATCAAAGTTCGACTTGACGTAGGCTATGGTGTCTCGTTGCCACTCGCTGTACCCGTCTGAGGAGTCGATCACAAGGACATCCACGCCTGCCTTGACGAGCGCCGGTACGCGCGTTGTGTAATCCCTCGTGTTGATCCCTGCTCCGACCACATAACTCTTGTTGCCGTCGAGCAGTTCGAGCGGATTCTCTTTATTTTGATCGTAATCCTTACGAAAGACGAGATACTGCAACCGCTGCTGTCCATCGATGATGGGCAAACAGTTCAATTTATGCTCCCAAATCAGATCGTTGGCATCCGGCAAGGTCAACCCGGACGTACCACAGACGAGTTTGAAAAATGGCGTCATAAAGTCACCGACCCGCTTGTGCAGGGGATCTCGACTCGTTCGGTAATCCCGTCCGGTCACGATGCCAAGGAGCTTGCCATTCGGCGTGCCGTCATCCGTTACCGCTACCGTCGAGTGTCCGGTTTTTGCCTTCAGGGCGAGGACATCGCGCAAGGTATGGTCCGGTGTGAGGTTGGACTGGCTCACCACAAATCCTGACTTGTATCCTTTGACTCGCCGGACCATGGCGGCCTGCTCCTCGACAGGTTGCGAGTTAAAAAGAAAGGATATGCCTCCACTGCGTGCCAATGCGACCGCCATCCGGTCGTCGGAGACGGCCTGCATGACGGCGGAGGAGAAAGGAATGTTCAGCGACAGCGCAGGAAGACCCCCCTTTGTGAACTTGGTCATGGGCGTGTGCAGCATGATCTTGTCTGGCGTGCAGTCCTTCGTCGTCAAGTTCGGCAACAACAGATACTCACTGAACGTGCGCGACGGTTCCCTGTAGTACGTGGCCATTCGAGCTCAGTCCTCACCTTCCGGTTTTGTCTAAATTTTTGCTATGATAACAGGTACGAACCCGTTCGTCAATGACACGCAAACACTGGTCGAACTGAAAGCCAAGCGGCGATTCATCGCGAATCGCCGCTTGGCTTTCAGTTCCCTGTTTCGCTTGGTGCCGAGAGCGGGACTCGAACCCGCACGCCCTCACGGACAAGCGATTTTAAGTCGCTAGCGTCTGCCATTCCGCCACCCCGGCCCATTGCCTTGTACATCCCCATGCTAATGGATGCAACGGTGCTCTGTCAAACGGGGGATGATCAATCCATCACCTGGTTGCACCCACGCACAAAAAAATCCAGCACCCGTTGCTGGATCGACGCCACTGTCTTCACGCCTTGTGTCTCTTCTACGCTTCCATCTATACAGGGAAGCGCCCACTGCTCGTTGTTCCTTGTAAAGTTGTTCCTTTTGGAGCGGAAGACGGGATTCGAACCCGCGACCCTCGCCTTGGCAAGGCGATGCTCTACCCCTGAGCCACTTCCGCACGCGATCGAATGAATGGTGGCTCGGGACGGAATCGAACCGCCGACACGAGGATTTTCAGTCCTCTGCTCTACCGACTGAGCTACCGAGCCACAAACGCGACAGTGGATAACATACCGCATGCCATGGCCATTTGTCAACGCATGTGAACGAAAGGAGTAGCCTGATACTCACGAATGTCTCCCGGCTCGAGCCACCAGATCCGTTGTTCCAGTTCCGGATGCTCATCAACCAGCTTGCGCAACACGAGCGGTGGCTCGTGTATCTCTTCCTTGGTCAACTTGAAGGCACCCCAGTGAATGGGCAACATGTATTTGGCCTGCACGTCCTGAAACGCCTTGAGCGCATCCGCCGGATCCATGTGCATCATGTGGAACCACTCGCGGGGCTCATAGGCACCAATCGGAATCAAAGCCACATCCGGTCTCAAACCGCGCATTCCCGACGCAAAATCATTTCGGTAGCCTGTATCCCCAGCGAACCAGAACGAGTGGTCATGACCTTCCACGAAGATCCCTGCTGAGGATCGATACCGCTCTAGCCATCGTTTACCTCTATGATTCACAACCGTCAAACTGAATGAAAATCCGTCAATTTCGCGAACCTCATCCCGTTCCAGTTCAATGACGTCTGTAAAACCCATGTCAGACAGCAAGGCCCTGTGTCCTTGCGGACAAATCACCTTGGCCCGCGAACGCCTTGCAATCTTGCGTAACGTCGGCTTGTCAAGATGATCCCAATGCGCGTGCGACAGAAGCACAAAGTTGATCTCGGACAAGTCCTCTTGTTGGTAGCCAGCAGCGCGTTTGCGCGGAACGATAAGCGCGCGCCGGGAAACAATCGGATCCGTGATGAAGCGTACTCCCTGAACCTCGATCAGGACCGTCGAATGCCCGATAAATTTGTAGCGAATCACAAGCGTACCCTCTTTCGACGGGTGTATCGAAGAAAAAAGGCTCAGCGTGGACTGAGCCCCCTCTATACTGTGTTCGGCCGACCCCGTTTGTAACCACAGTCACGAAAAAATAACGCGATGGTGAATCTCTACTCTAAAGTGGCGGAGCTGACGGGATTCGAACCCGCGGTCTCCTGCGTGACAGGCAGGCATGTTAGGCCACTACACCACAGCTCCAAGGTTCGGTGGACCCCCAGGATCTTGGAAAATGATCTCGATGAAAGAACCGGACACGACCTGCAGTATATCACAGTGGCTTACCGCG
>JAPNUJ010000126.1:4954-5304 GCA_026627155.1 Bacillota bacterium | reverse complement strand
GGTACGCGATCGGCCACGAGACGCGGCCGATCGGGGACGAGGAGGCGCGTCTTGCGCAGCTTGCCTTACCGGCGGAGTATAACAACCGGCTCTTGCGCTACGAAGAGACGGCTGCCAATCTGTCTGAGCAGACGCCGCTGTCGCTGATGCCGGAGGTGTTCGGCAGTGTGGAGCCCGCCGACTACACCACCGTCCTGCCCGTTGTGGGCGGTGGCCAGCGCCTCGGGACCGTCATCGTCGCCCGTTCGGGTCAGGCCTTCAACGAAGAAGATCTGGTGCTCGGCGAGTACGCGGCAACGGTGGTCGGGATGGAGATTCTGCGCTCGCGGACGCAGGAAGTCGAGGAGGAC
>JAPNUJ010000126.1:0-4944 GCA_026627155.1 Bacillota bacterium | reverse complement strand
GGTCTTTCAGGAAATCGTGAAGCTTGTCGTGCGCATCGCGGCGAACGTAGTCTTTGACATCCCTGTCAGACCTGTGAATGCACAGCGAATTCAGATCTGCCTCGCCGATCGGGCCGGAATCACGCGTTCGGTGATCGTCAACGCGCTGCGTAAACTGGAGAGCGCAGGTGTCATCGAGTCTCGCTCACTTGGCATGAAAGGCACCTATATACGCGTGTTGAATGAAAAGCTTATCCCTCAACTCGATAGGGTGCGTCGACGCTAGTCGTGAACGTGGATCGTGTTCTGGCGGCGCCTGGCCTCTGGCCGGGCGCCGTTTTGCGAGTCAGCATACGGCATCGCACCAATCCGTGAAATTTGTCGGATCGGCTCGAAAGAGGGCAGGGAAATCGACCTGTGTGTTGAATGTGTTCAGTCATGCAGGGACTGATCCGCATCCACATCGTGGAATGCTCGTGCGAAGGGAGGGTCGGTGCGTGTCAATTTCGGAGAGCACGCTGCTCGGCGTGCTGCAAAACGCCTTGCAAGCCTCGCAACTGCGCCAGGGTGCGTATGCGAATAACATTGCAAACGCCAACACGCCTGGATACAAGCGGCAGACCGTGCACTTTGACAGCATGTTGCAGGCCAGTTTAGGCGTGGGTGGGAACGCGGCGTCGCTGCCGCTACTGACCAACAGCCCGCGCGATCTCGCAGTGTCCATGAATCCGGTGGACGTTACGCCGCAGGTTGTCACGGACGACGCGACAAGCGTCTCGGGCAATGCAAACAACGTCAATCTGGACGCGGAGATGTCGGATATGGCCGCGAACCAGATCGATTACGGCGCACTTGTGCAGGAGATCAACGATCAGTTTTCAATGCTGCGCACGGCGATCACAGGGAGTTGAGTGAAGTGGGCATGTTTGGCGGTTTGTCGATCAGCGCGTCGGGTCTCACAGCGAACCGAACGTGGCTGGACGTCATCGCAAACAACATCGCGAACGCAAACACGACGCGAACGCCGCAGGGCGGTCCGTATCGGAGCGAGCAGGTCGTCTTTGGGGAATTGCCCGCTGCATCATCCTTTTCCGGCGCACTGCAAAGCGCCGTGCAGGGCAACGTGGGCGGCGGAGTGGGCGTGACCTCGATCGTGCAGAGTCCGGCGCCGTTCTCGCTCGTCTATGATCCGTCGAGCCCAGACGCGGTCAACGGCTATGTGCAGATGCCGAACGTCAATCTCACCACGCAGATGATCAACATGATTTCTGCGTCCCGCGCCTACCAGGCGAACGTAACGGCGTTTGATGCGACGAAGCAGATGGATGTCGAGGCAATCGGCATCGGCAAGTAACGCAAGCGGATCCGGTGATAGTGAAAGGGCGGTGCACGAGGTGGCTATCAGTCCGATTGGAGCGCCACTCCCCCTGCAGTTGCAGACCAACGGGGCGAGCAAGACCTCTGGCGGTACAGGCTTCGCGAACTTTCTTGAGCAGGCGCTGTCCGGCGTCAACGGCGACGTATCGCAGGCGGCGAGTCAAGGGCTGCAACTCGCGGATGGGACATCGACCAGTGTGGCGAACGCGATGATCTCCGCGACGCAGGCGCAGTTGGCATTGGACATGACTGTGCAGGTGCGCAATCGCGTCGTGGACGCGTACAACACTTTGATGAATATGCAGGTCTAGTCCGTTTGCCAGGGTGAGGCTGATCCATGAACTCTGACGTGACCAGTTGGCTGGCCAAGCTCAAGACGTGGTACGGCGGCTTGTCTCGCCGCCAGAGATTGAACGGTTTTTTGATCGCCGGGTTTCTTATATTGACGATAATCATCTTGTCGGCTATTCTTCTCAATCCGAATTATGAGGTCGTCTTTTCGAATCTCGACGCCAAGTCGGCCGGGCAGATCACGAAGCAATTGCAGCAGTTGAAGGTGCCTTATGAACTTCAGGGAAATTCCATCCTCGTGCCCGCAGCACAGGCGGATCAGACGAGGCTCGACATGGCGGAACAGGGTCTACCGGCCAGTGGCTTGGTTGATTATTCCCAGATTTTTTCCTCCGGAACGACGTTTGGCATGTCGGGGCAGGAACTCGACCTGCAGGCGCAGTCTATCTTGCAGCAGCGTATCGCGGAGACCATCGACTCGATCGACGGGGTCGAGAGTGCGGTAGTCAACATCGTGCCGGCGCAGACGTCTTCCTTTCTCGAGCCGACATCCGATCTGGGCGCGAAAGCTTCCGTGGTGCTGACGCTCGGTGCGGGCGTGACGCTGTCGCCGCAGCAGATCGCGGGCATTCAGCAACTGGTTGCGCACTCTGTTTCAGGTTTGGCCGCCGCGGATGTGACGGTACTCGATCAAAGTGGGATCGACTTGTCGGCGGCTCAGGCAAGTTCCTCGCTGATGGCGACGGGCGGATTGGCCGAGGAGCTGGCGTTGCGCCAGCAAGTCGAGCAGTCGCTTCAGACGCAGTTGCAGAACAGCCTGCAAAGTTTTGTCGGAGCGGGCAATGTATCGGTCATCGTGCACGCAAACGTGACGTTCAATCAGACCAGCACCCAGGTGCACAAGGTCACAGGCGGTCCGCCCTTGTCTGAACAAAAGTCGACATCGAACTCAAGCGGCGGATCGGGACAGACTGGCGGGATTGCCGGACAGGCGACGCAGAACCCGAACATCGTCAGTTACGGATCCACCGGCACCGGGCAGTCGACGAGTTCCACCCGCACGAGCACGGTCAACTACGACAATAGCTACGTGAACACGCAGCAGGTGGCGGATCCCATGCAGATTGGAAACTACACCGTCAGCGTGCTGATCAACTCGACGGCCGTCAAGGTCACGCCTGCTCTTACCACTGCCATGGAGAGTTACGTCGCGCATGCGATGGGCGTTCAAGGCAAACGCATCGCTGCCAGCGACGTTTCCATCTTGGCGGTGCCGTTTACCGTCTCGGCTATACCGCCAACGCCATCGCTGTTCACGTCACCGCTGGCATACGCCGGGCTGCTGGTGGGACTGCTCGTGCTGGGCGCCATCGCCACCATCCTAGTCGTGCGCAGCCGTAATCGACGGAGGGTGACGGACGATGCGCTCGGGTCGCTGTCGGTTGCCAGTCTATCGAGCCCACCACCCGAACCGGAGGAAGTCACGTTATCGCGCAAGTTGCAGGAGCTCGCGGTCAGACGCCCGGAATCGTTCGCTGCGCTCTTGCGAACGTGGCTATCTGACGAATGAGGGGGATGGCGATGCGACGCGACGACGAACTGACCAATCGGCAAAAAGCAGCCATCCTTTTGATTTCACTCGGTCCGGAGGTGGCTGCGGGTGTCTACAAGCACTTGCGCGAGGATGAGATCGAGCGCTTGACGCTCGATATCGCATCGGTCCGGCGCGTGGAAAGTCCCGTCCGCACGGCGATTCTGGGAGAGTTTCACGAGTTGGCCGTCGCCGAGCAGTACATCTCGGAGGGTGGGATCGAGTACGCGCGCGAGGTGTTGCAAAAGGCGGTCGGCGGTGATCGGGCCCTGGCCATTATCGAGCGCTTGACGGCGTCGCTGCAGGTTCGGCCCTTCGAATTGGCACGCCGCTCGAGCCCTGCGCAGATTCTCAACTTCATACAGAACGAAAATCCGCAAACCATCGCTCTCGTGCTGTCGTACCTCGATGCCAAGCAGGCATCCGAAATCCTGTCCGCGCTAGCGACCAATCTGCGCGTGGACGTAGCGAGGCGCATCGCCATGATGGATGCCACGAATCCGGAAGTGGTCGGGTCGATCGAACGTGTGCTCGAGAACAAGCTTTCTTCGGCCAACGTGATGGACGGTGCGACGGTTGGCGGGCTAGACGCGATTGTCCAAATTCTGAATGGTGTCGATCGCAGCACGGAGCGCGGGATTCTGGACTCGCTGTCGACGTCGAATCCGGATTTGGCGGAGGAGATCAAGAAGCGGATGTTCGTGTTCGAGGACATCGTGCTGCTTGACAATCGCGCGATTCAGCGGGTGATCCGGGAGATCGAGCAGAGCGATTTGCAACTTGCGCTGCGCACGGCAAGTGACGACGTGAAGGATGCGATCTATCGGAACATGTCCAAACGCATGTCGGAAACGTTCCAGGAGGACATGCAGTATGCGGGTCCGGTCCGCTTGCGCGACGTCGAGGAGGCGCAACAGCGCATCGTCGAGCAGATACGGCGGTTGGAGGACATGGGCGAGATCGTGATTGCGCGCGGAGGAGGCGACGATATCCTTGTCTGAGATCCTGCGCCTGGAGCGGTCGCCCGAACAAGTACGCGTGATCGACATCCCTGATGAGGTTTGTCTCGTTGCCGAGCCGGCAGTGCCGCCCGAGGAGGAGCTCGTTGCCGTGGAACACCGGCTTGCCGCGAGGCGCGCGGAGGCAGCGGCGCTCGAACAGCAATTGGAGCAGATGCTGGATGATGCGCAGCAGAAGGCGTTGGCACTCGTGGCGCGCGCCGAGGAAGATGCCAGGCAGGCGCTGGAGGCGGCTCGTGCGCAGGGATATGACGAAGGGATCGATCGGGCCCGGCAGGAGTTTGAAAGTTGGCGCCTGGCGGAGCTGGAACGGATCGCAGCCGCACTGGAGGCGGCGGCGAGCGAACGCGCGCGGATTGTTGCGCAAGCGGAGGTCGATATCGCGCGTATTGCCATGGCGGCGGCACGGCGCCTCGTTGCCCGCCAGATCGATTGGGACGAAGGAGTGGTGGCCAGTGTCGTCTCTGAGCTGCTTCAAGACGCTGGCTCCACACACAAGCTCGTCGTCCGCGTATCCGCTGAAGACTTTCCTGCCGTGCAGGCGCACATGTCGCAGTGGCAGCAGATGATGCCTGCAGGCGCAGAGTGCGAATTGATGATCGACCACCGCCTGCAACGCGGGGATGCGATGGTGGAGACGGATTTTGGGACGATCGACGGTCGCTTGCAAGTGCGTACCGCGGAACT
>JAPNUJ010000125.1 GCA_026627155.1 Bacillota bacterium | reverse complement strand
GATTGCGAAGATCGTCGTCGCCAGCGCCAGGGTAAACAGTCCGCCCGCCAGGATCCAGTCGCGAGCGGCACCGGCGATCAGCAGCCCGACTCCCGACGCGCCCAGCAGCCCGATCAGGGCAGGGCCGCCGCAACAAAGAAGCGGTAGCAGCAGCAGGCCAACTAGTCCCCACCCTCCGATACCTTGCGTCTGTGGTTCCGGACGGGATGAGTCACGCTTCACTTCAGAGTTCATGACCGGTTGCCTCCCTTTGCATCGCCAGCCGAAGTCACAAGTCGTTCTTCGCGAATGGCCTTTACCGTCTGATTGACGTTGCCCAGACAACAGGCTCCCTGTGGGTTGTTCACTTCACAGGCACAGCGGCCAGCCTTGATGTGAGCCGCGATCGATGTGGCGGCTGTGCTGGTTCCCTCGGTATCCATCTCAGCCCGAATACGCGCTCGGGTCCAACCGAAGCAGTAACAGGCATTCACCTGCTCGCCCGCATCTTTCTGGTAGACGGGTACACGGACCTGGGACGTTCTGAAGACTTGCGCGCCATCACCGTAATAGACGGTGTCACAGGCCGACTTTGCGCAGAAGCGAAATGTCTGTGCGACATCTAGGCTTGCCAGTGCGGACGGCGTCAACATGCTCTTGACGGTGAGCCGATCGATCAAGCGACCCGCTTCGCCACAGGTTGGACAGGACCCATCGGCGCTGTTCGCCGTCTGGTCAGCCATCGATGTCCTCGGCCCCTCGGCCCCTGGCCCCCTATCCGGCAGGTGATCGGCCTCCGGTGAAGAGAGGGTGTGAATGTTCGCGACACTACAGCAATCCGACATAGGTGACGCCTCCCCAACTCGTTTTTATATTTATATATTAAAATACGTTTCGAGAAGTGTCAAGTCCTTATCGTAAGCTCCCTGTCTCCCTTTGCAGTGCCGTGCTTCGCGGAGCGTTAAAGACACCGCTCGACAAAGTGTTTGCCACGGTGATTCTAGTTTGCCACAGTGATCACGGTTTGCCACTGTGTTCGTTGCGCACCACGGTATGCGCTGACGTGCGCAGATGCGAGCAGGCATGGGCATTGACTTTATTTCGACCTGCATCTATATTGATCAGGATCGTATTGAAGCGGGGGGATTACAATGACTCACGAAGACAATCAACGCCTCATCGCCCTCCTGAAGGTCATGGCGGACGAAAGTCGGCTGCGGATCCTGGGCATCCTCGTCGAGCGCGAGGCGAGCGTGGAAGAGCTGGCAGCCTTTTTGGGGCTGAAAACACCAACCGTGTCGCATCATCTGCATCGCTTGCGTGAACAGCAGCTCGTGGAGATGCGCGCCGAGGGCACCGTGCACTATTTTCGATTTCGCCCCGATACCCTGTTGCATCTGAACCGAGACTTGTTGACGCCCGAGAAATTGGCGAGCATCGCGGATGTCGACGGCGACCTCTGGGAGCGCAAAGTTCTCCGGGACTTCCTAAACGGCCCAGAACTCAAGGAGATTCCAGCTAGCCGCAAGAAACGCCTGATCGTACTCAAGTGGTTGGTCAGCGACTTTGATATGGGGGTCCGCTACACGGAAGCCGAAGTCAACGCGCGAATCCAAGTCCATCACGCCGACTTTGCGACATTGCGACGCGAATTCATTGGCCATCGACTCATGGCGCGCGAAGACGGCGTGTACTGGCGGCTCTGATGCGCGCTTCTGGATCCACCCGGCGTCCGGCGAGGCAACGACCGGCAAAGGGACAACAGGTGGGACTCCGGGCAAAAAGGGAGAGTATCGCGTGACTTCGACGCTCGCCGTGTTAAGACAAGAACGGCCGTTTGCACGACTCTTGACAGCCAGCACGATCAGCGGGCTCGGCGACTGGTTCAACAGTGTCGCCGTGCTCAGCCTGATCCTCACCTTGGGGCATTCCCCACTCGCCGTGGCCATCATGCTCCTCTTGCGCTCCCTTCCCTTCCTTGTGCTCGGTGCATTGGCGGGGATCGCGGCAGATCGCTTTTCTCGAAAAGCCATCCTGATGGGATGCGACCTGGCCCGCATGACGTTGGCCCTTAGCCTGGCGCTGGCATCAGCAATGCGTGCCTTGACACCGTCTTGATGCGCTCCGTTCCAAATGCAGCGCAAGGTCGCATCTTTGCCTTGCTCGACTCCACTTCCGCCGTCGTGATGAGCGGGTCCATGCTTCTGGCTGGGGCCCTCTTGCTGCACGTGAGCCCGCGCGACGTCGGTCTGGCCAGCGGACTGATTCTTGCCACCAGCGGCGCCATCGCCGGCGTGCTGATGAAGCGTCAGCCGCAGACGGAAAGCAATTGACGCTGGCTGACGCGAACTGACGCTGGAACTCACCGCCAACAGGCACGGACGCTAGTAAACCGGCGGCACTGGCACGGCGGAGAAGGGGGACCGCCTTCCGCCCTCCGCCTTAAACCCTCGCCCGCGACGGCACGGGGCGACGTTCGGGCCGGAGGTCGCGTCCAAAACCACGGCCAGCGCGTCCCCCGCCTTCAGGAGCCCCCGCCTGCCTGAACCGACTTAGGCACACGACAAACTCGGCCGCGATCAAGACGATGTTGCTGACGATATAGATCCAGAACAACAGAAGCATGACGAAGGTCAAGGCACCGTAGATCATTTGATATTGACCCAGGTGACCCAAATACCAGCCGAACAGCATCCGCGACACGACGATGGCGACCGTTGACACCGCCGCCCCAAGCCACAGGTAAGGCTCGCGCAATCGGCTCGACGGTAGAAAACGATAGCTCAGGTAGGTGGAAAGACACAATAAAACAGGAAATGCGATGGAGGAACCGAGCGTCACGATCGAATACCAGCTCGAGCCTTCCGCGTCGATGACCATGACCCGCTGCAGTAGCTGTGGAAGCAAGGTCACAGCGGAAGACAACACGGTTAACAAAAGAACCACGGTCATCGTGACGAAGCCAACGACGTATTGGAGGATAAATGAACGACGATGGCGCGCTCCCCATATGAAGTCGAGTATCTGCTGATAGGCCACAAAACCGCCGATCGCAGTCCACAGCAGACTGAGCAGCGCGATCAGACTCATCCGCGACCGCAACGCCATTAAACGGGCGATACTGTCTGTCAACAGACTCGACTCGCTAGGCAACGTCGGGATAAGCGCACGCGCGAGCACCGTCAAGGCGTGCCGAACCCACGCCTCCGGAACGACCAGTGTCGCGCCGAAGATCAGACTCAGCAGGAGCGGAATCAAGGCCGAGAATCCGAAGAAGGAGACGGCCGCTGCGAGCATCCCGACATTGTGCCGGCCAATCGAGCCGACCAAGGCTTTCACAAATGATATCAGCGTCTTCATTTTCACTCGCTCCCCGGGCAGCGGGGCGCCTCGCGCCTCCAGAATGTGGAGTAGTCTGCCCGAGACCCCGTGTCTCTACCCGTCTCCCAGCCCGTCGCCCTGTCCTTCGCCCTACCGTCGCGCGGACGCACGGGCCGACTCACGCACGTGCACACCCTCAATCGCGAGCAGCCACTCCTTAAGCGGCAGACCGCCACCGTAACCCGTCAAGGTGCCATCTTTCCCGATGACCCGATGGCACGGCACGACGATTGGCACGGGATTGGCGCCGTTGGCCGTGCCGACCGCCCGAACGGCGCGCGGGCGACAGATGACGGCAGCGATGTCCCCGTAGCTGCACACGTGCCCATATGGAATCGCCAAAAGCGCCCGCCAGACGGCGAGTTGAAACGATGTGCCGCGAAGATCCAACGGCATGGAAAATGACGTTCGACCGCCCCTAAGGTATTCGTCCAACTCTCGCATGTAGGCCGCCACCCGTTCAGGTGCGCGCAAGGCTTCACTACCCGGTGCCAGCCTCTGCAGGTCTTGCTGCCACTCGGCCTCCCGATCGGCCGATTGCCCGGGCGGCAGGCCGATGCAGCAGACTCCCTTGACAGAAGCCGCCAAGCGAAAGGCGCGATCCTGCACAACGACCTCGTCCCAGTACAAGGTTTCTTGGCTCAAGATTCTCCCTCTCCCTCTTCCTCCAGGCCGCAGCCCCCGTCGCAGTCGCGGAAGCGGCACACGGCTGATCGCTTCTCCAGTATAACGGACACCAACAGCCCGATTGCCGGCGAGAACATAAGAGGGCAAGATTCCGTCACCGATCATCAACCACCGGTGGCCTACCCCACGTCGTCTGTGAGAGGCCATCGACTGCGACGAGGACGCGGCGTCATGGACAACCGGCTCCCGCGGCGTTACAATCAAATCGCAGCTCATCCTCCAAATGAAGGGGCTGACTTCCATGCCTTTTGATACATCGATCGACAGGTCTCCCAAGCGACCACCGGACATTCTCCCATCGCGTACCGAAGCCATCGTGGGCAACTCGGCCTGTTGGATTGAATTTGACCTCACCCAGGCGATCGGTTACCAAGAGCTCCGCGGTCTCTTCCTAGAAAACGGGCCATTTTCCCTTCTCTGTGGTGGTTACATGATCCAATCCAGTGAAAACCCCATGATTTCTCAGACACCTGTGCAATTCCATCTCTTTACGCACGGGATCTATCTCGCCGCCCCCGGTGAGGAGCGCGAGTTTTACGTCCACGCCGCCGTGAGCGAGTTGAGATTGGCGAGACTGTACTTTTCCGCGCCAAGCGACAGACCGGCCGATGCCCTCGACGGTTATAAGCCTCCTCTGGAGACATTTCTGGCGCTTGACTTGCACTGGCGATCGGAGCAAGACGACCGTCCCCGGATTCTGACGCTGTTTTACGAAGCGGATTTCCAGAGCGACGTTCGGCACTACGTGTTTCAGCGCGTCACACCATCACAAACCACGCACTGAGTCGACTGGAGAGGGTGAAACCCATGGACATTCACGAGCTCGCTGGCATCCCGGTTCTTGCAAGAAGTGGAGTGCAAACATCAGACAAGCCGATCGTGATCGTGATTCACGGTATGAGCACCACCGCGGAGACGCTTCGAGCTGGGTGGCCCGATCCTACAGAGGACGGCCTTGATCGTATCTACTGGCGTTTACCGGTGTTGCGCGAAGGTCGCGAGTCGGTGTTGGCGCGCAGGCAGGAAGACCTGTTTCGCAGGCTGTTCTGGCCAGTCGTCGACGAGTCGAGGCGCGAGTTGACGCGCCTGATCGAGGTACTGGGCGCACGAAGCATAGGCTTATTTGGATTCTCCATTGGCGGTCTGATCAGTTTGTGGGGTGGGCTCGACAACCCACAGGTGAGGGGGTGTGTGGCGGTCGGGGGGGTACCCTATCTTGAGTACCTTCCTGTCTATTATCCGGAGTATGATTGGGCAGCCAATGACGTACAGGTCGCTCGCCACGCGATCGATTTGCGCACTCGCGTGCGCGATATGAGCGCCATACCGACCCTAATCCTGCATGGGCTGTCCGATGATCAGGCCG
>JAPNUJ010000124.1 GCA_026627155.1 Bacillota bacterium | reverse complement strand
AGCAGATTCTGATGAAGGCCGGTTACAAGAAAGATTCTTCAGGCATCTTCGCAAAAAATGGAAAGGAACTGTCGTTTACGATGCAGGTTCCTACCGGCTGGACCGACTGGGATACGGACGTTTCCCTGATGACGCAAGAGATGGCGCAAGTGGGCATCAAGATCGTGCCTGAAGTCGAGGCGCAGAGCACCTACTTCAGCAACATCTTCAGCCCAAAGAAACAGTATCAGTTGGTCATTTCGTGGACCAATCCTGGCCCGTCGCCGTTCTTCCTGTTCAACAGCATGTTCAATCCCAAGGGTGGGAGCTTCAACGAGTCTGAAGTGAACAACCCGCAAGTGACCACAGCCTTGAGCCAGTTTGCCTCCAGCGGCAGCTTGGCGGTTCAGAAGAGCGCCTTGGCGGTCATGCAGAAGTATCTGGCGACGCAACTTCCTGGCTTGCCACTGTTCTACGGTTCCACATGGTATGAGTACAACGATCAGAACTACACCGGCTGGCCGAGTGCTGCACATCCTTACATCGACCCGGCGCCGTTCAACAGTGTGTCGCAGTCGATCGTGCTCATGCACCTCAAACCGCGCACCTGATCACACATTGTCTGAATCGACGATGAGGAGACAGAGTCCTTCTCTGTCTCCTCATCGCAGTTTTCTCAAGCGGAGGTGTTCTCATGCGTTATTACATTAACAAGGTGGGCTTCTTGCTGATCTCCATCTGGGCTGCCATGACCATCAACTTTGTCTTGCCGCGGATGATGCCTGGGAATCCCGCAGAGATTATTTTCGGCAAGTTTCAGGGCCGGTTGCAACCGTCAGCCCTGCACGCCATGATGATCGAGTTTGGCTTCAGCAACGCGCCTTGGTACGTTCAGTACTTTCAGTACTTGGGTAACGTCATCACTGGACACTTTGGCATCTCCTATTCCTATTTTCCGGTGCACGTCAAGACGATCATCGAGCAAAGCTTGCCGTGGACGATTGGCGCAGTCGGGATTGCGACGTTACTGGCCGCTGTGATCGGCACGTTTGGCGGCATTTTCATCGCGTGGATCCGGGGCAGCTTTCTGGAGAAGGCGATTCCCATCGTGGGGATGTTCTTTCAGGCGACGCCTGCAAACTGGACGGCTTTCATGCTCCTGTTTTTCTTTGGGTTCGATTTGAGTATATTTCCGATGTACCACGGGTTCGGTTCTGATGTAAATCCCGGGTTCAACTGGCCTTTTATCTCCAGCGTCATTGATCATGGAGTGCTTCCCGTTGCCACGGTTTTTCTGACCGGTGTCAGCGGCTGGATTGTCGGCATGCGTGCCAATATGATCAACACCTTGGGTGAGGACTACGTGATTTTTGCAGAGGCCAAAGGCGTTTCGAAGGCTCGTCTGATGTTTTCCTATACTGCTCGTAACGCCTTGCTTCCGCAAGTGACGTCGCTGGCGATCGCAATCGGCATGATCGTCAACGGCTCCATTCTCATGGAGACAGAGTTCAGCTACCCTGGTATTGGCTTTCAGTTGAACAATGCCGTGTCGGGAGAGGACTATCCCATGGTGCAGGGGATGTTTCTGATCATCGCCCTCTGTGTTTTGTTCGCCAACTTTATCGTCGACCTGCTTTACTCCAGACTCGATCCGCGCGTTCGCACGGGAGGTGCCAACTGATGATCGCAGAAGCGCCGTCCATGAATTCTCCGGTTGTGCGGGCGCGTCCGCAACGGCCCAAGAAGTTTGTGAACCTGAGAAAGTTTGTGCGCCATCCGTTTGCCATAGCCGGGATGAGCATCCTGGGCATTTTCGTGATCTTGGGCGTTTTTGCCCCGATCATCGCCCCGTATAACCCGCAGGCCTCCATCTTTATCCCGATGCAGGCGCCGTCCTGGCAGCACCTGCTAGGAACCACCAACACGGGCCAAGACATCTTTTCGCAGTTCGTGTGGGGCGCCCAGACCACCCTCATGGTCGGGCTCGGTGGCGGTCTCATCACCGTCGTGCTGGCTCTGTTGATTGGCATGACGGCCGGCTATCTTGGCGGCACAGTCGATGCGATTCTCAACACCATGTCCAACATCTTTCTCGTTCTGCCAAGCTTGGCTCTGTTGATCGTGATCGAGTCCTATCTCAAAGGAACGAGCCCCCTGATCAACGGCCTCATCATCGGTTTGACTGGTTGGGCATGGGGATCCCGTGTGTTTCGAGCGCAGACGATGTCGTTTGGCAGTCGTGACTTTGTCGTGGCGGCCAAGTTGTCGGGGATGTCCAACCTGCGCATCATGTGGACCGAGATCTTGCCCAACATGTACTCCATTATCGCGTCAAACTTGACGTTTGCTTGCCTTGGCGCCATGCTGGCCGAGGCCGGTCTTGCGTATCTTGGCTATGAAAACCTGAATGCCAACAGCTGGGGCACTTTGCTCTACTGGGCAGGCAACGGCGGCGCGATGCTCTCCGGTGCGTGGTGGTGGTTTGTTCCGCCGGGCGCAGCGATTGCCTTGTGCGGGATGAGCTTTACGATGATGAACTTCGCCATGGACCAGATCTCCAATCCGCGCCTGGCCACCGTCAAGAAGAGGAGGAAACCCCGTGTCCAGTCGAATTCCGGTGTTGGAGCTTGAGGACGTTTCCGTCGCCTATGACACGCATAACGGTCCGGTTCAGGCAGTCAACCGCGTGAACCTGAAAGTGTATCCAGAAGAAATCGTGGGCTTGGTTGGGGAATCCGGGTCGGGAAAATCGACGCTGGCTTATGCGATCATGCGTTTGCTCAAAGGCGCCGCTTTCTTGCAGAACGGAACGATCAAAGTCATGGGCAAGGACATTTACGCGATGTCACCCAAAGAGTTGCAAGCTTTCCGCTGGGCGCAGATGTCGATGGTGTTTCAAAGCGCCATGAGCGCGCTGAACCCCGTCATGACAGTCGAGCAGCAGTTCATCGACACACTTCGCAGTCACAACAAGCAGATGACTTTGGAGCAGTGCCGCATGCGCGCGGCTGAACTGATGGACCTGGTACGGATCGATCCCAAGTACCTCGGCAGCTATCCTCACCAGCTGTCAGGCGGCATGCGGCAACGCGTCGTCATCGCGATTGCGATTGCCTTGGAACCGGCGTTCGTGATCATGGACGAGCCGACGACAGCACTCGATGTCGTCGTCCAGCGGTCCATTCTCGACCAAATTCAGGCGATCCAGCGCAAGGTTCACTTTGCCGTACTGTTTATCAGTCACGACTTCAGCTTGGTCGCCGAGTTGGCCCAACGGGTGGCGATCATGTACGCGGGCCGCATGGTCGAGGTCGCGGACAGTCGAGCGTTGACGCAAACGGAAAATCACCATCCCTACACGGAAGGGCTCCTGCGCGCCATTCCGAGACTCACCGCCGACGAGATTGTCATTGAAGGGATCCCCGGGCATCCGCCCAATCTGGTCAGTCTGCCGTCCGGGTGCGCGTTTCATCCGCGCTGCCCGTATGTCACCGACGAGTGTCGCCAACAGCGACCGAGCCTCTACGAGGTCGGCACGGCCGAGATCGAGTGTCACCGTTATGCCGGCCAAAAGGTGGTGCAGCATGTCTAGTCCTGCGATGCAAAAAACTACACTGGCTGTTGGGCAACCCATGGTGCAGGTTGAAGACCTGGTCGTTCGCTTTCCCATCCGCTCTGGAGGGCGCAGGGCCTGGATCACCCCTGTCGACCACGTGAATTTCACCATTGGTCGCGGAGAAGTCCTCGCGCTCGTTGGGGAGTCCGGCAGTGGCAAGACCACGATTGGCAAGGCGCTGATGCGCATCGTGGAGCCGAGCGCAGGCAAGATCGTCGTGGGTGGAAAAGATGTGAGTCATATCAAGGGCCGCAGTCTGGCGGATTATAGAGAAGATGCGCAGATGATTTTTCAGGACCCGTTCGGGTCGTTGAATGCTGTCAAGACTGTCGAACAACACCTGTACTTTCCGCTTAAGAAGCACCGGCAGTTGCGCGGCGACGATCTGTACATCAAGGCTGGCGAGCTGTTGGAACTGGTCGGCTTGACGCCTGTGCGCGAGACCCGCATCAAGTTTCCCAACGAGCTCTCAGGTGGGCAAAGGCAACGGGTCGCGATTGCACGGGCTCTCGCAGTCGATCCAAAGTTCCTCGTTGCGGATGAACCGATTTCGATGCTCGACGTATCGATCAGGGCCGGCGTGTTAAAGCTCATGAACCAGTTAAAAGATGACTTCAAGCTTTCCTACTTGTATATCACCCACGACCTGGCGTCAGCCCGCTACTTCGGGGACCGCATCATGGTCATGTACGGTGGTCAGATCATGGAAACTGCCGATTCCCGGGAGTTGATTCGGCGCCCCACCCATCCGTACACCAAGTTGCTCCTGGCCGCCACGCCTGGCAATCCCATCAGAGAGAAACTTCCTGAGACGAGCAACTTGGCGCCGAATCTGCTCGAGGGCCGCACCGGCTGTGTGTTTGCGAGTCGCTGCCCGCTCGTCACGGATCGCTGTCGAGAAGAGATGCCGAAGCTGACGGTCCTGGAGACTGGACATTCGGCGGCATGTCACTACGCAAGTTAACGTGATACCGGGTGGGAGGGAATGCGATGGCGACGATTAAAGATGTGGCCAAGCAAGCGGGCGTGTCAGTCACCGCTGTATCGCGCGCGCTGAACAATTACCCGGATATCAGTGCCAGCACGAAGTCCAGAATCCTTAAAGTGATCGAGGAATTGCGGTACTATCCCAAGGCATCAGCCCGTCACCTTGTGACGCAACGGACGCATACGATTGGCGTCTTCTATCCGAGTTTTGATGGACCGGGCTTGCGTCAACCGTTTATCGCCCATGTTCTCGACCAGTTCAAGAACCGCATGGGCGAAGCCGGCTACGATATCCTGCTGTTTAGCAACACGAGGGCGCCATTTGATCATTTTGACCTCTTGGAGCGCGTCCGCTATCGCGACGTCGACGGGGTCTTGCTGTTGGGCACACCGGACGAATCGATTCGGCAACTGGTGCAGGCTAACGTCCCGCTTGTGGGCGTCGACCATGCGGCCCAGTGTGCCCGCGGCGGTTCGGTGAGCTCCGATAATCGGCGCGCCATCCATGACTTGGTCGGGGTTTTGTATGACAACGGCTACCGAAAATTGGCTTTCGTACACGGGCCGCTTGATCTTCCCGTCAGCATGGAACGGCTCCAGGGATTTTATAGCGGGATGTCCGTCGTGGGGTTGACTCCGCGCGCGGAGTGGGTCTATAACGGGGACTTCTTGCTCGAAGGGGGAGAACGCGCGGGCATAGAGCTGCTGCGATGCCAGGACCGTCCGGATGTGGTCGTGTGTGCGGCTGACGTGTCGGCGATCGGCGTCTTGCGCTCCTTCATGAAGCAAGGGATCCGGGTCCCGGACGAGATCAGCGTTGTGGGCTTCGACGACATTGACGCCGCGACGTACGTCTACCCGCAACTGACGACGATCCGTCAGAACAAAGACGAGATGGCAGAGTGTGCGGCGCGCATCATGGTTCAGCT
>JAPNUJ010000123.1:5407-5652 GCA_026627155.1 Bacillota bacterium | reverse complement strand
CCGAACCCCAAGGCTGTTCTTGGCAGCGCTTCGACGCTTCTGATCGCGCTCCCGGTCTCGTTCCTTGAGCGGCGTCATCGGCAGTTGCAACTGGGCTACAGAATCGTAGACAGGCTCGTCTTTTTTCATCCGCTCGAGCAACCGAGTCATCACCTGAGCGGCCGACAGCGCACCGTAGCCGACAGACGCAAACAAGTCTTCTTGCTTCGCGAAATTGAACTTGGCCATCGCTTCTGGCAAGTGCG
>JAPNUJ010000123.1:0-5397 GCA_026627155.1 Bacillota bacterium | reverse complement strand
CCATCAATTCGCGACCCTTTTCCACGTTCTCGTCGCGCTTTTCCTTCTTGAACCACATCCGAATCTTCGCGCGAGCCTGGGAGGTTTGCGCGATTTTCAGCCAATCTTGGCTTGGTCCATAGGACAGTTTCGACGTGAGAATCTCAATGATATCCCCCGTATGCAGAGCCGTATCCAGAGTCACGATGCGCCCGTTGATCTTGGCGCCGACACAGCGATTGCCCACATCGGTATGGATGCGGTACGCAAAATCAATCGGACAGGAACCGGCCGGCAGCTCAATCACCTGTCCTTTGGGTGTAAAAACAAACACCTCATCGGAAAAGAGATCGATCTTGAGCGTCTCCATAAACTCCTGTGCATCGCGGAAGTCCTGTTGCCACTCGAGCACTTCTCTGAACCAGGACAGTTTTTTGGAAAATGAACTTTGCGCCGCCTGCTGACTGCTACCCGCCGCACCCGGCGTACCAGGAAGCGCTGGCGAGCCGGCCGCGACCGTCTGGGTGCCGCCTTGCGCCTTGTCCGCATATCCCTGCTCTTTGTAGATCCAGTGCGCGGCAATCCCATACTCGGCCGTCCGGTGCATGTCCCAAGTCCGAATCTGAATCTCGAGCGGTTCGCCCGTCGGGCCAATGACTGTCGTATGCAGGCTCTGATACATGTTGGCTTTCGGCATCGCGATGTAGTCCTTAAACCGTCCAGGAACAGGTTTCCACATCGTGTGGACGATCCCCAACACCGCATAACAGTCTTTGATCGAGTCCACGATGACGCGCACCGCAAACAAATCATAAATCTCGTTGAATTCCTTGTTCAGTTCAGTCATCTTTTTATAAATACTGTAGATATGCTTGGCCCGCCCACTCAGTTCCGCGTGCACGCCGAGTTCCCCGAGTTTGCCGTGCAGGTCATCGATGACCTTCTGCACATAGCGCTCCCGTTCCCCGCGCTTTTTGGCCATCAGGTTGACGATCCGATAGTATTGCTGCGTGTCCATATAGCGAAGCGCGATGTCCTCGAGTTCGAACTTGATGGTGGACATGCCGAGCCGGTGCGCGAGTGGGGCGAAGATCTCCAGCGTCTCTTCCGCCGTCTTGCGCTGCTTCTCCGGCGGGCGAAACTTCAGCGTACGCATGTTATGCAAGCGATCAGCCAAGCGAATGAGGGCGACGCGAACGTCTTTGGCCATCGCCAAAAACATCTTGCGCAGATTCTCCGCTTGCTGTTCCTCACGCGATTCAAACTTCAGTCGCTTGAGCTTGGTGACCCCGTCGACCAAACTGGCGATCTCCGCGCCAAACTGACGCGTCAACTCCTCATCCGTGACCTTCGTGTCCTCGACCACATCGTGCAAGAGTGCAGCCGCCAGCGTCCCGGCGTCAAGATGGAGCCCGGCCAGAATCTCTGCCACGGCAAGGGGGTGCGTGATGTACTCGTCACCTGAGCTGCGTTTCTGACCGCTATGATGCAACTCAGCATAATTGTAGGCTCGCCTCAGGAGTGCCGCGTCCGCTTCCGTCGGTTGCGGGAACTTGGCCAAAAGGCGCTCGATCCCGCGCCGTGGCAACGCCACCGATTCGCCGCGGGCGCCTGACGGCTGGGATGGATTTGAGATGGTCACCGCTTCGGAGTCCGCTAGCGCCGACGACGCCGAGTTCGACGGTGAATGCATGGCCCTATCCATCGGCGCGTCAGCAGGGGACGCCGAGAGGGACCCTGAGAAGGTCGCAGTCCCGGGCGCACTCTCTAGTTCAGCCACCGGCTCAGTCCCGGGCGCAGCAAGCGGAACAGCCCCCGACAGCGGGGGAGCCGCCAAGGCAGGCGGCGAGCCCTGAACACGCGTCAGACTGGACGCAGCCTGTCCAGGATGCTGTGGTTGTGCTTTCAAGTCCATCCCTCCTCTCTGCAGTCCAGTCTGCCCGAACTGAGCGGACGTTCAGTCGTACGAAATCAACGAGTGCACTGCATAACCGGCCAGCCGCTCACGTCCCCGCAGCGATGTCAACTCGATCAGGCATACGATCCCAACGACCGTCGCGCCCAACTGTTCGACGAGTTCTACGCACGAACGAATGGTTCCGCCCGTCGCCAAGAGATCATCCACCACCAAGACGCGATCGCCAGGCAAGAGGGCGTCGTCATGCACCTCAAGGCCGTCCTTGCCGTACTCCAACTCGTACTGGCGTCCGATCGTGGCCGCTGGCAACTTTCCCGATTTGCGCACCGGCACAAACCCCGCCTCGAGTGCATACGCCACAGGCGCCCCCAGAACGAATCCGCGCGCTTCCGGCCCGACGACGACCGCCGCCTCACACAACCGCCCGAACTCCACCATCTGATCGACGGCATACCGAAAACTGTCAGCATCGCGAAGCAGGGTGGTGATGTCTTTGAAACTGATGCCGGGTTCAGGGAAATTCTCCACCACTCGAATCTGATCGCGCAAATTCAACACTCTGGTCTCCTTGACAGACAAATGAATGGTTACAGTTCATTATACGGCTCCGAACGCAGGTGTGGCAATTGGACAGGCAGTCGCGACGCCCATGGCGATGCCGCGCACGCGATCGGCACTTGAGCGCAGGGCACTTATACTCTAGACTGCTGGTATTGACCTGTGAGGAGTGAAGCTTTGTGCGAGTGGGCTACCTGGGACCCAAAGGAACATTCAGCGAGGAGGCGGCCACACGCTATTACCAAGGGCAGGAGGCCGAACTGTTGGCCTTCACCACCTTATACGATGTACTGGACGAGGTACAAGAGGGCCGCATCGACACGGCGGTGGTCCCGATTGAAAACACGATCGAGGGCCCTATCAACATGACGCTGGACAGCCTATCGGAGAGCGCCGATCTGTTTGTCCAAGGCGAGATTGTGCTCTCTGTCGCGCAACACTTGCTTGCCCTTCCCGGAACAACGCTGGCCGACATTCGCGAGATCTGGTCCATCGCACCGGCAATCGCCCAGTGTCGCCGCTTCATCCGCGCCCAGAAGGCGACAGTCGTGCATTTTGACAGTACCGCAGCCGCCGCAGCCAAACTTAAGGAAAGCGGTCGTCGCGACGTGGGCGCCATCGCCTCGGAATGGGCGGCAGCGCAGATCGGTCTCGAGATTCTGGCCAGTGGCATTCAGGAGACGGTGGAAAACCACACGCGTTTTGTCGTGGTGACGCGAGGACAGAACTGGCTGAACGACACCCGCAAGACCATGCTTCTGATTGCGCCGAACGAAGAACACGTGGGTCTCCTGGCGAGTATCGTCTACATCTTTGCAGCGTTGAACCTGAACCTCACCTGGATCGAATCGCGACCGACGCGACAACGACTCGGCACGTACCAGTTCTACCTGGATGCCGAAGCGAGTTTGGACGACGACAGCATGCAAAAGGCGATCTCCATCTTGTCAACCCTCGGGCACTCGGTGCGCATACTAGGAAACTACGGGAGTTGCGTCCTGACACCTCATTGATCTGGACTCTGACGTGACGCACCGTTCAATCGGGTTCCACCAAGTCGTAGGGATTGACGTGGACAAGAACATCGCGAACCTGGTCGTATTGTCCCTTGATCGACCACTTGACCATGCGCGCAATCTGGTGGCCTTCCAGCACACTCATCTCAGGATCGACGCTCATCCGAACATCGACGATCCAGTACGAGCCGTTCGTCCGCACGCGCACATTGTCGACGCGCAACACGCCCGGCACGTCAGCCACGCAGCCTGCGATCTGCCGGGTCGTCTCACCGTCGAGGACTTGATCGAGCAGTGTGCCAAAGGACTCGCCCGCCATCCTGTAGCCCACGCGAACGACGACAAGGGCTACGAAGATGCCGGCGAGTGGATCGGCAAACAGCAGCACGGGCATGTGCGTCCACCGGCCGACCAGAGCGATCAGGATCCCCACGGACGCAGCGAGCGACGAATACACGTCCGAGCGATGGTCCTCTGCCCCCGCAATCAAGGCCGGCGAATGGGCCGCACGGCCGACTTTCATCTGATAGCGAAACAGGACTTCCTTTACCAGCACAGATCCGACCGCAGTCAGGAGAGCGGCCATCTCTGGCGTCTCTTTGGGCGCAAAGAGTTGCCTTGCCGACGTGTAGACCACGTCCAGCCCCGCCAGGATCAGGAGCATCGCCACCAGGCTCGCGGCGATCACCTCGGCCTTGCCGTGTCCATAGGGATGGTCGTCATCGGCCGGGCGCTTGGCCACCCGCAACCCAATCATCACAGCGATCGACCCCGCCACGTCGGCCGCGCTGTGTGCGGCATCAGCGATCAGGGCGTCGCTTTGCGTCATGAACCCGACGATGGCCTTGATCGCGGTGAGAAAGACGTTCACCAGGGCGCTGACCCAGGTCAATTGCACCACCTGGCGCTGCCGTTGCCGGGCGCTCCCGATATCCACCGCCATTCTCACCCTCCTCTGACCCCTGCGGTGCGTCCAAAGACACCGCGAAAGAAAAACCCCCAACCATCAAGGTCGGGGAACATCACCTACACAGTAAACGCCCGGAAGTCCGGCTCTACACAACAGACGGATCTGGCCGCGCAGGTTTGACCTTGCCGATGGAGCGCGCGCGCCACGTGACCCAGATCGGGCTGGCGATGAAGATCGATGAGTAGGCCCCGCTGATCAGGCCCACGAGGAGCGCAAAACAGAAGTTGTGAATCGGATCACCGCCGAAGAAGTACAGCGTCAAGGCCGCAAACAAGACGGTCATGACCGTGTTGATCGATCGGGCCATGGTCTGCCACAGCGAATGGTCTACCAAATGTTCAAGATCAGCCAGCGAACTCAGTTTGGCCCCTTTCAGATTCTCGCGGATGCGGTCGAAGATGACGATGGTGTCGTTGATGGAGTAGCCCACGATCGTCAACACCGCTGCGATGAAAGGCAGATCCACCTCGATGCGAAGCAAGGCGAACACAGAGATGACGATAAACGCATCGTGCAACAGCGCGACGATGCCCGCTACAGCAAAGCGAAACTCGAAGCGCACCGCGACGTACGCCATAATCCCGACAGACGCCAAGATGACCGCCCAAATCGCGCTTTGCGACTGTTCTTGCGCGATCACCGGTGACACCGACTCCACTTCGGCCCCTTGCGAGTGCGGAAAGGCGGCCTTGATCGCCGTTTGCAGAACATCTTGTTGATGTGCATTCAACGTCTCGCCGAGCATGACGATCGCCAACTCATCGTTCTTGCCGCCTGCCGTGATTCCGGAAGGCCCGACTGGCAAGTCGACGCTCTGGAACACATCGCGAACTTGCTGCGACTGAAAGGGCTGGTTCAATTCGATCTGCACCCGCGCGCCGTGCTTGAAGTCGGTCCCGAGATTCAAGCCAAACAGGAGAACGACGATCAAGCCAGCCAAAGTGATCGAACCGGAG
>JAPNUJ010000122.1 GCA_026627155.1 Bacillota bacterium | reverse complement strand
ACGAGAACAGGTTTCTCCAAGCGGTTCAGCCCTTTGCGTCAGGGGTGATCGTGGAAGGACGGCAAGACGGCCTGACTCAGATCTGGCTATATCAAGACGATCAACTGACGATGCTCTCGTGGCAAGAGCCACTGTTTAACGTCACGTTGGGCCATAACTTGAGCTACGCGACACAAGAGGTCTTGTTGCAGTACGAGTCGTTGCTGACGCCGAAGACAACCTTGTCACTCGACCTGAGCTCGGGAGCCATCAAGACGCTGCAGGTCACCCCAGTCGCGGGCGACTACGATCGGCTTCACTACTGTCAGGAACGCCTTTGGGCGAAAGCGGATGACGGTGTTTCCGTCCCGATGTTGGTCGTCTATCGTAAAGGGGCACTGGACCACGGACCGGCGCCCTTGTTTCTCAACGGCTACGGCTCCTACGGAGCCAACAGTGACCCCCACTTTGATCCATACCGCTTGCCACTGCTCGATCGCGGCATCGTCGTGGTCGTAGCGCAAATTCGCGGCGGTTCAGAGATGGGCAGACATTGGTATGAAGACGGAAAGCTCCTGCAAAAGAGGAACACCTTTACTGACTTCGTCGCCTGTGCAAGGGATTTGATCGCCCGAAACTATACGGTGCCTCACCTGCAAGCAGCGCGCGGAGGCAGCGCCGGAGGCTTGTTGGTCGGTGCTGTGGCCAACTTGGCGGGCGAACTCTTTCAGGTCATCGCACCTGCAGTTCCCTTCGTGGACGTCGTGACGACCATGCTCGACGCGAGCATTCCTTTGACAAGCATGGAGTGGGATGAATGGGGAAATCCGGAGGATGCGGAGTATTACCACTACATGAAATCGTACAGTCCGTATGACAACGTGGAAGCCAAGGCTTACCCTCATCTGTTTGTGACGACCGGACTGAACGATCCACGCGTTGCGTATTGGGAACCGGCAAAGTGGGTCGCTAGACTGCGCGCCACCAAAACGGATGACCACACCCTCGTTTTGAAGACAAACATGGGAGCAGGTCACTTTGGGGCTTCCGGACGGTTCAACCGTCTTAAAGAGCTCGCCGGAAGCTACGCTTTTCTTCTTGACAAACTCGGGGTCTCCAGTGTAGCCACTAGATCCTGAAACTTCCACAAAAGTCGGGCCGAAGGCATGCGAAGCATGCCTTCGCTTCGCGTGCCCTCGGCACCTTCTACTTCGCGTGCCTTCGGCCACTTATACTGCACGTGCCCTCTGCCCCTTTTCGGGTTCAGCCCATCAGTAAGCGGCGCCCGCTCCAGCCGCACCAGCACCGTACGCCGGGACAAACAAGAAAAACAGCACGAAGATGATCAGGAAGACCACCGCCCACTGGGTGTACGCTCCGAAAGTACCCACAAGGTTCACCTCCTTTGCATCGACACACCCTACCGTATGTGCATGACGATCCAAAGTTGGCGGCAACTGTCCGCCCCTGCGCCTCATTCAACCGCCCGTTCTTGATCCACGTCGGGAGCCGATCCCATCAAGCATCATCTTCCAGTTTCATCCTCGCTTCACACAGGTCTTCGATCTCCGTATCGAAGTTCAACTGCAAAGGCACGGGCAGCCGCTCGCGAAGGGCGACGAGGCCCGGCCAAGAGAGCACGTCTGACACCGACTGAGTGCCTTGTCCACGCAAATGGACCCATCGAGACAATGCGTCGATCAAGCGATAAAAGGACTGTTCAAACCGCTCTGCGTCGTCTCCCGCGTCATCGATGTCGCTGGACTGCATGGCCTGCCAGTAAGTCAACATCTCAGTGGCGAGCGTCTCTACTTCAGCCCACGCCGCTGCCGCCGCGTCCTGCGTGTCTGCCATTGCATCCACCCCCTGTTCATCTTGAGCCTATGGCTCTTGGCGCGTTGCGAACCCGGACGGATCAATACAGCGTTGACGGATGCCGCCATCTGCAGGGCTTGCGGCGCAGAATGAAGACTGTAGACAATTGTACACGACATCGCCAAATACCCAGTACAAGTGAGCAAACTGCCCCTCTGGGGTGTTCTGTACGCACGCATAGCCATGCGTCCAGACTCGCCGATGTCGCTGTAGAGTTTTCCAGTAAGCCCACTGCCCACGACGATCCCCTTGACGGTTTCGCCGGCAAATGGACTATGTTGCGACATTTGCTCGATAGACTGCAAGGCAGTCGGGTCTCCATTCTAAAACTGTGTGCCATAGGCCGCGACCTCAGGGCCGCCGTCGGTCTGACTTAGCGTCACGCCATACTCGTGTGTCGACGCGCTGGTCTGTGCCGGAGCTCGTCCACAAAGGACGAGGCGAATGATCGTGCGGTTACATCCGTTCTCGGGCGAAATCCCATCAGCACCCTTCCCCCGTCCGGCACAAGCCCCTATAATAGAGTTTGACCTGACCGCTGGAGGTCAGCGGTCAGTGGCCCATCTTGAGGAGGAACTCCGATGCAGATCTCCGGTTCACGAGAATTTCCGACACCCCCCGGTACCACGTACGCACTTCTCACCAACCCGGAGGCTCTTAAACGCGCGATGCCCGGGCTCAAGGAACTCCAGGCGCAGTCCGATACCTACTACAATGCGGAACTGGAACTCGGCGTGGCCGGGATCAAAGGCAAGTACAAAGGCCACCTTGAACTTACCCAAGTCGTTCCAGACGTCGGCTACACCATGATCCTGCACGGAGAAGGCGCCATGGGCTTTATGGATGCGACCGTGAGCGTGTCCCTCGAAACCAGTGAAAATGGGGGGACGACCCTCCAGTACGACGGCGACGCCAAAGTGGGAGGCACCGTGGCGGGCGTCGGACAACGCATGCTCTCGGGTGTGGCCAAACTGATCATTGGCCAATTTTTCAACGGCCTGCAAAAGGAGGCTGAGGCGCTTGAAACGTGACACGCCGCGCCCTGTACACGCGAGACAAACTCGGCAGACGTGCCGTTGCACCTGTGGGTCAATTGACGTAAACTAGGACATAGAATGGAACGAGACTGCGGGAACGTACACGGCGTACTGCCGGCAGATGCAGTGCGCGGCTGTTGTAGCGCAAGGCAGTTGAAACACAAAGCCCCTAACCCACGCCTGAGGAGGTGATGAACCAACCGGTTCCTCGGTTCCCCGGGCGCATTTTTTGTCCCCTCTCTTGTAGGCGAACTTCATGTGTAGGCGCATTGTTCATGAAAATTGTTCATGAAAGCGGATTCGCATCACTTCAGATTTGAGGAGGTGTGCTTGATTGGCAACCGTGAACCCCACAATTTCCGTCACGATCGAAGTCAACGGGCAGTCCCATTCCAGAACGATGGAGCCGCGACGATTGCTGGCTCATTTTCTGCGCGAAGAGTTAGCGCTGACGGGTACTCACATCGGATGTGACACCACGCAGTGTGGAGCCTGCACGGTGCTTCTCGACGGCCAGGCGGTCAAGTCCTGCACCGTGCTCGCCGTCCAGGCCGAGGGTCACCATGTCACCACCGTCGAAGGCATAGGGCGCATGGGCGCCTTGCACCCTGTGCAGACCGGGTTTTGGGAGGAGCACGGTCTGCAATGTGGTTTCTGTACACCAGGCGTGATGATGGCGTCCATCGGCCTGCTTTCGCAAAACGCAGCGCCAACAGACGCGGACATCCGGGCGGGGCTTGAAGGTGTCATCTGTCGCTGCACGGGCTACCAGAACATCGTGCGCGCCGTGCAGCACGCCGCCCGGCTTGGCGATCAGACGCACGACGGGTCCGTTCAGGCGGCGGCCGCGCTACACGGGGAGGGGTGCTGACGTTATGGCAACGGTACTCGGGCAAAAGGTGAAGCGCAAGGAAGACCCGCGGTTGATCACGGGCAAAGGGCAATTTACTGACGACATTCGTTTGCCAGGGATGCTGCATGCGATGATATTGCGCAGTCCGCATGCGCATGCGAAGATCCAGAGCATTGACACGAGCGCTGCCAAGGCCTCGCCTGGAGTCATCGCCGTCTTCACAGGGTCCGACCTCGCAGGCAAATTGGGGCCGATCCCGACCGCCTGGCTCCCCCCAGACTCAGGCATCAAGACAGTCGTGCACAGTGCCCTCGCTGTGGACCGTGTCCGCTATGTGGGCGACGGCGTCGCTCTGGTCGTCGCCGAGGACGCCTATGCGGCACGTGACGCTCTGGACTTGATCACCGTGGCCTACGACGTGCTGCCGGGCACCGCTGATCAAGAGATCGCGATGCAAGAAGGCGCGTGCCAACTGCATGATGATGCCCCGGGCAACATCGCCTTTCACTGGCAAGTGGGCAGCGCGCCGGACGACGTATTTGCACAGTCGGAGGTGGTCGTGCGGCACCGGATCCGTCAACAACGCCTGATTCCAAACCCGATGGAGATGCGCGCCGCCGTCGCCTCCTATAACCGGAGCACAGGTGACATGACGATCTGGGCGACCTCGCAGAACCCGCACATACACCGCCTCTTGCTCTCCGGAATCCTCGGCCTCCCCGAACATAAGATTCGCATCGTCTCCGTGGATGTCGGTGGCGGCTTCGGCGCAAAGATCGCCTGCTACCCTGACGAAGCCCTCATCGCCTTCGCCGCACGGGAACTGGATCGCCCCGTCAAGTGGAGTGAGGATCGCCGGGAGCACTTTCTCGCCACGACGCATGGGCGAGACCACGTCGAGTGGATTGAATTGGCCGGAGACCGCGACGGCACGCTCAGGGCCATTCGCGTGAAGGTCCTGGCCAACATGGGCGCTTACCTCTCGACGGCAGCCCCGGGCGTGCCGACGATCTTGTTTGCCTTGATCGTCCCAGGTCCTTACACCATTGCCTATGCATCGGCCGACGTCTACGGGGTCTTTACCAACTCCACGCCAACGGACGCCTATCGGGGTGCCGGACGTCCGGAAGCCACCTATCTTCTCGAGCGCATGATCGACCTCTTTGCCCAGGAGATCGGGATGGACCCCGTAGAGGTACGAAGACGAAACCTCATCGCCCCAGATCAGTTTCCTTACCACAACGCCATGGGGCTGGAGTATGACAGTGGCAACTATCAGCAGGCGCTTGACAAGGCGCTCGATATGGCAGGCTACGCTGCCTTCCGCGCCGAGCAAGCGAAACTTCGCGAGGCCGGCCGCCTGGTTGGCATCGGCTGCACCACGTATGTCGAGATCTGCGGTCTCGGACCGTCGCAAGTCGCCGGCGCCGTCGGATTTCAAGGAGGGCTGTGGGAGAGCAGTCAAGTGCGCGTTCACCCGACCGGCAAGGTGACGGTATTTACCGGGTCGTCGCCGCACGGTCAGGGGGAGGAGACGACGTTCGCGCAGATTGTTGCCGACCGACTGCACATTCCCGTCGATGACGTGGAGGTCGTGCACGGCGATACAGACCGCATTTCTATGGGTTGGGGGACCTACGGCTCACGCTCCACTCCCGTCGGCGGGAGTGCGCTCGCCGTGGCGACAGAACGCGTCGTCGACAAAGCCAAGAAGATCGCCGCGCACATGCTTGAGGTGGCTGAAACTGACGTCCAATTTGAACAGGGTCAATTTCATCCAACGGGCGCCCCAGGACGCTCTGTCAGCTTTCAAGAGGTCACCTTGCAAGCCTACCTGGCCTGGAATCTCCCGGCAGGCGTGGAGCCCGCTCTCGAGGGACGCGCGTTTTACGACCCGTCCAACTTCACCTACTCCTTTGGCACGCACCTCGCCCTGGTCGAAGTGGATCCTGACACGGGAGCGATCGCGTTGAAGCGTTACATCGCCGTCGACGACTGCGGGCGCGTCCTGAACCCGATGATCGCCGAGGGACAAGTTCACGGCGGCATCGTCCAAGGCGTGGGCCAAGCCCTCTATGAAGGCGCCCACTATGACGAGGATGGCCAGTTGGTGACGGGGACGTTCATGGACTATACGATGCCCCGCGCCCACTTCTTTCCTGAGTTCGAAACGGC
>JAPNUJ010000121.1 GCA_026627155.1 Bacillota bacterium | reverse complement strand
ACCTTGTACCGCCCCGAGATTTCGCGGGATGAGGTGCGGCCTTTCATCGTGCCGTCTTTCGAGAACGTTAGCGTGTAGCACGCCCGGCACTCCGTCGGTTCAGGCTCGCGCACGGCATAGTCGAACGGGCCGCCAAAGCGCTCAGAGACCTTGGGGAGCAACGAGAGCGAGCGCAGACGGCCATGGACGAACTGTGGCAGCGCTGGGTGCAGGAGTGGGGCGAGGCCGCGATCGTTCCTCTTCCTCCGCTGGAGATGAGAGCCTGGATGACGGATCATTTGCAGAAAATTCAAGAGATTGCAGACCGCGTCGCCGGTCTCGAGTCGGAGCGGGCGCGTCTTGGCGATCTCCGTACGGCCTGTGTGCAGGCGATCCGTTGTGCACTGTCGGATGTCTTCGCAGGACCTGTCGAATCCGCGTCGACCGGGTCGACGGAGTCGGCGCACGACAAGCTACAGTCTGATGACTTGACGAGTCTTGTCGAACGAGCGAAACAGGTCATCGAGCAGGCGGAACGGCGCGACGTGGAACGGCACAGGCTTGACGAGCGGCTGGCCGATGCGGATGGGGACCGTCGAAAATGGCGTCAGGCACAGGAAGAGGCGGCGGCTGAGTTGGCCGCGGCGGGCGCCGAATTTGCCGCTTTGCGCGCTCACTACGCGTATCTGCCCGCGGAGGTCGAGGTGGCTGTCACCTTTGCCCAGAGTCTGCGGAGCCTCCTTGACTCGGTGGATCGGCAACGCCACGTCGCGTCTCAGCGCCGCCAGATGCAAGCAGATTGCGCCAGCTTTGAACAGCGCGCGCAAGCGCTCGCCATGGATCTGATGCAGGCACCCCCGACTTCAGAGGCCGTTGCTACCTGGCTGGATTCGCTAAAGATGCAATTTGACGAGGCGAAGCGCGCGGCGAGTGCGCGGGAGCAGTTGACTCGGCAAATCACGCAGCAGGACAATGACTTGCTCAAACGGCGCGACAGCGTGACCAAACTGCTGGCTTCCCTCGATGAGCAGGCGCACAGGCAAGGATGTGAGGATCAGCGTCTTCTCGAGTTCCGGGTTCAGCAAGCCAAGGCCTGCCATGAGTTAGGCAAAGAACTGGATCGGCTCGAAGAGCAAGTGGTTCGGGCGGGTGACGGACTGTCGATCGAGCAACTCGAGAGGGCGGTGGCACAGGCTGTGGACGTGCCGACCGTTCAAGGCCACATCACCGAATTGGACGCGGAGTTTGCCCACTTGGAACAGCAAATCATCGAGCACCGCGAGGCGGCGTGGGCCTTGGACCAGGCGTTTCAGGCAATGGACGGACAGGCGATGGACGCCGCGGACCAGGCTCAGCAGGCGGAATTCGCCTACGGCCAGGTGGATCGCCATTGGCAGGAGTATCTTCGCGTCGAGTTGGCTCGGCGACTGTTGCAAAAATCGATTGAGGAGTTCCGCGAACGCAATGAAGGGGCGATCCTCGCGGCGGCCGGCGTGCATTTGACGGAATTGACTCTCGGACGCTATGCCGGCTTGCAGGTGGAATACGAGGAGAACCAACCTTTCCTCATCGCGCGGGCGAGCGATGGCGAGCTTCGGCGGACCGCGCAACTCAGCGACGGCACACGCGATCAGCTATTCCTCGCGCTGCGCCTGGCTTTCGTCGAACAGCATCTGCACTCAGGCGAGCCGTTGCCCATGATCATGGACGATATCCTGGTCCACTTTGACGACGCGCGCGCGGAGGCTACGCTTCGCATCCTCGCCCGGATGGCGCAAAAGACGCAGATCATCTACTTTACGCATCAGTGGTCCGTGTTCGAGACGGCACGGCGCCTGGGTGGGATCGATTGTATCGACATGGGGGATGGCGAGTCGCTGGTAGGACGAGTCAACATGTCGTCCGGTTGATGTTTTATGAGGGACGCGAGCGGGCGTCAGATGGGACGCCCGCTCGCGAGTCTGTCGGTCGTCGATCAGTTGAGAACGCGGCGTCTTTTACAGCGGCGCGATATCGACGCTGCGCCCGAGTTTCGCGCTCTCATAGATCGCGTTGAGGATTTGCTGGATCTCTACACCGTGACGTGCTGTCGAAAGCGGCTGCGAGCCCGTCTCCACACAGTGGACGAAGTGCTTGATTTCCTCGTGGTGGGCATTTCTCGTGGCTGTGTTGATTTTCTTGTCGGTCAGCATGCCCTCATACTCCCCGAAGATGGTCAAGTCCGGCGTTAACTGCGCGCCTGCCTTGTCGCCACAGAGTTGCGAGTACACCGAGTCGCCCTGCGGAATGTTGGACGCCCAGGACGCCTCTACCACAATCGTCGCGCCATTTTCGAAGCGGATCAAGGCGCAGGCAAGGTCTTCGACATCAAATTCCTCGCCAGAGCGCAGCCCTTCCTTGACATCGGACGAACACCAGGCGTCCGTGTCCATCATCGTGTAGTGACCGAACTTCTTGTAGGTGGATGCCATCACCGAGACGGGCCGTGGATTGCCCATGAGGAAACGTGTCATGTCGATGACGTGAACGCCCAGGTCGATGACAGGGCCGCCACCGGACTCCTCCTTGACAGTGAACCAGCCAAATGGCGTGCCACGGCGGCGAATATAGCCGGTGCGCGCGTAGTAGATCTCGCCGAGCTCCCCCGCGTCGATGAACTTCTTGAGCCGCTGCACGTCAGAGCGAAAGCGGTTGTTAAAGCCCAGCATCAGCATGTTGCCGGTTCTCTCCGACGCTTGCAACATCGCTTGGGCTTCGGCAACCGTCATCGCCATCGGTTTCTCGCAGAGCACTTGCTTGCCAGCCTCTAGGGCTGCGATGACGACCTCCTTATGCAGGTGGTTGGGCACGCAGACGCTGACCGCTTGAATGTCCTTGCGCGCAAGCAACTCGCGATAATCTGTGTAGGTGTGTTCAATGTCGAAGTCTTCGGCGAGTTTCTTCGCACGGGACTCGACGACGTCCGCGGTGGCCACGATCTTGGCCCCGGCTTTCGTATATCCAGGCGCGTGCGCGAGCCTTGCGATGAGTCCAGATCCGATGATGCCTACTTGTACAGTCATGTCGATGATTCCTCCTGAGTTCTTTGTCTCCTGCGTCTAGCGTGTTGCGTACACCTATCCTGTTTTCCAGCCAGAAGGGGCCTCTGTCAGTTCTTTCTTTAGCGGCGCGCCACAGCGCAGGAGTCGCGAATGCGAAGCTCATGCCTCACTGTGACCGGATAGTCCTGCGCCTTGCCTTCTGCGGCACACAGCCACATCGCGATGGCGCGCTCGCCAATCTCGCGGGCGGGCTGGTGTACCGTCGTCAGGGCTGGATTTAAGAATGGCGCGAACATGATGTCGTCGAATCCCACGACGGATACGTCTCGTGGCACGGCCAGCCCCTTGTCCTGCAAAGCGCGCAGCGCACCGATGGCCAGCACGTCGCTGGCGCAAAAGACGGCGGTAAAGTCCAGCCCCCGTTCCACCGCCCCGGTCAATGTCGCGTACGCGGCAGCGGGTGTCGGCTCCGCTTCCTGCAGAAGTTCTTCGCACACGGGGAGCCCGGCTTGCTCATGTGCGATCCGGTACCCGCGCAGGCGATCTCGCGCCGAAACATTGCCAGCCGAACCACTGATCAGCAGAATGCGCGTGTGCCCTAATCCCATCAGATAGCGCATGACGTCAAGCGTGGCGGCAATGTTGTCGATGGAAACGGATG
This sequence comes from Bacillota bacterium, assembly GCA_026627155.1. Classification (GTDB taxonomy): domain Bacteria; phylum Bacillota; class Bacilli; order Alicyclobacillales; family SLC66; genus JAPNUJ01. The sequence continues at coordinate 2,244 of JAPNUJ010000121.1, read as the reverse complement.
GGATGTCCCAATGATCCACATACTCGCACGCCAAAATCGTCGGCAGTTGTTGAGCGAGTTGTTGGAACTGCTTTTCCCGCGCTTCAGCTGTCAGGAAAATGAGCCCGTCGATACGGCGTGTCGACACGTACTGTTGCAGTTGCAGGTCCGTGAGTTGGTCTCCGTGATATTCATGCAAGAGAATGCTGTACCCGCGAGACCTGGCCGCCAACTCCATGCTGTAGACGACTTCGCCGACAAATGGATTGGTGACCTCTGGCACCACGACCATGACGATCCGGGTGCGGTTAAGCCGCAGGCTTTGTCCCATCGCGCTTGGATGGTAGTCGAGCTGATCGATGACAGCGAGCACGCGCGCTCGCGTGTCCGTCCTGACGGTTCCCGAGTTGTTCAAGACGCGCGAAACCGTGGCCACCGACACGCCTGCATGGCGCGCGACGTCGTGGATGGTTGTCACCTGCGTCAGCAGTTCATATGCGGGGACTCAGGCATCAACTGCATGAACTCGATGCGGTTGCCGTCCGGGTCCTGTGCCCAGCACTGCCAGTTGTGGTCGAGGCCTTGTTTTGGTTCGACCGTCAGCTTGACTCCTTTTTGGCGCAGGTGATCCGCCGTCGCCGCGATGTCGTCCACTTCCAGACATAGATGGTTGAAACCGATGCTGTGCGAGGAGACGGCTACGGGGTCTGTGCCTCCGTAGAACAGTTCGATGAACTGTCGGTCTGCCACTTTGATGTACACGATCCACGGCTTCCCTTCGGGGGTCGGGATGTCAAACGCGCGCGTAAATCCGAGCGCGTCGCAGTAAAATTCCAGCGACTGTTGCATATCCTTCACCGTCAGCGCAACATGGCCGAGTCCACGAATCATGCGAAAACCTCCATCTTCATCAGTGTAATCGATTACGGACGTGTGTGCGAAAGACGGCGACTCTTCGTTACTATAGCGCGTCATTTTTGAAAATACCAGTGGAATAGCAGATGTCATCAGACTGTAATCGATTACAGGCTGGCGACGAAAGATCTTGCGTGGTTTGACACGGCGCTCGCTTGTGATAATATCTTATTAAAAAGATGTGTTTATATTAGATTGAGTGGAGGCGAGAAGCGGATGAAAGTAGTGACGAGTGTCCTGGATTTGATCGGCAACACGCCAGTGGTGAGGCTCGGTCGGCTGCCGGGAGACGAGAGTGCGGACGTGCTGGTGAAGTTGGAGTGGTTCAACCCAGGCGGCAGTGTCAAGGATCGGATCGCCAAGGCCATGATTGAGGATGCAGAACGTGTGGGGAAGCTCCGCCCGGGTGACACGATTGTCGAGCCGACCAGCGGCAACACGGGCATCGGACTTGCATTGGTCGCGGCCGCGAAAGGGTATCAAGCGATATTTACCATGCCGGAGACGATGAGCGTCGAGCGCCGTGTGCTGCTGACGGCCTACGGGGCGTCGCTCGTGCTGACGCCGGGTAGTGAAGGCATGCGGGGCGCTGTCGAAAAGGCCGCAGAACTTGCGCGCGACCACGGGTACTTCATGCCGCAACAGTTCGACAACCCTGCCAATCCGCGCGTTCACGAATTGACCACAGGGCCTGAGATCGTTCAGCAGACAGAAGGGCACCTCGATGCCTTTGTCGCGGGAATCGGCACGGGCGGCACGATTACGGGCGTCGGGCGTGTTCTGCGCAGGGACATCCCGGGTTGTCGAGTGGTCGCCGTGGAACCGGCAGGATCGCCTATCCTGTCGGGCGGCCAGCCGGGAGCGCACAAGATCCAGGGCATCGGCGCCAACTTCGTGCCAACCGTGTTGGATCGAACCGTTTACGACGAGGTGCGCACCGTGGACAACGAGGCGGCATTCGAGACGGCGCGCCGTCTCGCGAAAGAGGAGGGGCTCCTGTGCGGGATCTCCTCCGGCGCCAATGTGTTTGTGGCACTTCAGATCGCCCGGGAGCTCGGGCGTGGCAAACGCGTGTTGACGATTTCGGCGTCCAACGGGGAACGGTATCTCTCGACACCGCTATTTGCGACGCCGTGAGCCGGTAGAAGGGGTAGGTAGAGGAAGTTGGTAGAGTGGGCTGGTATCCGGCCGGACTAGGCAATGGGGGTCAGGATATGCGATACTCCATTGGGGACACCCGCCCAGAATAACGGCGCAGCCGATTATTCTTCTGGCAGACGGTGGCGCGAGAGCGCCATGTCACCGTCTATCCAGAATAACGGCGCAGCCGATTATTCTTCTGGCAGACGG
>JAPNUJ010000120.1:271-5981 GCA_026627155.1 Bacillota bacterium | reverse complement strand
GATGCTTGCATCGCGATGAGAGCCATATTTGCGATGATGTTTCTCGGGTGTCAGGCGACCGACGAGATATACGGGTAGCAAATCTGTGCGTGGTGGACACAGAAAGAGTATGAACAACCGAGCTGGTGACGTTTATCCGGCATAGGCAGACGCGGAACTTTGGCGTGCTGCCTGGGCTTCCCGGACGTACGCCCTGCCTTACGGTCTCCTTTGCCACATATTGTGGCGAGGAGGTGATAAACAATGTGCGTAAAAGGTCAATGCACGAAAGCAGTAGGTCAGTGGGTACAGTTTCAAACTCCTTGGGGCGCTCACCGCGGTATCGTACAATCTGTAAATGAGCAGGCTGTCTTGATGCGCATACCTAAACAGTATGCACCGACTGGTTTGGCCAGCGCCGCTTTGAGGCCACAGTCAGAACAAGAGCGGCTCGACGTTGCGCTGGCGCAGTGGGGTTACGGTTATGGCGCGCCTGGTGCAGGATATGGAGCCTATGGTGCTCCTGGTTACGGTGGGTATGGACGGGCTCCTGGCTACGGCTACGGACGCGCGGGTTACGGCTGGTGGGGTGGCGGCTGGTGGTGGTGGTGGCTGGCATTCGCTTGGATCTTTGCACTCGCTTTTTTCTGGTAAGCACAGCGCTCAGCCACTGAGATCGCGGGGCCCCCAGGGGCCCTGTTTGCTTTTGCACATCTTTGCTGTCCCAGGGGCATAGACTCAGGTGCACCGCAAGGAGGGACGCAAATGGAGATTTTCACGATACTGGCCATGCTCGTTCGCGAGATGTCCCTGTTTGTCTCGTACGTCAAGAATCATACCTTTCCGCAACCTTTGTCGGCAGAAGAAGAGCGCGAGATGATTCAACGGCTGCAACGGGGAGATGACGAGGCGCGCAACCGGCTGATCGAACACAACTTGCGCCTGGTTGCCCACATCGTCAAAAAGTATGACCACGGCAAGGTCGACGCGGATGACTTGATCTCGATCGGGACGATCGGTCTGATCAAAGGCATTCAGAGCTTCAAGCCTGACAAGGGGGTTCGGCTCGCCACGTATGCTGCGCGTTGTATAGAAAATGAGATTCTGATGCACATGCGATCGCAGCGCAAGGTCAGTCGCAATGTGTCCTTGCAAGAACCGATCGGGCACGACAAGGAGGGCAACGAGGTGGCCCTGATCGACATTCTCGGCAGTGATGACGAGGAGATCGTCGAGCAGATCCAGTTTCGCATCGACCGCGATCAGATCTATGATGGTCTGTCTGTGCTGGAACCGCGCGAACGGGAAATTATCTGGGCGCGCTTTGGACTCCCCTATGGCGAGGAAAAGACGCAACGCGAAATTGCTCGTGAACTGGGTATCTCGCGATCTTACGTTTCGCGGATTGAGAAGCGAGCGATCGAGAAGCTGCAGGAACAAGTCCGTCATCACGGAACTTGAACGGAACACCCTATGGCACAAACTCCTGTGTAGTTCATCGTCCACGATGGGGGCTCCACAGGTGCCCGCTTTTGTCAATTCGGGTTCCTGTGATACGATGGACTCCTGCGGCACGTTCGGAAACAGGCGAGGCCTGGGAGATGAGTCGGTTTGTCATCGCTTCTTTTACCCAATGAGTATGTGACGTCCATCTATCATATTGATTTGCAGCGGCTTTGGGACGATGGCATGCGCGCTTTGGTGACGGACCTCGACAACACGTTGGTGGCATGGGGAGTTCCGGACGCGCCGAAGCGTCTGGTGTCATGGTTGCGACACGCAAAATCGCTGGGGTTTGCCGTGTGCCTCCTGTCGAACAATCACGAGCTTCGCGTCGCGACGTTCGCTCGTCCGCTCGGCATCCCGGCGATCGCCAATGCAAGAAAGCCTCGGCACTCCGCATATGACAAGGCACTTGCCATGGTCGGCTCGGACGTCCATAGCACCGTCATGATCGGCGATCAACTGTTCACGGATATACTCGGGGGCAACCGGATGGGCATGTACACGGTCTTGGTTGTACCCGTCCCAGGCCGTGAACACGGCGGGACGCGGTTGATCCGGTTCGTGGAACGCCGGGTACTGAAGGGGCGTCAACCGCTGACGCAAGACCCCTATTTTCCGGAGTAGACGGTGACATGGCGCTCTCGCGCCACCGTCTGCCAGAAGAATAATCGGCTGCGCCGTTATTCTGGATAGGACAAGACGTTCACAGAGAAATTTCAAGGGAAGCAGGTGTGTGCTTGAGTGTTAATTTGGTCTGTACCGGATGTGGCGCGCCGCTGCAGATGGATGACGAGAATCAGCGAGGCTATGTGACGGGTTCTGCGTTTTTGCGCGAACAACCGCTTTGCCAACGTTGCTATCGGCTGATTCACTATGGCCAGTTCTCGCCCGGTAACGTCACAGAAGAAGAATACAGATCCTCTGTGATGCGTTCGCTCTCGCGTCCGTCGCTGGTCTTGTATGTGGTTGATCTGTTCGACCTCGCCGGGAGTCTGGTGCGGGGTCTGGCGGGGACGCTGCGCGGGAACGAGGTGTGGGTGATCGGCAACAAGGTCGATCTTCTGGCGCGTGAACTGAGTCGTGAACGCTTGTCCAACTGGCTTGTTCGCGAAGCCAGGCGCAACGGGCTCGAGGCGACTCGAGTCGTGCTCCTTAGCGCCCGTAGTGAGGAAGGACTCGACGGACTGTGGCGAGAGCTGCTCGCCCATTCGCGTGGACGTCAGGTCGTTACGGTAGGCATGGCCAATGTGGGCAAATCCTCGCTCTTGAATCGCTTGTTGGCAAAGTCGGGTCAACTCGATGGACAAGCACTGACGACGAGCCCCTATCCTGGTACGACGCTCTCTGGGATGTCGGTGAAACTCGGCGGTAGTGGGATGGTCTTGGCGGACACGCCGGGGCTTCTCGGCAAGTATCGGCTCCAGGACCGCGTTTGTCGGAACTCGCTCAAGTGGATCATTCCTGAGGAGCGCGTGCGTCCGCGGATTTATCAACTGCAACCAGACCAATCGCTGTTCCTGGGGGGGCTCGCCCGGTTGGACTTTATCGCTGGGCAGCCGCAGCCGTTTGTCATCTATGCCGCCAATCAATTGACTGTGCATCGTACGAAGCTTGACCGTGCGGATGAACTCTATCGGCGGCAACTTGGGCTTATTTTGAATCCGCCCTGTTCGGACTGCGATGCGTCTTTACGTGAATTGCGACCGAAAAATGTAAGTTTCGAGGACGGGAAACCCGTCGACCTGGTGGTTCCGGGTTTGGGCTGGATCAGGCTGTCTGGGCGACGCGTCAAGTTGCGCATACACCTGCCCTCCGGGATCGAGGTCTCGGTGCGACCGGCGCTCGGCGGGCGATTCGGCAATGCGGACAAAAAGGTGTCACGGGGCCAGTCGCGGGCGCGCTGACGCGTGAGTGGCTGCGCTACGGGCGGCCAAGCGGTTGAAAGAAAGGAGTGTTTGACGTGCTGACAAAAAAGCAGGTGTCGTTCTTGCGATCCCTCGCCAACACGGAACCGGCCATCATGCAACTTGGCAAAGGGGGCATCTCCGAAAACTTTTTGGACCAAGCGGGACTCGCCCTGGAGTCGCGCGAATTGGTCAAGATATCGGTGCTGCAAAACTCGGAGTCAACCGCAGAAGAAGCAGCCACCCGCTTGGCTGAACTGCTTAAGGCCGATGTGGTGCAGGTGATCGGACGGACTCTGGTGTTGTTTCGCAAATCCCATGAGAAGCGAAAGATCATGTTGCCCCAATGACGCGGGAACGTCTTTGTCTGTTCGGAGGTACATTTGATCCGCCGCATGTCGGCCATATGGCGATCGCACAGGTTGCCCTGGAACAGTGGGCGGCGGATCGCGTGCTTTTCGTCCCGACCGGACAGTCGCCACACAAGGCCCCGGACGAGGTGACGCAGAGCGGAGCGCGACTGGGGATGGTGGAACGAGCGGTACAGGGATATCCTCAGTTCTTTTCGTCAAGCGTGGAACTGGATCGGGCGGGTCCCAGCTATACGATCGACACGATTTTGACGTTGACTTGTATGTACCCTGATGCCACATTCGGCTTTCTCCTAGGGGCAGATATGTTGGCTGACTTCCCACACTGGGAGCGGGCAAACGAAATCGCGCGCCGTGTGGAACTGGTAGCGGCACCGAGACCGGATCAGGAACTGCAGTTGGTCTGTCATGCCGTTCAAGTAACGCTGCCGTCCGCCATCATTCGCCCACTCGACATGCCGGCTCTGGATATCTCAAGTCGCTGGTTGCGATCGCGCCTCGTGAGAGGGTTGCGCTCGGATATGATGCTGCCGACCGGAGTCGCTGACTACATCGTCGAAAAGGAGTTGTATCGCAGCCTATGACACCACAGGAAGCGGCAAAGCGACGTTTATCTGCAGGTCGGCTCCGTCACGTTGAGGGTGTCGTTCAGACTGCGTGCGATCTGGCGCGCCGTTTTGGGGCGAACATCGAGAAGGCGCAGACGGCCGCCTGGTTGCACGATCTGTACCGGGAGGAGTCGCCGGCAACGATGCGGGTGCTTGCCGGGGAGGTCGGCTTTGTGTTGCCGGCCGGACCGCCGAAGACGTGGCACGGACCCCTGTGCGCGGCGCTGATGATGCGCGAGTTTGGGATTGAAGACACCGAGATCCGGGACGCAGTGGCCTATCACACCGTGGGCAATCCTACGATGCCGCTATTGGCGCGCGTGCTCTATGTAGCCGATGCGATCGAACCAGGACGAGACTATCCAGCGGTGGCTCTGTTGCGGGAGACGGCGCAAACGGACCTTACGCTGGCACTCGCACGATGCGCCGATGACGCGATTGCGCACTTGCTTTCGCAGCAGGTGGACGTCTCCCTTGTGACCGTCGACATGCGCAACAGGGCGTATACCGAGTGGCGCTCGCGATCTGTCGACTTGTAATGGTGCAGTCTTTGGCATACAGTAGAGCCATAGGGAATGGGAATGCAGTCTTTTGCAGTGATGACGAGAAGGGGGTTTGTGAATGCAGCAGCAGTACGCGGAGTTGGCACGGGCGGCGGCAGATGCGGCGGACAGCAAGAAAGCGAAGGATGTCGTGATCCTGGATATTCATGATTTGTCGGTGATCGCGGATTACTTTGTCATCTGCAGTGCGAGGTCACGTACACAAGTACAGGCGATCGCAGACGCGGTGCGTGAGAAACTGGAAGAACGCGGACTGCATTGCAAGGGCGTCGAGGGTAAGGAGGATGCCAAGTGGATCCTGGTAGACTTCGGCGACCTGGTGGCGCATGTGTTCATGGAGGAAGATCGCGAGTTTTTTGGCTTGGAGAGGCTCTGGGGCGACGCGCCGCGGCTGTCGGTTGCCGTGGATGTATGAGCGATTTGCGGCGGTTTATGACCGTCTGATGGGGGATGTGCCGTACGCGCGCTATGCAGAGGTCTGGCGCGCGTTACTCGCGGCCTCAGGGGTCCGGGCGGACCGCGTCATGGACGTCGGGTGCGGGACGGGCACGATGTTCGGGCCGCTGCTCGAGCGCGCGCGGCTGGTGATCGGTGTGGATTCATCGGAGGCGATGCTGGCACAAGCGTCGGTCAAGGCGCGAGCCTATGGACAGCGCGTCCGACTCTTGCAGGGTCAGGTTCAGACGCTCCGCTCGCCCGTACCGGTTGACGGGTGCGTTGCGATCTGCGATGTTTTAAACTATGTAGAGTCCGTTGCAGAACTGGAACAGTCGTTCCGA
>JAPNUJ010000120.1:0-261 GCA_026627155.1 Bacillota bacterium | reverse complement strand
TTTCGAGCGATCGCCGGATGCCTTCAGGTCGGCGGTTGGCTCTTTTTTGACGTGCACTCTCCACGCAAAGTGGCGATCGAACTCGGGGACAATCTTTTTTGTGACGTTCGCGAGGATGAGATCGCGATCATGAAAACGTCAGCAGGTGTCCGCGAGCACTCTGTGAGCTATGATTTGGTACTGATGATCAAAGAGGATTCTGGCCGCTATGAACGTTTTGACGAACATCACGTGCAACGCGCTTTTACTCTGACTGAGATC
>JAPNUJ010000011.1:43794-44211 GCA_026627155.1 Bacillota bacterium | reverse complement strand
TCCCGATCGTGCCTGGCACGACCAATTGCAAAAATTGTCCGACGATCTGCTGGTGTCCGCCACTGCCCTGAAGCCCGTCCAGGTAAAAAGCAGCGAACCCGACAATCGTGACGTCGCTCCGTCCATGTCCTGTGAATCCACTGATCACCGGCAGTAGCAAGACGCGCGCACAGGCATCTGTAGCGGTGGCAAATGTGCAGGCGTTCGTTGCCTCCAACCGGTCGTTCACTCCAGCTGAGACGGGCCCGGCCATCACTCCCGGCTCCGTGAGCACCTCTTGCCCCACAGACAGCGTGCCGCTGTAGCCGTATTCGAAGTTCTGCAAAAAGACAGCGGCACCATTGCCACCGAGTGCAAGGTAGCCATAGTTGCCGTCTTCCCCATCCCCTGCCCCTTCTGACAAGACGTAGGTCTGCC
>JAPNUJ010000011.1:3012-43784 GCA_026627155.1 Bacillota bacterium | reverse complement strand
ACGAACGCTTGAGACAGCCCGGCCAGAGCCCCCGCATCCAGTGCGCTGATGAGTCGTCCGCGAGCCAGGTACGCCACGCCGACATCCGACGCAAACGCGAGACTGCCAAGAATGGCGACCATCATGAGAGCCGTCAACAGAGCGATGTTCCCCGCGTCCCGCCGTGCATGACGCTGGTTCTTCTGTCTGCCACGAGTCACGGGGTTCACTCCATCCGCATCGTCGTCTGCGCTTGCAGCGTGAGTCCATTCGGCAAAAAGGCGCTCAGGGGCGGCAAGAAGGTAAATGGGTAGGTCACGGTCACCGTGACCGGGTCCCCTGAGACGCGTTCCCCATCCGGTGGGTTTACCGATACGCTCACGGCGGTCGTGTTGAGAACGACCGCGTCGGCCAACACGTCTTGTGCGATCTCGGCGTCGTTCTGACCGACACTGGCGTAGCGAGCGCCATCACGGGCGGCTTCCTGAAGCGTCAGCTCGGTCATGAACAACTGACCGAAATCGAGAATGCCGACGATGATCAGTAGAAACAGCGGGAGCACCAAGGCCAACTCGACAAGGGCTTGACCACTGCTGTCCCCACGCAGTTGTTTTCCTCGTGCCGCCGTCGTGCGCGCCGCTTGCGTCCTCGCTGGCACTCCTCTCGGGCTCACGGGACGACCTTGACGGCCAACCCGTGGAAGTCGAGGAGCGACGTCACCAAGAGACCTGAGAAGATGGCCACGGCATAAGGGACCGTCACGACCATTTGTTCTCTAGGGACCCCCGCTTGTTGCAGCCAGGGCCTTCCCAGGCGGCGCGCTACCCAGCCTGACTTGTTGACCATGCCGAGGGCCAACAGAGCCCCCGCTATGGCCATGACACAAGAGCAGACAAGCGTCGGCCCGAACCCCAAGCCAAATCCGAGCGCCGAGAGAAATTTGAGATCTCCACCGCCAATGCCGCCTAGAAAAAACGGGATGCACAACACGATCACACCGACACACGCCCCCAGAACACTGTCAGACCAAAGACCCTGAGCGGTTCCATGCCAGACCAACCCGAACGCCGCTGTGACCCCTGACAACAGGTTGGGGATGCGGCGGCACTTGAGATCCCAGATCACGGCGACAGTGGCGAGGCCGATCAACACGAGAATTCCCAACTGCATCTGCATCCCCTCCTGACGAAAGTCGCCTCCGGTAATGTTAGCCTCCCGTAGAAGGTGGCGTTAGAGCGTTAGTAATTGTCCCAAATATGCCTTTTAGTCCACCTGTCAACGTAACCAGAGCGGCTACCAAGACAACTGCGACCAGCCCGATGATCAACCCATACTCGACAAGGCCTTGTCCCTCGTCGTCCCGTGCAGCATGCTGCATCTTCGTGCCTACGGCCACCCAAACTCTCAGTGCGAATTGCCCCAGCTCCCATTTCATCGTGTCTGCCTCCTTTTTGTGAAGGGAAGCACCGCGGTGGTCCCTTCCGATGCCCTTATCCTAGCGCTGGCCTGAGGGATCGACTAGGGACAATACTCCTGTCTTTGCAAGGACCACTCCCGGGACAAGCGTCCCACAACTCACCCGGCCTCGTGCCCTGCAGGCCCGATCACGAGGTCCGTCGTCAAAGCGAGAACGGCGGCTTTCGTACGATCCGGCACGCCAAGTTTTTGCAGGACGTTGGTCGTGTAGTTGCGAACTGTCTTCGGCGCAATGTAGAGTTTCCGGGCAATCTCTGCGTTAGTGAGACCGGATGCCATGAGGCGCAGCACGTCGGATTCACGTTCTGTCAAACCATAAGACGTCAGCCGCGCTCGCTGCGGAGACGAGGACTGTGGCACTGGCACGGCTTCTGTCCGCGATCGGTCCGCCAGCGCCTCCATCATATGGATCACCAATCGAGGATCCACATAGCGCTTGCCTGTTGCCACATCTCGCACGGCATCATGAAGCGCCCGTGCCTCGGCGTCCTTCAGAATGTATCCCTGCACGCCGGCCGCGATCGCCTCCACCACGTCTGCCCGGGAATCATAGTTGCTGACAATCAGGATGGCTGACTCACACCCGGCTCGGCGAAGAGCGCGTGCGGTCTCGACTCCCGAACAGTCAGGTAGACCGATGTCGAGCAAAATGACGTCGACGGGCTCCGCGAGTGCCCTTTCCAGTGCCTGGGCTCCCGTACGCGCCGTGGCACAGACTAGAAAATCCGGACAAAGAGAAAACAGTGCCGACAAGCCACTGAGAAACAGAACTTGATCGTCTGCCAGAAGCAACCGTATAGGACGTTCACCCATGCCCCGACCCCTCTTTCTTTCTCTATCAAGCCGTGCTGCCACCATTCCCGTTTCTATGTCTTATCCTGGTCGAGCGGCAAGGGCACTTCGATAAAGACGGTGGTGCCCCTGCCCGCCAAGGACTCGTAGCGTACGTCACCGCCTAGAATGCGCGCCCGTTCCAGCAACCCTGGTCGCCCGAATCCGGATGGCGCCTGCGTAGACTGAGGGCCAGCACCCGGTTGCCCGCTCACTTCGTCCAGAGGCGTCTGAAACCCGATCCCGTTGTCGCTCACGACCACCTGGACAACCCCCTGCCCGACCGCGATCACAACCTCCACTCGCGTGGGACGGGCGTGCTTCAAGCTGTTGGTGACACACTCTTGAATCATCCGGAACAGGACAATCGCAACGGTGTCGTCGAGCGTGTAACCGGGGTCTTGTGCCTGCAAGGAGATCGGGATTGATGTCAAGTATTGACAGCGTTCGACATACTCGGTCACAATCCCGACAAGTCCGCGTTCCGCCAGGACGACAGGACGCAAGTCGTAGATCATGCGCCGCAATTCCCCGACGGATGAACGCAACATCTCCTGAATCCGCGCGATCTCGGGGAGTACAGTTTGCGGCGTGTGCTTGACCATCTCCTTGACCACTTCAAGCCGCATCGTCAGATTGGTCAGCAGTTGCGCTGGCCCATCGTGAATGTCCCGCGCCAGGCGCTGGCGCTCGGATTCCATCGCCCCGCAGACAGCGGCCGCCAGATGGGCCTCGTCTCGAGTCTGCAGACCGTCCAAGTCGTTTCCCTCCTTTGGCGTCGGACCGAAGAACGCAAAAAGGCCTCCCTCACCAGGGAGACCCACCAAACATGAGCCAACTCATGGCTCGGCGAATCACCTGAGGTGAAGTCGCCGAAGCAGCGAACGTTCTCGACTTCGGCAACCCGGCTGCCCTAGCATCTGACGATGCCGTAGACCCGTGGCTTTGCGTCGCCGGGTTTCCCCGACTTTGCTCTTATCGGTCTTTCACACGTAAGTGTAACCAATGTGTCGTCTTTGTGTCAATGTCAGATTTCTCCGAATGTGCAAACTACTTGTCTGCGCGTACAGCGTCCCGCAGCGAGTCGCGCATCGCCGACAGGGTTCGGTCGAGCTCACTCGGCCCATGCGCGATCGACAAGAATCCGGCCTCGAGCTGCGATGGCGCCACATAGACGCCGCGCCCGAGCATAGCGTGAAAGTACCTCGCATACAGCGAGACATCCGATTTCTTGGCGGTATCATAGTCCACGACCGGTTCTGGCGCGAAGAATGTCCCAAACATGCCGCCGATGGAAGACGCTTGCGCCGGAATCCCCAACTCGGACGCTGCCTCGAGAAACCCACGGGTTAGCGCCCCCCCGTATGTTTCAAACTGCTCGTAGGTGCCGGGTTCCTTCAAGAGCCGCAGCGTTGCAAGACCGGCGGCCATCGCCAGCGGATTGCCGGACAAGGTCCCCGCTTGATAGACCGGTCCCAGCGGAGCGACCTGCTCCATGATGTCGCGACGCCCGCCGTACGCGCCGACCGGTAAGCCACCACCGATGACTTTGCCGAGCGTCGTGAGGTCTGGTGTAATGCCATAGTAGTCTTGGGCACCACCCAGGCGAACCCGAAAGCCGGTCATCACCTCGTCGAAAATCAGCAGCGCTCCATAAGACTGCGTGAGCTCGCGAAGAGTCTGGAGGAACCCGGGTTTGGGCAAGACCATCCCCATGTTCCCGGCCACAGGTTCGACGATGACAGCCGCAATTTGCTCTCCGGACGTCTGAAAAATGATTCGGACGGCTTCACTGTCGTTGTAGGGTGCAGTCAGGGTCAAGCCCGCGACTTGCGCTGGCACCCCAGGCGAATCCGGAAGACTGAGCGTGGCGACACCCGATCCAGCGCGAATCAACAGACCGTCGGGATGTCCGTGATAACAACCGGAAAACTTCAAGATCAAAGATCGTCCGGTACATCCTCGGGCCAGACGCAACGCGCTCATCGTCGCCTCCGTGCCCGAATTCACCATTCTGACGAGTTCGATGGACGGGTAGGCAGCCCGAACCTCTTCGGCCATCGTCGTCTCGATCTCGGTTGGGGCTCCGAAGCTCGTGCCAAGCTGCGCCTGGTTCACGATGGCTGCGACGACATCTGGATGCGCGTGTCCGGCGATCAACGGACCCCAGGACAGCATGTAATCGACATACTCGTGACCGTCGATGTCATAGGCGTAGGGACCCTGCCCCCGTGCAAAGAAGACAGGGTCGCCCCCCACGGCGCGAAACGCGCGCACCGGACTGTTCACCCCGCCGACGATCGATCTACGGGCGCGGTCAAACGCCTGCGACGAGCGCGAACGGAAAGCTCCACCGTCTGTGGTCATACGAGTCCCCCCTCTTGCTCCCGCAGATAGCGAGCGACGTCCTTAGCAAAATAGGTAATGATGACGTCGGCGCCAGCACGGCGAAATCCGGTCATCATCTCCATCACGATGCGGCGTTCATCAATCCACCCCTGCATCGCCGCCGCCTTGACCATCGCGTACTCGCCGCTGACATTGTACGTGGCCAGAGGCACCTCGAAACGATCGCGGAGGGCTCGCAGTACGTCTTGGTAGGCGAGGGCCGGCTTGACCATCAGCATGTCGGCGCCTTCATCGAGATCGGATTGCGCCTCCAGAATGGCTTCACGGACGTTGGCCGGGTCCATCTGATAAGTCCGCCGATCCCCGAAAGCGGGTGCCGAGTTGGCAGCCTCGCGAAAGGGCCCGTAAAAGGCCGAGGCATATTTGACTGCGTAAGACAGAATCGGGGTTTGGACGAGCCCATGCGAGTCCAGCATCGCCCGAATGGCGGCAATTCGCCCGTCCATCATATCGGACGGGGCCACCATGTCCGCCCCCGCCTGTGCGTGTGAAAGGGCCGTACGGGCAATCAGAGACAGGCTTTCATCGTTGACGATCTCGTCGCCATGCACGATCCCACAGTGACCGGCGGGGTTGTACTGACACAGGCACACGTCTGTCGCGATGACGAGATCCGGATTTTCCTGACGGGCGATGCGAATCGCCTGCTGCACGATGCCGTTCTCCGCGTACGCCTCCGAACTCACGTCGTCCTTGACGGCGGGCAGGCCGAACAAGATGACGCCAGGCACCCCGAGTTCTGCGAGGTCGTGCACCTCGCGACGCCACGCTTCGAGGCCGAGATGGTCCACACCGGGCATCGCCCCCACGGGATGGCGGCCTGGTTCATGGGTCACAAAGACAGGGTACATCAACTGCAAAACCGAAAGTCGCGTCTCCCGCACCATGGCCCGCAGGCCTTTGTTTCCGCGGAGTCTACGGTGCCGGTCAAATGCCAACGCCATCGCCATAACCCCCTCCAGATGTCTGAATTCCTACCATGCGGCGGTCTACGGCAGGTCGACCGAACGTTCTATGTAATCAGAAAGCGCATGGATCAAATCGCGGCCAGAGGCCTTGCTCGCCGTGATCTGCGGCGCGAGACCCACTTCATGCAGAACACGGCACGTACTCGGCCCGATGGCGGCGATCAAGAGCCGCGCTCCCAGCACGTCCACGGCCTGCGAGCGTCCAGCCAGACAGGATGCAAACTCACGAACGGCGGACCCGCTGGCAAAGGTCAAGACATCCACGGATCGGCATACAACCGCATCCAGTAGGCGTGCGGCTTGTCCCGTTCCTATCGTCTCATATCCGACGACCTTTTGCACGACCCATCCGGCCGACTCGAGTGCGGTGCGAACGGTGTCATCCGCCAACTGCCCTTGAACCAGAAGCGCGCGCGCCGCAGAGACGCCCGAATTCACCATGGCCTGCACCAGTGCACCGGCGTTCGCTTCCGACGGCACCACGGCCACAGTGAGGCCGTACGAACGCGCCGCCTTGGCCGTCTGACCACCGACGCAGTACGCTGGCGGCGCGTCGAGTTTCGCCCCGGGCGTGAGACAGGCGCGGGCATAGGCGTCGACACCGGCCTTGCTTGTAAAGACAAGTGCATCCCAACACGCCTGGTTTGCGCGGCGAATCCCCTCGGTGCCAAGTGGTCGCGTGCAAATCAGAGGATACAACAGCGGAACGCCACCGAACTCCTCTACGGCATGCACCATTTCACCGGCCTGATCCGCTGGGCGCGTGATGGCGACGCGATATCCGCTCAACATGACAGTTGGTCAAGAATGGAACGTCCACCAGTCGCCAGGAGGTGTTCGCCAAGTTCACGCCCCAGTCGTTCAGGATCCTCCCCGCTCTGCGACCCGGACGACATCTGCTGGCCGTCCGGCGAACCAATCCAGCCGCGAAGCACGACTCGCCCGTTCCCCGATGGCACACTCGCCATGGTGGCATAGCCTGCAACCGGCACTTGGCAACTTCCCCCCACGGCTTTCAGAAATGCGCGTTCTGCTCTCGTCGTGGCCTCCGCCTCACGATCGTGCAGGCCTTGGAGAAGACTGAGTAATTCCTCGTCCGTTGCCCGACACTCAATGCAAAGCGCACCTTGACCCACCGCGGGAATCAGTTCCTGCTCTGTCAGCAAGACGGCGCCAAGTCCCGCGGGGAGCGTCGTCGCATGGTCTGGCGCCCACCACCCCATCCGCATGAGTCCCGCGGCTGCCAAAACAATCCCATCGAGCTGCGCTTGATCCTGCAGTCGCCGCAGACGCGTATCGATATTGCCACGCAGCGGCTCGATCTGGACATCGGGGCGAAGGCGCAGGATCTGGGCACTGCGACGCAGGGAACTCGTGCCGATTCGCGGCCGTTCCGGAAGGGTCGTGATCGTGTATCCCTCACGCGTGATCAGAAGATCGTGCGGATCTTCCCGGCGCGGAACGGCACCGATCACGAGACCGGGCGCCAATTCCGCCGGCACGTCCTTGAGGCTGTGAACCGCGAAGTCGACGCGCCCCTGGAGCAGCGCCTCTTCGAGTTCGCTGATAAAAAGCCCCTTGCCACCGACTTTTGACAAGGCGACATCCTGAATCCGGTCCCCTTTGGTGAGAATCTCGACGATGTCGACAGCCAGCCCCGGATGAAGATCTTGCAAGGCCTTGACAACGTGGCCTGTCTGTGTGGTTGCCAACTGACTCCTTCTGGTTCCCACGCGAAACGTTCGACCCATCCTCCCACCCCCTACCAGCGATGAAATTTCGACATAAATTCACCAATCACCAGAAAGTTGACCAAGACACCGGCAAAGGCGGCCAAGTTCCACCAAGAAGCCTTACGACCGCTGATGCGACCCTGCGCCCGTAGCACGAGATATACCACGTACACCCCAAACAGGAGCAACGTGGCGATCGGCTTTGGATCCAGAAGTAGGACCTGCCCCGTCAGAATTTGATACCATATCGCCCCCAACATCATCGCGATAAACAGAAGCGGCCCGCCGACCATAGCGGATCGATAGGCGAACAACTCAAGTCGCTCCAGTGGCGGCAAACGCCGAAACGGTCCGCTAGCGAAGCGTTTGCCTCGCAGCGCACGATCTTCCAACAGGTAGAGAAGACTGAAGATCGAAGACACCGTGAACGCCAGGTAACTCAAAAAGGCGACACTGACGTGAAGCAACAGGATATCGCTGACGCGCGGCGCTGTGTCCGACGCCACACCGTGCACCATGACATCAAACCCGACGAAAAGGAATCCAAGAAGATTGATGAACAACGTAAAGTAATCAATACGCGAGACCAGATTGACGATAAATGACAGGGAGATCAACAGCCAAGCGAACAGGATGGTCGCCTGATCCGATGTAAACAGCGGCAAGACGTGGTCCCGCATCACGCGGCTTCCTAAAAACAACGTTTCCAGTACCCAAACGATGCCAAGCAACAACATCCCACTGCGGTTGGCGATCGCGTTGTCCCGCAGAAAATCGACATAAAAAAGAACGAGGGACAGTCCATACAGCGCCAGCATGACCAGATACACGCCCGGCGCAAAGAAAAAACTGAAACCGCCAGAGGTCATGTGAGCGAACAGGCTGTCGTTGACCTCTCTCGCCGCATCGGTGGCAGGACGACCGCCTCCTGGCGCGTGGGAAGAACCGCCGTCAAGTCGCGAACAGGCGTTTTGCGCGATCCCTTCTCTGGCACACTCGCCAGACCCTGTGCATAGTCACCGTCGAGATCTTCGTTCTGGGCGGGCCCAAGGCCAAAAATGCGGGCAAACGGCTCCGTCAGATCCGGGGCGTCGGATCGAATGGCACTGTCCTTCAGATTCGCGATGGGATCCCGCAAGAGTTGATTGACGACGCTCGCCAAGTGCTTTTGAACCACTTTTCTTTGGCGCTCATCGAGTTCAGGCAACTTGTGAATGAGACTATCATAGACCGATTCCTGAATGTCGCCCGCGCGCTGTCTCACCTGCGCGATCAGGGGTACGCAGTCGCGCTGGGCCATCCACCCATAAAACGCCGCCACTTCGCTCGCGATCATCGACTGCACGCGCTCCGCTTCCTGGCGACGAAGAGACACGGAAACGGAAACGACATCCTGCAGATCATCGATGTCGTATACGTAAACCCCGTCGAGACGCGCCATCGCCGGATCGATGTCGCGCGGGACGGCGATATCGATACAAAACAGCGGGCGACTCTTGCGCCGCCTCAGTGCTGGTCCCGCCATCTCCGGCGTCAGAACGTAGCCGCGCGCGCCTGTGGAGCTGACGATGATGTCGGCCCTTGCAACGGCCGCGCAGAGCTTCTCGAAGGCGACGGCCTCGCCGCCATGCTGATCCGCCAACTCATCCGCACGCGAGCGGGTCCGGTTCATCACCAACACATGCCCAATGCCTTGGGCGCGCAGGTGCGTCAGCGTCAACTCTGCCATCTTGCCGGCACCTATAATGAGTGCGGTCTTGTCGGACAGTGACGTAAAGACCTTCTTCGCCAACATCGCCGCCGCATAGCTCACCGAGACAGCACTCTGCCCAATTCCAGTCTCAGTCTGAACGCGTTTGCCAAAGGCCACGGCTGTCTGAAACAAGTGATTGAAGATCAGGCCGGTCATCCCCTCAGACTGCGCCCCCAAAAATGCGGTGCGAACCTGGCCAAGGATTTGCGTCTCACCGATCACCATACTGTCGAGTCCGGTCACGACCCGCATGAGATGACTGACCGCCTCTGCATCTCGATACGTATACAAGGTGTTTTGAAAGGAATAAGAGGCCAAACCGGATAGGTCCGCGTAAAATGACTCCACCTCACCGCGCGCCGCGGAAACGTCGTCGCAAACGGCATATACTTCCGTTCGATTACAAGTCGACACCAACACCGCTTCGAGGACAGAAGGCAGACCCCGAAGCTTCGCGAGGGCATGCTGCAGTCCCTTGGCGTCCACGCTAAAAGGCTCTCGCAACTCCACCGTCGCCGAGCGGTAATTGATCCCCATAACTAACATATGCATGATCGCTCAACTCCCGACCCCACGACCTTAAGACACAAGCAGGCGACACCAGTATACCATGCGGGACACCCCTATACACACACGTTGATGACAGGCTCATGACAAGATGGAGACACTCCATTCCGAACGCGCGATTTGACGCCGAGCGTCGCCGATGTCACAATAGGCGCGAGGTGAACAGGGCATTGGTCAAACGGTATGTTGCAGACGCATCTTTGCTTGTCGTCACCCTCATCTGGGGTACGACCTTTGTCCTTGTGCAAGACGCCATTCGCGCCATCCCAGTCCTACTTTTTTTGTCCCTGCGTTTTGCCATCGGTGGGGTGCTGCTGCTGATCCCCACGCTGACTATGCCCCGGTTGCGGCGCGAGCTCGCCTCGCCCGCCGTCTGGATCCACGGCAGTCTGCTAGGGTTTTGGTTAGGAGCCGGCTATGCGTTACAGACGTTCGGACTGCTGTACACGACCGCCGCACAGTCGGGCTTCATCACGGGACTCTGCGTGGTGCTCGTCCCGCTCTTGGCGTGGGTGATCTTGCGTCAGCGCACGCCTATCGCCGCATGGATCGGCGTCCTGATCGCAGCGGGCGGACTGTATCTTCTCGCCCATACACGGTCAGGTTCGGTCAACGTCGGAGATGCCCTGACGTTCCTCTGTGCCATCGCGTTTGCCATCCAGATCGTGTATGTGGGCAAATACGCGCCAAGACATCATCCCCTGCCTCTTGCCGCCGTGCAGATCATGGGGGTGGGCATGTTGTCTATGGTGGCGAGCGTCGTGACTGGCATCCACCCCATGCAGTACGGTCCGGAACTGACGTCTTCGACTGTGCTATGGTCCCTCGCGATCTGTACGGTGCTTGCCACGGTCCTCGCCTACTTTGCGCAGACCAGCTTCCAAAAATTCACGACGCCGACGCGGACGGCCCTGATCTTCGCCACAGAGCCAGTGTTCGCGGCGATCGCCACCTATCTCTGGACCCCGGAACGCCTGACGGCCGTTGCGTGGGCCGGCTGCGGCCTCATCCTGCTTGGCATGTTGTTTGCGGAGTTCGGCGACCGCTATTTGAGAAGAGCAGACTCGGGACCCGGGACTGTATAACTCTCGATCACGTTCCACACGTCCTCAATCCCCGTTCCCTTTCCCGCCGACGTCACGATCAGAGCTTCCGGAGCCGAGAGCTGCAGTTCCCGGCGGATCATCCGCTCCTGTTTGTCCCGCTCTGTTCGCGACAGCTTGTCCGCCTTTGTCGTCACGACCAACAGGGGCACGCCAAAATGCCGCAGCCATTCGTTCATCTGCTTGTCTTCCCGACTGGGTTCGTGTCGCAAGTCAATCAACTGCACCACAAGGCGCAGTTGACTGCGTCGTTGCAGGTATGTCTCGACCATCGGACCCCAAGTCGCTTGCTGCTGCTTTGAAACGCGCGCGTAGCCATATCCAGGCAAGTCGACGAGATGCAAGCTCTCGTTAATCGAAAAAAAGTTGATCAACTGCGTCTTTCCTGGATGCCCCGACGTCCGGGCCAGTTGCCGACGATTGACCAGTTTGTTGAGAAGTGACGACTTCCCGACATTGGATCGGCCGACGAAGGCGACCTCCGGAAAGCCCGTGGTCGGGTACTGTTCTGCCCGAACTGCCGACGTGACAAACTCCGCGGATCGGATAATCACGGCGTCACCAGCGGATTCAAGGCATTGTCCAGCACTTGATCCATGTTCTCGACAAAGACGAACTGCAAGTCATCCCGCACACTCTCAGGGATATCCTCGATGTCCTTGGCATTTTCCCTAGGTAACAGGATCTTTCGAATGCCCGCACGATGGGCGCTCAAACACTTCTCTTTCACCCCGCCAATCGGCAGGACTCGACCACGCAGCGTAATCTCTCCGGTCATGGCAATCGTCTTGTTGACCGCACGACCCGTCAAGGCAGAGGCCAGCGCCGTGGCGATCGTGATCCCGGCTGAAGGACCATCCTTCGGGATCGCCCCTTCGGGTACATGAATGTGAATGTCATGCTTCTCCGTAAAGTCGCCCGCGATGCACAAGTTGTCGGCGCGAGAGCGCACATAGGATAACGCAGCCTGCGCGGACTCTTTCATGATGTCCCCGAGTTGACCCGTGAGCGTCAGCTTTCCCGTGCCATCGACTGAAGCGACTTCGATCGCGAGGGTGTCCCCGCCCGCCTCTGTCCAGGCGAGTCCCATAGCCACGCCCACCTGATCCTCCACCTCTGCCGTCCCATAGCGGTACCGCGAACTTCCCAGATAACTCTGGAGGTTCTTGGGGGTAACAGTGACCCGCTTGCGCTCTCCTGCCACAATCAGGCGAGCCGCCTTTCGACACAGCGTTGCCACTTGCCGTTCCAGATTGCGCACGCCAGCCTCGCGCGTATATTCGCGAACGAGTCGGGTCATCGCCTCTTCACTGACCTTTAGCTGATCGCGGGTCAGGCCGTGCGCCTTGCGCTGCTTCGGCAGCAAGTAATCCACCGCGATGCGCAGTTTCTCGACCTCCGTGTAGCCCGAGATGTAGATCATCTCCATGCGGTCGAACAAAGGTTGCGGGATGCCATGAACGGAATTTGCAGTGGTGATGAACATCACCTTTGACAAGTCGAACGGAATCTCGATGTAGTGATCGCTGAACGTCGCGTTTTGCTCCGGGTCGAGGACCTCCAGCATCGCGGAGGCCGGATCGCCGCGAAAGTCGTTGGCCATCTTGTCAATCTCATCGAGCAAAAACACAGGCGCGAGCGTCTGAGCCGTCTTCATTCCCTGGATGACGCGCCCCGGCATCGCTCCGACATAGGTGCGTCGATGTCCGCGGATCTCCGCCTCGTCACGAACGCCACCGAGTGACATGCGCACAAACTTTCGTCCAAGGGCTCGCGCGACCGATTTGGCCAAAGATGTCTTCCCCACTCCTGGCGGACCCACGAGGCACAGGATCGGGCCTCGTGGCTCCTGGACGAGCTTTTGCACCGCAAGGTACTCGATGATCCGCTCCTTGACCTTGTCGAGCCCGTAATGGTCCTCATCCAGAACGACCTGCGCCGCATGAATGTCAATGGACAGGTCATCCGCGAGCGTCCACGGGAGCGCCATCAGCCACTCCACGTACGTTCGGATCACGCCCCCTTCGGCAGAGGACGGCGGGACCTTCTCCAGGCGATCGATCTCCTTGGTCACCCGCTCACGCGCCGCGTCCGATAACTCGCATTCGCTGGCCTGCTCGCGCAGTTCTTCGACTTCCCCTTGCCTGCCCTCCTTGTCCCCGAGTTCCTTTTGAATCGCTTTCATTTGTTCTCGCAGGTAGTACTCCTTTTGCGTCCGTTCCATCTGCTTGCGCACGCGCTGATTGATCTTCTTCTCAAGCTCCAGAACCTCCCGCTCGTCGGAGAGAATCTGCAACACGATCTCCAACCGCTCCACCACGTCAACAGCCTCAAGAATTCGTTGTTTGTCCGGCAGCTTGAGCGTCAGGTTCGCCGCAATCGCATCGGCCAGCCGTCCCGGCTCATCGATGTCCTCGATGGCCGCATGGACCTCTGGGCCTTGCTTCTTGGACAGCTTCAAATACTGCTCAAACTGTTGCATCACGGCCCGCACGAGTGCGTCCGTCTCAGGTGTCGTTTGTTCATCACTTGCCAGCGGCAACACGCGGACCTCGAACAGGTCCTTTTCGTTCACGTACTGCACGATTCGGGCCCGCTGTAGCCCTTCCACGAGAACTCGAATCGTGCCGTTGGGAAGTTTCATCATCTGTTTTACGCGCGCCATGGTGCCGACCGTAAAGATCTCGCTGGCGGCTGGATCATCTTCTTGGGAATCCATCTGCGTGGCCAGCAATATGCGGTGTTCATCGCCCATGGCCATCTCTAGTGCTCGTACGGACTTTTCTCGACCGACGTCCAAATGCAAGACCATCGCGGGGTACACGAGCAAGCCGCGCAGTGGCAAAAGCGGCAGCACCCGTTCAGCAGAGTGACTTTCTTTAGCCAACACTGATCCCCCCCAAGCTGTCTTCAGTTCGCATTGTAGCGAACTTGTCGACCAATGTCTAACGGGACTGCAACAACGGGCTGTCGTCAGGACAAGTGCCCATAGCAAACGGCAGCGGAGCTCAGGCTCCCCTGCCGTTCTCCTTTGCCGTCCGAAGTTGCCCGTTACAAGTTGCGCCTGTGTACGCGCGATGCAAAACTGCGTCTAGGCGACTCATTCAACCAAGGGTCTCAGACGATCAAGTGCCTTGGGCCACAACGGTTTGGACTGACTTCAATGCCAGGCTTGCCAGGGATGCCGCCGCCGCCGGGAGGGCGGGAACTTCGCCCGCCAAGGCCAGTGGCAACACGTCCGACAGCGCCTCCACGCAAAGAACTTCAATCCCTTGCAGGGAGTGTAGCCGCTCTTGATCGTTGCCTTGTGGAATGATGACCCGACGTGCCCCCGCTTTTCGAGCCGCCTCCACCTTCGGAACAATACCTCCGACGGGCCGCACCCCCCCTTGGATCGTGACCTCACCTGTCATGGCCACCGTGTTATCGACGGGAATCCCTGTGATGGCCGAGTAGATCGCCACCGCCATCGACACGCCCGCG
Organism: Bacillota bacterium; assembly: GCA_026627155.1. Lineage (GTDB taxonomy): Bacteria > Bacillota > Bacilli > Alicyclobacillales > SLC66 > JAPNUJ01. Next base: position 29,482 of record JAPNUJ010000011.1, on the reverse strand, counting down.
GAAGGGCCGTCAATGGGCGTCCCGCCAGGGAAATTCACATGAATGTCAAAGTCCAGCGGGTGGACGCCAAGAAGCGAGCGCAAGGCCGTCATCACGTTGTCGACAGAACTGCGCGCCATACTCTGGCGTTTGATGACGCGACCGGAACCGCCGAGTTCCTCGGTATCGACCACCCCTGTGATCGACAACTTGCCGTGTCCGGGCACCCGCGCCGGAATGGCGATGGCTTCCACCTCCAACAAGATGCCAGCAGAAGGACCAGCGACCGCCAAGCCGTTGACGACGCCCACCCTTGGCGAACTCGGAACGGTACCTTCGATCCGAGGGGACATCTGACTGCTCTCCACAACCCACTCGATATCGGCCTTTGTAATCTGCCGACGATGTTCTGTAATGGCGATCCCCGCAGCCAGTTGCACCATGTTCACGGCCTCGCGACCATTGGTCGCATGGCGAGTGGCCACCGTTACCGCATCCTCCAGGATCTCAACCCGAATCTTGTCGGCCGCTCCGCGTACGATGACGCCGATTTCATCGGACGTCAGGCCACGGAAGTACACTTCTAGGCAGCGCGAGCGAATGGCCGGAGGCAGTTCGTGCGGACTGCGGGTCGTCGCACCCACCAGGCGAAAGTCAGCCGGTAAGCCATGTTGAAAGATGTCGTGAATATGCGCGGGAATGCCTTCGTCGTCCTGGTGATAATAGGCACTCTCAAGAAACACTTTGCGGTCCTCGAGGACCTTAAGCAACTTGTTCTGCTGTATCGGGTGGAGTTCTCCGATCTCATCGATAAACAAGACGCCACCGTGGGCTTTGGTGACCGCCCCCGCCTTTGGCTGCGGAATGCCTGCAACGCCCATCGCACCCGCACCCTGGTATATCGGGTCATGCACAGATCCAATCAGTGGATCGGCAATCCCGCGCTCGTCAAAGCGCGCCGTCGTCGCGTCGATCTCGCAGAAGATCGCATCACTCAGAAAGGGAGATCCCGGAGTTCGACGGGCCTCATCCAGAACGACCCTCGCCGCTGCCGTCTTCCCCACTCCAGGGGGGCCGTAAATGATCACATGTTGAGGATGCGGACCGCATAAAGCTGCACGCAGTGCCTTGAGCCCATCCTTTTGCCCGACGATATCGGACAGTGATGACGGTCGCGTCTTCTCGGCAAGGGGCTCCGTCAGGGCAATGTCACGCAGCTTTCGCAGCTTTTCCAATTCGCGAACGGAGTCCCGATCAATGGAAGACCGATGGCTCTGCTGATTGCGCATCAAGTTTAAAAAGTAAAAACCCACGATCCCCGCAAATACAACTTGGACGATCGCGAGCATCAACATCCCGGTCCCTGCGTTCATTGTTTAGCCCCCTTTACAATCCAGGGAAACTGGACTTTGAATAGCCAGTATGCCCAAAAAAGATTGGGATAAACCAAAAAAGGCCCCCCCATCGAGGTGGCCTCACAGAAACAACATGCCTCTTCCTTGCGGAAGAGGCATCCCAAAAGGGGGATCAGGCGGTCTCTTCCTTCTTCTTCTTCTTACGTCCATCCGTGACGGGTTCGGAATCCGTCACCAAGATCGGCTCCTGTTTCGCAGTAATCGTCTCTTTTGTCACGATGCATCGACGCACATCCGTTCGCGTTGGCAGATCGTACATCACCTCAAGCATGACGCCCTCGATGATAGCCCGAAGCCCGCGCGCTCCCGTGTTGCGCTTGATCGCCTCTTTGGCGATTTCCGTGAGGGCGTCCTCAGCGAACTCGAGTTCCACGGAATCCATATCAAGCAAGCGCTGATACTGTTTGACCAAAGCGTTTTTCGGCTCTGTCAGAATCTGCTTCAAGGCCGCTTCATCCAGAGCGTCCAGCGTCGTGATCACGGGTAGACGTCCGACAAACTCCGGAATGAGTCCGTACCGCAGCAAGTCTTCCGGAAGGACCTTCGACAGGATCTCGATGTCACCCACCACTTGTCGCGCCTCATCCGTGGTCCCGAAGCCAATCACCTTCTTGCCCATCCGTCGCTTAATGATCGGCTCCATGCCGTCAAAAGCACCACCACAGATGAAGAGGATGTTGCTCGTGTCAATCTGAATGAACTCCTGATGTGGATGCTTGCGTCCACCCTGCGGCGGCACGCTAGCCACAGTGCCCTCCAGGATCTTTAACAGCGCTTGCTGCACGCCCTCACCTGACACATCTCGGGTAATCGACGGGTTCTCCGACTTACGCGCAATCTTGTCGATCTCATCAATGTAGATGATGCCGCGTTCGGCCTTCTCGACGTCATAGTCCGCTGACTGAATCAACTTCAGCAAGATGTTTTCCACGTCTTCGCCGACATATCCGGCCTCTGTGAGCGACGTGGCATCGGCGATGGCAAACGGCACGTTCAAAATGCGGGCCAGTGTCTGCGCCAACAACGTCTTGCCGGAACCGGTCGGACCGATCAAGAGAATGTTACTCTTGGACAACTCCACTTCCTCGTTCTTAGTTCCCGTGTTGATCCGCTTGTAGTGATTGTAGACCGCGACCGCCAACGACTTCTTGGCCCGTTCTTGTCCAATCACGTAGGAGTCGAGGATCGACTTGATCTCCACAGGTTTCGGAACATCCTTGAGCTCAAACTCTTCTTCGTCCCCGAGCTCCTCCTCGACGATCTCGTTGCAAAGCTCAATGCACTCGTCACAGATGTAAACGCCAGGACCCGCCACGAGCTTTCGGACCTGATCCTGGGTTTTGCCGCAAAAGGAACACTTCAACTGGCCTTTGTCATCGTTGAACTTTAGCATGGGTACCCCTCCCTATCGCTGATCCGGGCGTAAAATCACCTCGTCAATCAAGCCGTAGGCTTTGGCTTCCTCCGCGCTCATCCAGTTATCGCGGTCGGTGTCGATCTCGATGCGCTCCAAGGGTTGCCCGGTTCGCTCCGCATAGATGCCGTTCAACTTGCTCCGCGTCTTGAGGATCCACTCCGCGTGAATCTTGATATCGGAAGCCTGTCCCCGCACGCCGCCGAGCGGTTGGTGAATCATGATCTCACTGTTCGGAAGCGCAAATCGCTTGCCCTTTGCCCCAGCCGTCAACAGCAAGGAGCCCATGCTCGCGGCGAGCCCCACGCACATCGTGGAAACCTGCGGTTTGATGTACTGGATCGTGTCAAAGATGGCCATGCCCGCCGTGACAGAGCCACCGGGACTGTTGATGTAGACACTGATGTCTTTCTCGGCATCTTCAGAAGCGAGAAACAACAGTTGAGCCACGACGGAATTGGCGACATAGTCGTCAATCGGTGTTCCGATAAAGATGATACGATCTTTCAAGAGCCTCGAGTAGATGTCATAGGCCCGCTCGCCCCTACTCGTTTGCTCAATGACCATCGGCACCAGATTCATGCGCCAACCCTCCCGTCAACCTGTAGTCGCTGGCCTTCTCTTCATTTTACACAATCTCACGCACGTACGCTATGCTCCACCAAAAACTGTACGGCCTTGCGTGTCACCAGTTCGGCATTCAAGCCAGCTAGACCACCATCGCGGCCGAGCAGCATAGCCTTTACCCGATCAAACGGGAGCCTTGCCGAATCTGCCAGTTTTTGAATCTCGAGGTCGCGTTCCTCGTCGGTTGCCACAATGCCCTCGGCCTTCGCCACGGCATCCAACACCAAACCCGTCCGCACAGAGGCCGTGGCCTCATCACGAAACTGCTGGCGAAGCTCTTCGGTTGTGGTCCCCGTGAATTCCTGATAGGCGTCCAGCGGAATGCCTTGTTGGGAGAGTCTGGACTCAAACTGCTGAACCTGTCCATCGATCTCCGACTCGATCATCACGTTCGGAATCTCCACCTGCGCGGCTTCGACGACGGCCTTGATCACCGCTTCCTCGACATAGTGCTCGTGTTCCTGTTCCGCGCGCTCTTTCAACTGCTCTTGGACGCTGTCACGAAACGCCGCAAATGTCTCAAATTCACTGATATCCTTCGCAAACTCATCGTCGAGATCAGGGAGGCGCTTGCGCTTGATATCGTGCACGTGAACCTTAAAGTGAGCGTCCTTGCCAGCCAAGGACTTGACGTGATAGGCCTCTGGAAACGTGATCGTGACATCGAGGTCCGCGCCAGCCGCCGCCCCGATCAGTTGCTCCTCAAAGCCTCCGACAAACGTCCCGGAACCGATCTCGATCTGATAGTTCTCTGCCTCGCCGCCTTCAAACTCCTCGTCATCCACGAATCCCTTAAAGTCGATCACGAGCAAATCCCCGGTTTCGGCGGTACCCTCTTCAAGGACATGCAGTTCCGCATGGCTCTTGCGGATGCGCTCCAACTCTTCGGCGAGATCAGCGTCCGTCACCTCGAACGCCTTGTCTTCAATCGTCACACCTTTATACTGCCCCAGCACAACCTCAGGGCGAACGGTCACCGTGGCCTTAAACACCAGCGGCTTGCCCGACTCCATCTGAACCACATCGATGCTTGGCCGGTCCACGGGCGACAACTCCGCCTCCATCACAGCCTCTGAGTAGGCACGCGGCAAGAGCAAGTCGAGAGCTTCCTGATACAAGGACTCCACACCAAAGCGAGCCTCAAAGATTCGACGCGGTACCTTGCCTTTTCGAAACCCGGGCACGTTGACCCTCTGAGCCACTTTGCGAAACGCCTTCTCGAGCGCCTCAGCCACCTGCGCCTCTTCGACTTCAATCTCGAGAACACCGGTGTTAATCTCTGTCTTTTCCCACTTGTATGCCATCCGTTGCATCCTCCACCCAAACAGATCCGATCACGACCAGTCGATCGATCCTATGTAAGCGCATGGCCCGAGTAAAGACAATACGCAGACGTTATCTTACCCTAAAACCGCGGCAAAGTAAAACGCTGGCCGACGGTTTCCTGTGTCGTCCAGTCGGCCAGGTTCACAGACCAACGCGCTACCCTCAAAATCCGCTCGCCAACCCGGACGCGATGATCACCCTGTCACGGCTTCGGCGGCAAATGCATCGAAGTAGCCACATAGGCCAGAGCAAAACCCATGCGCTGTGCGTTTCGTGCAGACCCGCTCGCGGGATCGGTCTCGATCGTGGCGATCTCCATACCGAGTTCTTGCGCTTTGCGCAGCCTCCAGTCCAACAGAGCGGTTTGAAGCCCCCGCTGACGAAACCGAGGTCGCGTACTGGTGGCGAACAGTGAGGCGATGCCAGCGCCTGTGGCCAGCATTCCCGCACAAGCAGGCTCATCGCCGACGGTGCACAGAACCGGCATGGCCCCGGGTATGGCGCAGAATGCCCGCTCAAGTCCGAGGTCCGTTGCTGCCCTGACTGCGTCTGGTGCGTCTGGTGACTCCACTCCGTCCACTCCGTCCACTGCGCCACCTGCGCCCACTCCGTCGACATTGCAAAATCCGTCTGACACCGTCTCACACCATACTTGTACGTCGTGCGAATCCCCGAGATCTACGGCGCGCACTCTTGGGTCCGGCTCGGCAAACGGCGACCTCCACTCGGTGAGGTCGATCACCCATCGATAGGCGTATTCAGCAATCCGGTAGCCTCTCCGTCCCATCTTATGCAGCAAAGACTCGTGCGCGAGCGGGCACAGCCGAATGACTGCGTCGCTTCCCCGCTGATGATAGAACGCCTCGATCTGGTCCAATACGCTGTCTTCAACAGCGGCATCCATGCCTAACCCAACCGCCTCATTGATCGGAAAAACTGTCCCTCCATATAACGCAATGGACCCTTCCACGCGCAACACGTCCAAGGTGGAGGACGGATTGACACGCGGCCATACTTCCGCGATCAGACTGTTACCATGCATCCCATCCCGCTCCAAGCGCCTCGCCAGTTCCTGATCCAGGAGTAGCATTGCACAACCACTCTCCTCACCTTGTGAGAACTCAGTAGACCATACTCAGTCTTCTGTTCTCCGTAAAATATGACTGTCCTCCTGAAAAAGTCGTGCAATCGCCAGTCAATCGAAAGCGCAGAAGATAAGGTCAGTCATCTGAGCGCTTGCGTTGGCATTGGCGTTGGCGCTTGCGTTGGCGCGTGCGGTGGCGCGTGCCCAGAAGCGATTTCAAAGAAGAGACCACCACCCGTGACGGAGCCGTCCCCTACATCAGTGCCAGCAAAAGCGCGCCGCTCAGTAAACGCAGCCGAACCCTATCCTTCTACTACCATAAACCGTCTTCTGTACGCTTACGTCCCCCAGTGCAATAATAGACAAAGGAGTAGTCAAATTCAGCCCTGAACAAAAATAGCCTAGGCGACTGCAGGCAGTCAACGAGGCCATTTTTGTTGAATCGTAGGAGATTTCGGTTGGCGTCTCAGGAGGGATTCGAACCCCCGACCCACAGCTTAGAAGGCTGTTGCTCTATCCAACTGAGCTACTGAGACATGTACCTCGATCATCACCGACACCAGTATAACTGGCATGGACGCCTCAAGTAAAGCGGGAGCCTAAGCGGACCAAGCGCTCCCACTCGCTTTTCCACGCCCCTTGCGACTGCACGACAAGACGGTCATGCTCACTGCAAAGACGGTGAAGCGAGAACGACCGGAAGCGACCGCGCACTATATGACCCCGTGTAGTTCATCCACTCGGAGGGTTACGACCGGTCGTGTCCACCTCTACCCAACCACAGCGCGACAGGAAGAGGCAGCCATTTAACAACAAGCACAAGGGCGCTCAGTTAGAGCTAACGATGAGTTTATCGATAAGAGGCAAACAAGTAGCACCCACTTTTAACACTAAATTGCGATTGGGGCCCCAAAACCGACAGTTCCCGACTCCATAGTGTCTTTGCTTGCAGACAAAACGCCGTTTTCGATGTATTTTATACGTACTATATCCATAAATTTATACTAAATGAGTGAATCTCGCCCCAATCGGACGCAGTTGCCACTGATTAACGTGATCTCTCGGTGTTAATTTCCGGCGCCTTCCCCGCAACCCGCAACCCGCAACCCGCAATCAGACGCCAACGTCCTGCTCACGAGACCCGATGCTACGACGCGGCGACCAACTTTCCGCGCAGTTCGGCCAATGCCTGGCCACGATGACTGATCGCCGCCTTCTCTGACAACGTGAGTTCGGCGAATGTACGGTCTGCTGGAGGGTAGTAAAAGAGCGGGTCATATCCAAACCCACCTGTGCCCGCAGGAGTGACCGCAATGAGACCGTGGCATTCCCCACGAGCGAATACCATGCGGCCGTCGGGGTATACCAGTGCCAACTCACAGATAAAGATCGCTTCCCGGCGGTCTGTGTCACCAAGTGTTCGGAGTAACTTCGCACAGTTTTCAGCATCCGTGGCTTCCGGCCCGGAAAAGCGTGCGGAGTAAATGCCGGGTGCACCTGCCAGCGCATCGACCGCCAAGCCCGAATCATCGGCCAGTGCAACGCACCCCGTTTGCTGACAAACGAACTGCGCCTTGATCAGAGCATTTTCGCGAAAGCTCATGCCGGTTTCAGGGGGCATGACCATTCCCGCTGGCAGACGTTGCAGGGAGCTGAACAGGCCCGTCAGGGCCTCGGCAAACTCGCGCCGCTTGCCTTCGTTGCCTGTCGCCAGGATAGCGCTGGGGAGCGCCAGCTCCCTTGGATCAGCGGATTCTTGCGAGATCTCCGTCATTTACTCGGCCTCACACGTGCCACCAAGTCCCCAAGCGCCCGTTGCTGTTCCCTAATGAGACCGTCGACGCCGACTTGTGCAAGGTCAAGCATGTCATTCAACTCAGCCCGGGTGAAAGACATCTCTTCCCCGGTTCCCTGGATCTCCACGAGTTGTCCGGAACCGGTCATCACAACGTTGCAATCCACACTCGCCTTGCTGTCCTCAGCGTACTCGAGATCGAGCAATAACTGCTCACCCACACGACCCACGCTGGTTGCCGCGAGAAACTCGTGCACGGGAAACTGTTTCAGCGTCCCTTTGCTGTGTAGCTTGGAGAGAGCTTCCACGACGGCCACATAGGCGCCCGAAATGGCTGCGGTACGCGTGCCTCCGTCCGCCTGAATGACATCGCAGTCTACCCACAGAGTGCGCTCTCCAAGTTCCTTCAGAACGACCACAGCCCGCAGCGCGCGGCCAATCAAGCGCTGAATCTCCTGCGTGCGACCCGACAGTTTGCCACGCGCTGCCTCACGTTGTGTGCGTTCCGACGTGGCTCGTGGCAACATGGAATACTCCGCCGTAATCCACCCTTGTCCCGTATTGCGAAGAAACGGAGGGACCTTGTCCTCGACAGAGGCTGTACAAATGACTTTCGTGTCCCCAACGCTGATCAGGACGGAGCCCTCCGCGTACTTGTTGACCGCGCGTTCGATTCGCACCGGGCGCAACTCCCCCGGCAGCCTGCCTTCACGATGCACCACTGGCTCCCCCTCTTAGAAAAGACATCGGCAGTCCGCCAATGAGTTCCCCGGTCCACCCGATCCACCCGATCCAAGAGTTGACCGGGTGCTACAGGTCGACCCGCTTACAATGCCTCGTCGCTACACTTCCATACGTCGTGATGACTGACGTCGATCGGTACGCCAAGCCAGCGCTCTCCCATGACCGCAAAGCGCTCGGCCGACCCACTGGTGTAAAAGAGGTGCCGCGGATCACACAGTGCCATGGACGACATGTGTTGCTCAGTCAGCCAAAGGCTCACATCACGAGCCGTCTCCTCCGCCGAACTGATGAGCGTGACATCAGGGCCGAGCACGGTCGCGATCATTGGGGCCAACAGAGGGTAATGCGTGCACCCGAGTATGAGCGTGTCGATCCCCGACCCTGAAAATGGGGCGAGCGCGTCCGCGACCGTTCGACTCGCCTCATCGCCATCGACGCGTCCGCTCTCGACAAGCCCGACAAAAGACGGGCATGCCACGCTCTGGATCGACAGCCCTCTGTGCGTTTGCCGCAGAGCTTTCGCGTAGCTGTCCGACGAGACTGTGGCGTGCGTGCCGATCACCCCGATGCGGCGATTGGACGTAGCGGCAATGGCCGCCCGGGCCCCCGGCCCAATCACCCCTAGCACAGGGATGCTGTAGCGGGCACGCGCTTCTTCCAAACAGATGGCGGTTGCCGTGTTACAAGCGATCACGAGCATCTTGACGCCTTGATCACTGAGGAAATCCAAGGCTCGAAATGTATAGGATGCGATGTCCTGAGGATCGCGATCGCCATACGGGCAGCGCAAAGAGTCTCCATAAAACAACACCTGTTCCCGTGGTAGCTGCCGCCAGACTTCGGCAACCACAGTCAGTCCCCCCACGCCGGAGTCCATGACTCCGATTGGAGCGTTTCTCATGATCCACCTCTAGGTTGTGTCTCTCGTCGCGTGCCTGCGAGGCCGCGCTCTTTCTGTGACATACGATACGCCATGCCAAGGCCGCCTGACACCTCGCGCGAGCGTGTCACGCTTTATCTGTATCGAGTTTCTCTCAGTCGACAGACAAATGTTGCACCAGCTCCGTCAACGCTTGCTGCAAAGCCCGCTGCTCCGGTTCCGCAACGTGCTGCAGCACCCGCGCTAGGTACGCGCGCCGAGCCCGCATCACCCGTTCGATCAATGCCGACCCCTCTGACAACAGACTGACGCGCACCACGCGCTTATCCTCGTCATCCCGTGAACGCAGCACAAACCCACGCCGTTCAAGACGATCCACCAAATCTGTCGTGGTACTGCACGCCAAACCCAGTCGATTACTCAGATCCCCAATGGTCAAGTGGGCACAGTTGTCCACCACCACCAACGCATCGAACTGCGGCGCTGTAATCTCAAAGTCCACCAAGATCGCGCGTCCGTGTCTGCGAACGCTGGATGAGACGGCCCGCAAAAGACTCTCGATTTGCCATACGGCATCAATCGAATCGGACATCTTGCACATCTCCTGACATCGGCCCGAACCTCGCGCCTCGCCGACGAGCCGCGTTATTCGAACGAGGGTTGTACGCAACCGCTGCTGGGACAGCCACGCGATAAACTTTACGGTGCGTCCTCCAGAGTCTAGCAGAGGTCTCGTCCCCAGTGCAATGGGACACGGGTGCGAACCCCCCGCCAATTCAGTTCGCGGGCTTGGTCAGCCCGCTTGGTCAGCCCGCTTGGTTCGTCCGCTTGGTCAGCCCGCTTGGTCGGCCACCGCGGATTGGCGTATACTACGCTCAGAGAACATGGCCTGAGGAGAAATCGTCGCCTAAAGAGAGAGAACTGAGGAGAGAGAGACATGACAGAGAGTGGTCATTTGCTGATATCCTGCCCTGACCGTCCCGGCATCGTGGCTCGGGTGAGTACCCTGCTTTTCGATTGCGGCGCCAACATTACCGAATCTGCTCAGCACAGCACGGACCCCTTCGGCGGCCGTTTCTTCATGAGACTCGCGTTCACCGTGGCCACGAGTGAGATGGGCCGCGTTGCACAGTCACTGCAGATGGTGGCCACAGAATTGCAGGCCTTGACGCACCTTCACTGGTCCAGCCAGCGCAAACGCATGGCCATCTTCTTCTCCCGTGAGGCGCACTGTGTCCTGGAGTTGCTCTGGCGGCACCGCGCCGGTGAACTCGCCGTCGATATCCCTGTGGTGCTGAGCAATCACGCGGACCACGGGCAGACGATCCGCGACCTCGGTTATCCATTCCTTCATGTTCCCGTCGCGAAAGACAACAAGCTCGCTGCCGAAATTGAACAACTGGGTTTGTTGCAGGACATCGACTTTCTCGTTCTGGCACGCTACATGCAAATTCTGACTCCAGAATTTCTTGCGTCGTTTGCCAGACCCATCGTGAACATTCACCATTCATTTTTGCCGGCTTTCGTCGGCGCCCGCCCCTACGAGCGGGCGTATGCGCGCGGTGTCAAGCTCATTGGAGCGACGGCCCATTACGTTACAGAAGATTTGGATGAGGGGCCGATTGTCGAGCAGGGGGTGGAACGCGTGGGCCATGGCCACACCGTGGAGGACCTCAAGGCACTTGGCCGTCAAATCGAGCGGGCCGTGCTCGCACGAGCCGTTCGCTGGCACGTCGAAAACCGGGTTGTGATTCACGACAACAAAACGATTGTCTTCGAGTGACAACCGTCCTCTCGCCCACGACGGTGTGTCCCTCACTCATTCACGACCATGTCAAAGGGACAAGGCCAGTCGAGAGCGACGTTCCTCGTCATCTTGCCGTGAATCTCCATCACTTGACACAGCATTCGATACACTGGCCGCACTCCGCGCAGACGCGGGAAAGGGCGCAGGGACTCATACCCTTTCCTGACGCTTTGCGCAGATTCCTCGCTCAGGAGATACTCGAGGATGACCAGTTCCAGCTCGGGGGGGCCTGGCACGACAAACTCGGTGTCCACCAGGCCTGTGACGCGGCCTTGCGCGGCGACAAACTGTCCCGCATAAAAGTCGACGAGAATCGGAACGAGCCCAGCCGGAGAAACGGTGTGCAAGGTATGGAGGCAAGATCCACAGGCGCCTGGGTCCACGCAAAAGAGATGCAGTGTTTGCCTCAACCGCATGGCAAACTCATCAAATGAAGACGTTGTCAGTGCGTGTTGGTGATGTGTGGCGAGTGCCCGTCCCAGGTCGCGAAGTCCGGGCTTCGAGAGGGCGTCGAACGAACTCAGCCTGTCCCACGGCAGGCGCTCCATCACCGCGTACTGGCGCCCGCGCGCCTCGACGACGCGAAGGACCTTTGGAATGCGCAACGGACTCATTGGCGCGAGCGCGTCATTGACCACCCTCAAGCGCTGCAGATCGCGCGGATCCACGTCAAACAGTCGTGCCATTCCCAGGTAGAAGGGGGTGCGGACCATGTCTTGGGCCGTCACGCGGGATGCGCGGACAATCACGTCTTCACTCGCCGTCGTGACGTGCCAGATGTCGCTGGCATGATCCTCGTAATCGGCGGGCAGCACCTCCCAGGACACGATCGGCTCTGAAAACAACGCCTTCAACACCTCCACCGCTTGCGGCACCTCCAGCCTCTCCTCAACCGCTTGGACGCATCTCAAAATACAGATGCGCATGCGACTTGCAGCCCGGATTAAACTGCGCGTCACAACGGGGACATCGCGACGCCGAGGCAAGGTACGCGCGCGCGCTGAGACGATGCCCGCAGGCGCCGCAAAGCACTGCCGGTTCATCAAAACGGTCTCGCGGCCACACCTCAGCTCGGTGATCTGCCACCTCTTCGTGACAAAGATAGCAAGGAAAGTACCTGTCACAACAAATGAAACGCATAGCAATCACATCCATCGCTGTGTGATAGTGCGCGCAACGAGTCTGCTCGTCGACGTCGATCCCCCACACCTCGGTGTTCCCTACACGACGCATCATGGCTCGATCCCCCATCGCCGTTACAACCCCCAGGCGACATAGTCTTGGAACAACCCCTTGCGCCGGGACACGATCGCGCGCACCCGTTCCAGCACGTCTTCGTCCGGCGCCATCAATTCGCTGAACAGCTCGAGATCGAGGCTGCGAAGTCGATCGAGAAACGCGATATGCTCGGCGCGCGACCGCCAGACGATCCCCTTGTCCGGAACGGGCAATCCAGAAATCGCCACGCGAACGTCCTCCACGCTGTGAATGAACCTGTCAAGTTCAGCGATGCTCGCGAGTTGCCGCGGGTCCGCATCGGGGTGGTCGCGGGTCGGTTCCGGCAGTGCGCGCCGCAGGTCCGCGAGGGTCTGACGCAGGTCACGACTGTACTGCGCCAACAACTCATCCGCAAGATTGCGAAGGCGCTGGCTCTGCTCGCGAATCTGACTGTCTTTGGCGCGCTGGTCGTACACCCAGAGACCACGCGCCTGCTCAAGCGCCGCCCGTATGGTTCCGCTTGGCGCGATGTCCACACCGAACCGGTTGCTCACGGATGATCCTTCCCTGGGATCAGGGGCGACGATGGGGCCAGTGTCATGCCCATGACAAATGGCTCACCCACCGCCATGTTGGGCGCCGACACCAATCCGTGCTCCGCCATCATCATGGCGACGTAGTAGCGCACCGCGTCAATTTCCGAGAGGCCAAAGGCGCGCAAGGAAATCAACTCCTTCATGCGCTGATCGCGCGGAAAGACCAGGACCTTGACGTCGTTCAGGGTGATCCCATACACAGACAGAAAGTCTTGCAGGTGCTGCTTGACGAGCTCTATGATTTCCGGCATCTTCTCGTTGACGCGCTCCAGTTCGTTCAGTTGCACGACCTTGTTGATCGACTGCTCGATCACAGGCGCAGAGTAGGCATCCACATCGGCGGTTGACAGGGTGTGACCTGCCATCGGCATGTGCTGAACGAGTCTCAGTGCGTCCTCTTTGCTGTCGATGTGGATGTAGCAGTTGACTTCATACGCCATCTCCGCCATCTCTTTCGAATACGCCAACCCCTTGGCGGTGAGGATGAGTTTCGAACGATTGATAAAGATCACTTCATACTGAAATGGCGATTGGCCGCCAAAGAAAGTCTGTTGGATCGTGCCGAGTAGCGGACGGTCCGGTGTGCTCACCGTATATTGTCCGGTTTCATAGACGTTGAGGATGGCGCCGCGAGACTTCAAAACGGCAAAGTGATTGCTCTCCACCGTCAGCAGCGAGCCGTTGAGGATGTTCGCATCCGGATACCGCCACGCAACGGTGGTAGCCCCCATCTTGTCCTGCCCATCATTCGTGAGCGTGGCGATAACCTGTCGAATCCCTGCCATAGACTAAACTCCCCTTTCATCTCGCCGCAACGTGCGGCTACAGGGTATACGCGAAGGGGCTGGATAAAGTTTCACAACTCACGTGGCCATGTCCTCCGCCGACCTTTCGGCATGCCGGTCTAGCACGCGGCCACGCCGTTTGGCTCGATACATGCATTGGTCAGACTGTTGAAGAAGGGGAACAAACGCATCCGCGTCGTCAGGAAAGACCGCAATCCCGACACTGATCGTGAGGTCAAGGAAGTTGCCATCCGGTAAAAGGATAGGTTGCTCACGAAAGGATGCCTGGAGTTCCGCAGCACGTCGCGTCGCACCGTCGCGATCCACATCTGGCATAAATACAGCAAACTCGTCACCGCCGATTCTCGCTGCGATGTGTACGCTGTCCATCCTGCGCGAAATCGCGGAGGCCACCTGTTGCAGTGCGGCGTCGCCAACGATATGCCCATAGACGTCGTTGACCTGCTTGAAGTGGTCCACGTCGATGAGGAGCAGGGCGCCGACTTGACCGTCTCCCTGCCACTCCGTCAAAAGTGCACTCACCGTTTGATGAAAGTAACCGGCTCGATAGAGTTTTGTCAAGTCATCACGTATGGCGGAGTCCTGGAGACGTTCCAACAGATGGAGATTCTCCAGCGCCAGCCCAATCTGGCCCGTCAAATCCACCACAGCCTCGAGGGCGCCCTGCGGGACAGGATCATTGGAAAAGAGGTTGTCGACCAACACAGTCGCCACTCTCACCTCTCGCTGGAAGACGGGTACCTGGATGCCCGGGATGGTCTTGAGACGTTGAGGCGTGAATGCAGGTTGGGGAAGCGCTGGCGGCGGCTCCAGTTCTCTGGATTCCTCCCCCAGTGCCGAGTACCATGCGCTGGTTACGGTTTGCCCATCCGGATCATATAGAAACACCGTGCACCGATCAAATCCGAGAAGCCGGACCGTGAGATCTGTAAAGGTCTTAAGCAACTGTCGCACCCCGCTCGACCCGCTGATGATGTGACCGAGTCGCGTGACAGCGTGCAGCAATTGGACAGTTCGCTTGTGGTCTTGGACCTCCCGCAGATGAATCAGACCCAGAGCCAGGATGTGGGCCATCGTCAACGCATCACGTTCTGAGAGGGCAGTGGTCCGTTGCAAGGACGTCAACACCATGACGCCCGTCAAGACAGAGCCCAGCCGAATGGGAATCCACGTTTCGCAGTGGCTCGAGTGCACCGCCAGACACTGGTCAACCTCCATGATTTGCAACGGGATCTGGTACAAAGGAAGCACGTCGCTGCCGAGAATCACCTGACCGTCTTCGACATAGGCCAACTCCCGTAGCGCTGGCGATTCGTCGATGTGCCCCAAGCGGTACAGACTCATTTGCCAAAAGTGCTCTCCGTCTCCCAAGGCGGTCCACAGTGCCTCACAGGCTGAGATGACACCTTCATCGGGCTCTGTGTCAGCCAACAAGGCGGCAGCGTAGGCGGCGGAAGCTGCCAAGCCGGCACCATCGATCCTGTTCTCCATCAGGTTCTCGCTCATAAACCCCACCCAAACGCGAGAAAGGCGTCCATTCCTTCGTCCATCGTCTGTTTCATCCTGTCAAATTCGTCGTCTGAACGCTGCTCAAGAAGGCTCCACACCATGTCACCAATGCCTTGCGCCAATCGCGATTCCATCGAGCGCCACAATGGATGGCCAGGAGCATAGGGTCTGGCCACCTGCAACGTGTCATAGAGAATACGAATGTCTTCTTGCTCGAGAAAGTGATCCCAGAACGCGCCGGCGTAGGCGGGTGGAGCACCGGTCTTCAGGGCCCAGTTGATCAGAAACTCAGGTGCAACCAAACCCCGGATCAATTCCCACGCCAACTCAGGATGAGACGACTGGGTCGTAACGCCCAGAAGCGATCCGCCAGCAAACGCGTATTGACCAAAGGGTCCAGCCGGAACCGGAATCGTGGAGGTGGAAAAAGCCAGCCTTGGCCCACTCTGGTCAAGACTGCGAATGATTTCCCACCAGCTTGTGACCATCATGGCGTACAAGCCACCTTCAAAAAAATCGGCTTGAAGGCGGTACGGATGCAGTTGCACCGCCTGTCGGTCAACGACGCCCGACTCGATAAACGATTGCAAATAAGCGAATGCCGCATCGAGATCATGTTGTCCAGTCGCGCTCACGCTCCATCCTCCAGAACGCAAGATCGGGGTCAGACGATGCAAGGTCACGGGCTCGGGCCGGGGTGATATCGCTGTAATGGCCTTGCACTGCAAGCTGGACAAGCGACCATCGCGGGTCCTTTGCACCCACGTTTCACCAAGCCCCGCGATATGGCCCCAGGTTGTCAACTCGTGCCGATCCACACCCAAACGGGCAAGAACGTCGGGCCGAACCGCGACACACGTCGTATCCAACATCCAGGGCAACGCGTAGTCAACGCCACGATAGCGGGTGGTCTCCCCCACCCAAGGAGCGATCAGCGGCGCTGAGCCGATGCCTGTCAGCATCCCGTGGGGCAGGCGCCGCAAGAGACCCATATGGGCCATCGGCGCCAGCCACGTGGTGCCGACCTGAATCACGTCGGGTGCCTGGCCCTCTTTGAAACTCCTTACGAACTCCTCCCACGCCACATTCCACTGGACGATTCGCCACTGCACAGCGACGTGCGGATGAGATGCCAGAAACGGTTGAATCCCCTGTTCCAGTTGCGCGATCGTCGCCATGCGCTGATGCGTGGGCATGACCCAGATCCGGAGACGAACGGTATTCATCGACGCGCTCGACACCCTTTCTCGACTCGGCTCCTCCTCAGATCAAGAGGGGTACAGACTCCCAGCTTCGACTCCGGCACGCCAGCTCGACCGCTTCCATCACGGCCTGGCACTGAACGCCATCCGCAAAACTCGGAACTGCATCGCGCTTGGTCGCGATGGCATCCATCCACTCCGCCATCTCGTGCACAACGGTGTGTTCGTAGCCGATGGTGTGGCCAGCCGGCCACCAGACCTCGCTGTAGGCATGAGGCGGATCCGTGGCCAGCACCCGGCGAAAGCCCCTGACATCCGGCGCGTCAGTTTCCAGGTACACGTCCAGCTCATTCATCCGCTCAAAATCAAAACGGACACTGCCCAAGCTGCCGTTGATCTCAAATGCATTGGTGCAGCGGTGCCCGAGGGCAAATCGAGTGGCTTCAAAGGACCCGACCGCCCCACCTGCAAAGCGCGCAAGAAAGAGGGTCGCGTCGTCCACCGTCACAGGCTGCATGGGTGCACCCTCGGAGACAGAGGCGGAAAGACCGGTCATGAAAGCGGGGGCTGGACGCACCTTGACAAACGTCTCGGACAGGCCCGACACTTCGGCGATCTCGCCTACCAGATAGCGCGCAAGATCGATAATATGCGCACCAAGATCCCCCAGGGAACCCGATCCGGCCACGTTCCTGTCCAGTCTCCAGACAAGCGGGAAGTCAGGATTCACGATCCAATCTTGAAGGAAAACCGCACGAATATGATAAATCGTCCCCAGGCGACCACTCTCGATCAACGACTTCGCCAGACGCACGGCTGGCGCGAAACGGTAGTTGAATCCGACCATGTGCACCACGCCGGCCCGGCGCGCCACGTCAAGCATCTCGCGCGCGTCCGTCAAAGTGAGGGCCAACGGCTTTTCGCAAAAGACGTGTTTGCCGGCTCGTAAGGCAGTAAGAGCGATCTCCTTGTGCGCGTCACTCGGCACGCTGATATCCACAGCGTCGACATCCGGATCCATGACAGCCGCCCGCCAATCGGTCTGCGTTCCCAGCCAGCCAAACCGGTCGCGTGCCACTTCAAGATCGCCCGGCGTGCGACCACACAAAAGCTGTTTCACGGGCTTCGCCAAATCCGGAAAGAACATCGGCAAATCATGATAGGCGTGACTATGCGCCTTGCCCATGAACTTGTAACCAATTAGTGCAATACGGACATCCATGTCGCCCACCCCTTCTGATCCTTGATCCGATCCTCACCCATCTGTCGAGACACGGGTCGGACGCCCTGCCGCAGGCGACAGGCTGGCTGGCGATGGCTCAAGGAAAGCGTGGAGGAAGTCCTCACCCGGCATGGGTTCGCCAAACAGGTAGCCTTGCCCATACTCGCACCCGTGCTTGCGCAGCGCCTTCGCTTGTGCCACAGTCTCAACGCCTTCGGCCACCACAATCATCCCGAGATTGTGGGCAAGGTTAATGATCGCTTTCACGATGGTAAGATAACTCGGTTTTGTCAGCATCTCCGCCACAAACGACTGATCGATTTTGAGAATGTTGGGATTGAACAACTGCAAGTAACGCAAAGAAGAATAGCCCGTACCAAAATCGTCGATCGCCACCGATACGCCGAGTTCACGGATCTGCATCAAGGTGCGCGCGATCTCCGTCGAATTATGAATCAATAGGCCCTCCGTAATCTCTATCGCAAGCCACTGTGGTTCAAGGCCCGATGAGGCCAGAACGGATGCAATCACGGCATGCATGTTTCGCAACTGAAACTGTCTTGGCGAGACATTCACAGAGATGATAAGCGGCGCGTATCCCCTCTCCTGCCATGCGCGCGCCATGGCACAGGCCTCATGCAACACCCACTCGCCAAGTTCGACAATCATGTCCGTGTCTTCCATCACACCGATGAACTCGCTCGGCAACGTCACCCGTCCATCCGCATGCTGCCAGCGCACCAGTGCCTCCACAGCCGCGACATGACGCGTGCACAAGTCCAATTTTGGTTGAACGCAAAGGCGAAACTCCTGCCGCTCTAGAGCCCGGCGCAACTCCACCTCAAGTTGGAGTCTCCGTTCAAGCTGGGCTTCTCTCTCGCTGCGAAAGACAACGCAGCGGTTGCCGCCGAGACCTTTCGCCTCATACATGGCAAGATCGGCATGCTTAAGTAGCAAATCGCCATCGTCACCATGAACCGGAAACAACGCGACGCCAATACTCGGAGATGTAAAAAACTCGACGTCGTCCAACACCAATGGCACTGTAAACGGCTCGAGAAGGCGCTCGGCAATCGCTTGTGCCGAACTCCCCGTCTCGCATAGCACAGCAAACTCGTCGCCGCCAATTCGATAGAGTGTACACCCGGCTGGCAGGGCGGCTCGCAACCGGGTCACCATCTGACGCAACGCGTGATCGCCAAAGGGATGACCA
Source organism: Bacillota bacterium (assembly GCA_026627155.1). Lineage (GTDB taxonomy): Bacteria > Bacillota > Bacilli > Alicyclobacillales > SLC66 > JAPNUJ01. The sequence continues at coordinate 10,645 of JAPNUJ010000011.1, read as the reverse complement.
TACGTGTCATTCAGATTCTTGAAGCGGTCCATGTCGATCAGAAGAAGTCCCACTTCTCCTCTCACTGTGGAGGACGCTTGCGTCAGCGCTTTCAGAGACTCAGCAAAATGGCGGCGGTTGGGAAGACCTGTCAAGGCATCGTGGTAAGCCATGTGACGCAGTTCCATCTCTGCATGCTTTCGTTCGGAGACGTCCTTGATGACACTGATCACCGCTGTCTCACCCTGGAACAGAACGGCGCGACTGAGCGTCTCGGCATGGAATTCCCGGCCGTCGGCGCGCGTGGCTATGAACTCCCGCGCGAGGACTTCGCCAGTGTCCTCTTTGCGACTCGCCACGCTGCGGTAGTAATTGCGCACCATCCGACGATGATCTGAATGAATGAAGTCGAGGATGGAACGGCCCACGGGCGACACGTCATCGGCGATGCCAAAGAGAGCCAGCGTTCCCAAATTGGTGTACAGGATACGCCCGTGCCTATGCACAACGACGGCGTCCGGGACCAGTCCCAACAGTCCATCGTACAGGTCGCGCTTCTCGCGCAGTGCGCGCTCGGCCTCCGCACGATCACTCACATCGATCGTGACGCCGTCGAAGCTTTGCACTCTCTGTTGCTCGTCCCGTCTAATTCGCACGAAAGAATGGATATCGCGATAGTGCCCTTGCGGTCCCATGATTCTGTAGTTCAACTCAGCCGTGCGACCCGTCGTCTCCTGCGACGCCATCGACCTGACCATGGCCATGTCATCGGGGTGCACCAAAGGCACCCAAGCCAGCGGCTCGTCCATCATCGCTTGCGCTGATAGTCCAAACACCTTGACCACAGAGTCGGAGCAATACAGCATCTTGCCTGTGGCGCTCGCAGACCAGACAAACATCGCGGTACTGGCCAGAACGTCCTGCAAGCGCTGTTGCGTCTCCATAAGCTGTGCCCGAACCCGGCTCTGATCTGACTCCATCTCTGTCACTCGGTGCACTCCTGACATCCTTCTTGTCTGTACTCCACCCTTTCTGCTCATATTCTCCAAAGGCAACTAAAAATCCTTCTTCGCTCCGAAGTCGCCGGTAGCCTAGCGCTCACGCGCCACCGCCTGCGGAAAGAATAGGCGGCTACGTCGTTATTTAGAGATAGATACGCATGCGGACGCGCTCCTCGACCGCCTCATGCACGCACGTCCACGGCGCCAGGCCGTCGCAGTCTGGCCGCTTGTGTGGAGACAGGACCACGAGCGTTGCGGACAAGCGGCTCAGGTTCCAAAGAACTTGGGGCAAAAGCGACATAGGGCACAAGTGCAGCGCAAAACTGCAGATGACGCTGTCATACTGGCCCGTCAGTCTGTCCATGGCCATATCGCGAAAAGACCAGTCAAAGACCGGCCTCCCTGTTCGCTCGCTATAGAGCCATCCCAGGTACGGATCAACGCCTGTACAGTCGCGATGCGGGAGACAGCGAGTCACTTCGCCGCTGCCGCAACACAAGTCGAGCACGCGATCTCCCAGCACACCGAGAGCGTCGGCCTGTCGCACAAGCGACTGAACGTGTCGTTCGTGCGGATTGGCGTAGTCTCCGCCGTGGTGTTCATAGTAGGCATCTACGCCAAACTGTTCATACAAGCCGCGCACAGCGTTGCCGGAGCGAGTGTCAGAGGACACTAAACTCCCTCCAGTGTTTTCAAAAGAACTTTAGAGCCAACGACTCAGATCCCGGCCCAGCAGGGTTTGCAACGAGCGAATGTCCTGGCTGTAGAACGCTTTGAGTTCAGCCCTGGTCGAAAAATCCATGTCGACGCGCTCGAGGATCATGGACTTAGCCCGATTGCCCAAGCGTTCTCGAACGGCCAGCGGAACAAACGGTTTGACCATCTCTTTAAGCAGGTTCGGTTTGGCGACAAAGTTGAAGAGAGCACGCGACTTCGGCTTACCTGACTCATTGTAACGGATCGATGTGTCGATGGGAAAGTCCGTCCGCACCCCGAGAAAGGAAAACAGGTCGGCCATGATCCCTGCGTTGTCGCGCGCGAACTCATCATACAGGATCACTTTGACCTGATTTGGGCCAAACACGTCGAGGTACCTGCGCACCTGCTCTGCATACAGCCCTAACTCTCTGTACAGCCACATGGGTTCAAAGTTTTGGCGACGACGCTCTTCCTCCGCCGCCAGCCCAGCTTCAAAGGATAACGTCTCACGCTCATCTCGCATCAGATACATGTAGGCCGAGAACGCCCGCTCCACGGGGTTGCGCAGTACGATGACGATCTTCATCTCCGGGTTCACAGCGGCGATTCGCTCTGCGGTCTCAGGATAATATAAATAGAAGGCTGAGGACTCGCCGATGGCCTTCTGGTCGCAAACGTCATCAAACAGACTCTCATAGCGATCCAGCGACCCGATGGTCTCCATGTTCATTCCGTCGTCTCCTGGCCCAGTGAAACGATCCGGGAAGCTCGCCTTCGAGAAATAGTGCGCTTCCTTTTTCGGAGGCATGTAGACATCGGGATGTTGCCCCAGATACCGATCGATGGAACTGGTGCCTGACTTCGCAGCACCGACCACTAAAAAGTTGGGTAACACCGTCAAACTCCTCTCCCTGGGTCGGACTCAGCAGGGCCGCGGGACGACGCGAGCAGCTGCGCGGCGGCCGTGCGCAGCGTGTGGATCTGACTTCGGTCTGTCAGCGTGACGCCCGCGCGATAGTCATGCCCCCCACCCCCGAACTTCTGCGCCAAGGGCAGAATCACAACACCCCGGCCACGCAGTCGAACCCGTATCTCGCGTTCGGACAACTCAAGAAACAACAAGTAGACACGTCCGGGAAGTCGCTCCAACTCCTCAGTCAGTTGGGCGGCGTCGTCATTCGACGCACCCGCTGCCCTCACCTCCACCTGCCAGATCACGGACGACACCACGTCGTCCTCGTTTTTCAGGTTTCGCCGCAAGGCCGTCCCGAGCACAAAACTGGCAACGGAACGGGTCTCCAGTTGCTCCGACAACGCCACTTTGTCCAAGCGTGCGCGTGACTCGAGATACGCAGCGGCGTGATACGTGGCCGCGCGCGTATCGCGTCTGAACCACTGGGTGTCTGACACGATTCCGGTGAATAAGGTATGAACTACGTCATCCGTAAAGAGTGTTAAACCGACCCGTAGCTCCACTTCTTGAAGGAGCGTGACAAGCATCTCCGCAGTTGAACTGGACTCTGGGTCAACCCAGTTGATGTCTCCATATCCGGGATTGGACGCGTGATGATCGACCACGACATCGATGCTGCGAACGTCTCGCCAGGCATCAGCTGGCACGGCGTCCTCTCGCCCATACCGCGCGATCCGGTCCGCCACCTTCGCGCGCTCTTGCCGACTCAGGGCCAGACGCGCAAAGTTCCCGGTATCCAAGGCCACAACCAACGCGGATGCCGCAGCCTCTTCGGCAAACGGCGCCGCTGGAATCAGCCACTGCAAGGATGCGGGCAAATCGTGCGCCACCGTCACCCGTTTTCCCAATGAGCGCAGGGCGAGCGCGAGGGCGTACACTGTGGCCGAGTCCGCGTCACCACGGACGTGGGTGATCAGGTGCAGGTCATCTGCCGCCAAGAGGCGTGCGCAAACTTGGTCCATCGGGACCGCGATCGTCATGTCTCCCTCACCTCCTTTTCGAAACTCCGAGTGGCGCATTCAGGAGGTCGCGTACGCTGCGTAATGTTCCATCAGAACCGCGACGACCTCGGGGCGGCTAAACTCAGGTGGCGGCGCGATGCCCTGTGTCAGCATGGCACGGACTCGCGTTCCCGATAGGGTCACGCGTTCACTCTCCGCATGCGGACACGTCTTGGTGGTCGCCATGCCAGCGCAGCGTTTGCAATAGAAGGCGTGCTCGAAAAACACAGGGATAATCCCGATCTCATCCTGAGAAAAGCGTGTGAAAATCTCTTGCGCCGCGTACGTTCCATAGTAGTTCCCCACCCCAGCGTGATCGCGCCCCACGATAAAGTGCGTGCAGCCGAAGTTCTTGCGGACGAGCGCGTGCATGACGGCTTCGCGAGGTCCTGCATAGCGCATCGCCGCGCTATAGGCACCCAGAAGTGTGCGGTCCGCCGGATAATAGTGACGTAGGATCGCCTCATAGGCCTTCATGCGAAGAGGACCCGGCACATCGTCTTCTTTGGTTGGACCAATCAAGGGGTGGACGTAGAGGCCGTCTACCGTCTCTAACGCGCACTTTTGAATGTACTCATGGGCCCGATGAATCGGGTTGCGGGTCTGAAAGCCAACGATGGTGCGCCAGCCGCGTTCGGCAAAAAGCGCCCTCGCCATGACCGGCGTATGAGAGTACTCGGCAAAAGGCGGGGAATCCTCCAGGGCCAGCACGCGTACGGGTCCGCCAGCATACACGACGCCACGTGACAGTGTGCTGCGAACGCCGGGATGGGCAACGTCCCCCGTACCGTAGATCCGCACCACATCAGACGCCAAGGACGGCCTGTAAAGGCTCTCTACCGTCATAGAGGCACGCGGTCGTAGATCCTGATCGCACAGGATGACCACATCGTCGAGCGCCAGTGCCTCTGCCGCCTCTTCAGTCAACGGCAACACCACCGGCATCGACCATACGAGCCCACTGTCCAGACGCATCGACTCCACGACTGAACGATAATCCGCTTCCCCCATAAATCCGGTCAGGGGTGAAAATGCCCCCATGGCGATCTGCGCCAAGTCCGACAGTGTCGTCTCGTCGACGATCACCGCTTTGGACCCTGCCGCCCCTAAAATGACTTGTCCAGGTTCCAGTCGCGCATCCCTTTCCCTTTTAGCCAGAGCGAAGTCGACCTCAAGCTCGAATCGATCAGAACAAAACAGCCGGTTGACGAGAACGCCACCGTGCGGCAGGTTGACAGCCAAATCTCATTCCCCTTTTCTCGCAAATTGGACTCCGTAGCTGATGGCTCAGTCTGTGCGCTATGGACTTACGCTTGTTTGCAACCCACCCCATGCCGAATCTCTATACGCTGCAACACGTCCGCCTGCATCCTTGCGACGGCTTGCTCGACACTCATCGTATCGGTCGGAATGGTGATCTCCGGGAACTCGGGCCGCTCGTAGGGCGAACTGATCCCCGTAAAATCCCTGATCAGGCCACTTTGCGCTTTTTGATACAGCCCCTTGGGGTCTCGGGAGATACACACGTCGAGCGGACAGTCCACGAAAACTTCAATAAACTCATCCTTCGCAAACAGTTCTCGGGCCATCCGGCGATCTGCCCGAAGCGGTGAAATCATCGCCGTGATCACGACCACGCCCGCGTCCACGAACAGTTTTGCGAGGTGACTCACACGGCGAATGTTCTCCTGCCGGTCTGAGATGGAGAAACCAAGGTCTTGGTTGATTCCGTGTCGGACGTTGTCACCATCCAGCAGATACGTCCGAATGCCGCGACGCGCCAACTCGAGTTCCAGAGCGTTGGCCAAGGTCGACTTGCCCGCACCCGACAAACCAGTAAACCAAACCACACCGCTCCGATGCCCTTGCACCAGTTCTCTTGTCTGCCGGGATACCGTCATCTGATGCCATGTCACGTTGCGAACCTCTTCCATGAGCGCCTCCTGCGTGTAGATGAGGGATTGTTTGTCCTCTGCACCTAAGTCTAGACGGCCAACCTTAACAGGACCTTGAGTTATGATGAATAAATTATTTCAATTTCGTAACGGTGACATAAAGAAAAATGAGAGCGCCACCGGCAAAGGGACTTTCGCCTCGCACGATTTTGTGCTATACTCACTTTTGTTGAGATCAGGTGGCGGCATGCATGAGAACCTTGTCCGTACCGGAGTTTAGCGCAGCTTGGTAGCGCGCCTGCCTTGGGAGCAGGAGGCCACAGGTTCGAATCCTGTAACTCCGACCACTAGAAAGCCCGCTGTTGATTGCAAAACCGGATGGTCACCTGTCAAGGGTCGCCATCCGGTTTTGTGCGTCAGAAACGTCATATGTCACGAATTCACATGTGGAAGGGATGTCTCCGTGAAACGCCTCAAGATCGTCCTGATTGTAGCTGCCGTCATCATTTTGTTCATTGTGGGTATCAAAATCGGTCTGGCCCTGAATCCCGCAAACTTTGATTCCGTATCGCGTGGAGTGGGCCACAGTCTGGTAAACTGAGAGCACAGATGGTAAAGTGACACCATTACATGAAGAGGGGGGATTTTCATGCTCGAGTTCGCACCGCCCGGACTTGAAGAGTTTTACCGCACATACGCCGTCGGCACGTTTGCCGTAAGCGCCGACGAGACGCGCATCGCATTTGCCACCAACCTCAGTGGCAAGTATAACGTCTGGGGCATGGATCTTCCGAACACCTTCCCCTACGCGCTCACATACCAGGACCAAGCCCCCGCTTTTGTGCGATTTGATCCGTTGGGACGATACATACTCGTGGGGTTTGACCATGATGGCGATGAGTGCACACAGATCTACGCAATCTCACCGACCGGCGGAGCACTGCAACCCGTTTGCATCGCGAGCGGCAAGCGGCATCTCTTTGGCGACCTCTCACGCGACGGCCAGCACCTTTATTACACGTCCGACAAAGAAAACCCCCAGTTCATGAACTTGTACCACTACGATCTCGAGACCGGACTGGAGCAGATGATTCACGAGGGCCAGGCGACGACGACCGCATTCGATTCGATCGCTCCGGATCGCTCTTCGTTTACTTACGGGCACGAGTTCAGCAACACATTTGTCCTGTCGTATGTCGTCGTGGCAGGGGAGCCCATCTGCCTGACGCCGGATCACAGCCTCTCACAAGTCACGTATTCGACACAGTACGTCGATGCGAACACCCTCGTCTTCGTCACCAACTATGGCGCGTCGCACAGCTATGTGGCGACATTTGACATCCCTTCACGGCGTTTTGCCAAGCTGTTCGACGTGCCCGGCGCGGACGTGAGTCAGGTGAAAGCAAACGACCAGAGTCGCATCTATTTTATTGCGGAACAAGGCGTCGAAGACGCCTTGTTCGAAGGGGACCTAGCAACGGGCGTTTGTACTCGCATCGAGTTCCCCGGAACCGTCTGCTTTGGTATGACTTTGCACCAGAGCGGCCGACTCTATGCCAGCTTCACCCGCGAAGACCAGCCGACCAATCTGTACCGGAGAGAGCTCGACGGCTCGTGGACGCAGTTGACGAACGCCAAGGTCGTGGGGGTGTCGAGCGACAGTCTCGTTCGAGCGCAAACCGTACACTATCCTTCCTTCGATGGTCTCGAGATCGAGGCGCTGCTTTGGCGCGCCCAGCCGGCAAGACGAAACGGACATACCCTCATCTTCCCCCACGGGGGTCCGCAAGCGGCCGACCGAAAGTATTTTTGGTCCCTGTATCAGTTTCTTCTGTCCGAAGGGTACGACATCTTCCAAGCCAACTATCGCGGCAGCACAGGGTATGGGGCTGAATTCACGAAGATGATCGAGCGCGACTGGGGCGGCGGGCCCAGACAAGACATGATTGCCGGCATCGACTACCTGCTGGCCAAGGGATTGGCCGATCGGGAGCGGCTGTTCGTGATCGGTGGCAGCTATGGCGGCTACATGACCTTGCTGCTACACGGCCGCCACGCAGACTACTTCCGGGCCGCCGTGGACAT
>JAPNUJ010000011.1:0-3002 GCA_026627155.1 Bacillota bacterium | reverse complement strand
GGACCGTCAAATCTGTTTTCCTTCGTCGAGTCGGTCCCGGAGTTCTGGAAACCCATGATGGACGCGTGGGTCGGCAACCCGGAGCGCGATCGCGAGAAGATGACAGAGGATTCCCCCATTACATGGCTGGACGGCATGACCAAACCGATGCTCGTCATTCAAGGGGCCAACGACCCTCGCGTGGTCAAGGCGGAATCGGATCAGATCGTCGCCAAACTCCAGTCGGCGGGACGGCACGTGGAGTACCTTGTGCTCGATGACGAAGGACACGGGTTTAGCAAAAAAGAAAACGAACTGCGCGTCTACAAGCTGATCGCCGAGTTCCTGAAGCGACACCAGAAGGCGTGAGCCGCGTCGCAGACGGGTGCCCCCATCGCTGCTGCGACATCGTGGGGTGACAGGATACAAAAGGGCCGCTTTATCCGGATGATCTCCGGATAAAGCGGCCCTTTTGCTGTCCTCCTCAGATCGACTCGAACAAGGTCCGATGACTCAGACCGGGCGAGTCGCCATCGCGCGCAACTGCTCGTTGACCGCGTCGCTGCAAAGTCCCCCGTGATAGCAGATGGCAATTTGGACATCGTACGCCGCAAACTTATCGTACGAGCGAAGCGCCATCTCCATGTCCGGCGTCGCCCGCGGGCTGGGCCCCAACAGTCGGCCCTCCTTGCTCACCGACGCATCGCCCGTAATGAGCGTCTTGCTCCGTCGATGATAGAGACTGATATGGCCTGGCGTATGGCCGGGTGTAAAAATGACGTCCACGCCGCCAAAAAACGGAAGCACATCCCCGTCCGCAAGCGTCTGCGTGACCTTCGCGGTCGCCGGATGAAGCAACAGGGCCTCCACCTGCGGCCGCATGGCTTCGTGGGCGCGCGCCAGCATCTGAGTGACGCGCTCGCGCGTCATCTTGATCGGCTCGCGCTCTCCCTCGATATAGGGTTTGTCTTCCCCATGGGCCCATACCGGCACAGACTTGCCCAAAGCCCCCAGGACACCTTCGATCCCACCGATGTGGTCGATGTCCTATCCAGAATAACGGCGCAGCCGATTATTCTTCTGGCAGACGGTGGCGCGAGAGCGCCATGTCACCGTCTACTGCGTCAGGACGATCGCATCGATTCGATCAAGCGGCACGCCAGCCTTCTCCACGGCCGCCGCGATCGCTGACCACTGCCCGGGCATGCCGGATCCCCGATTCAAGCCGTTCGCCGTGGCTCTGTCCGCCCCCGTGCTACGGAGTCGGCACACAAAGCAGCGTATTGTCGATGAGACGCGTCCGGCCAAAGAAGACCGCCAGTGCCAGTAGCCCAGAGCCGGCAAGCCTTGTCAGCGGCGTCAATGTGTCTGGATCGACCACTTCGACGTAGTCGATCGTCGCGAGCGCGGCGCTGCCGATCACCTCCCGCACCTGTCTCAGCAATTCCTGTACGTCCGTCTCCCCTTGCGAAACGAGCTGTTCAGCCAAGAGGAGCGACCGCCGAAGGACGGCCGCTTGAGGACGTTCTAGGTCCGACAGATACACGTTTCGCGAACTCAGGGCCAGACCGTCCACATCGCGGACAATCGGGCAGCCAATCACCTCGATGGCATAGTTCAGGTCCCGCACCAGCCGCCGGACCACAGCGAGTTGTTGCGCATCTTTCTGACCGAAGTACGCGACATGCGGCTGCACCAGGTTGAACAGTTTGGCCACCACGGTCGCCACCCCTTCGAAGTGTCCAGGGCGGGACCGCCCGCACAGATGATCGTGGATGCCCTGAAGGGTCAGCGATACAACCGGTGGCTGCGGATACATCTCCTCTGTACTCGGCATAAACAGCACATCGACTGAAGCGTTCGCCGCTATGCGCGCGTCAGCTTCAGGACGTCTGGGGTACACCGCAAAGTCCTCGCTCGGCCCAAACTGAAGGGGGTTCACAAATAGGCTGGCAACGACCAGATCACACTGCAGGACGGCCTGGCGAAACAGGCTGACGTGGCCCTCATGCAAGTACCCCATCGTAGGCACCAGCCCGATGCGCGCCCCTGCCATTCGAGCGTCGTGCAGTCGAGCGCGCAGTTCACCCGCTGACTCAATGATGTCCACCGAGGTTGTACTCCTTTCGCAAAGCGGCCATCACAGCCGGGTCGACACTGGCCACTTGGCCCGCAGGCGGGAACGAGCCCGTCCGAACCTCATCGCGATAGGCCGTCACACCGTTTGCCATCTCATCCAAGAGGTGTTTGTAGGACTTGGCAAAACTCGGCACATAGGCACCGTTGATGCCCAGAAGATCGTGAAAGACGAGCACTTGGCCATCGACGTAAGGGCCGGACCCGATCCCGATCACGGGGATGCTGAGCGACTCTGCAATGAGCTGAGCCACATTTTCAGCCACGCACTCGAGCACGATCGCAAAGCATCCGGCATCCTCCAATCGTCGAGCGTCATCATAGAGACTGTGCGCCTGGCCTGCCGTCTTCCCTTGGAGACGATACCCTCCCAGTTGATGCACTGATTGCGGCTGCAGGCCGATATGCCCCATCACCGGGATCCCAGCTGCAATCATTGCGGCTACCTGGGCGACAATCGCCTGGCCGCCTTCGAGCTTTACCGCATCACATGCTGCCTCTTTCATCAAACGTCCCGCATTGTGAAGGGCATCGCTGACCGACGCCTGATACGACATAAAGGGCATGTCCGTCACGACAAACGAGCCTGGCGCCCCTCGTCGAACCGCTGAGGTGTGATGTATCATGTCCGCCATTGTCACAGGCAGCGTGGAATCATAACCGAGCACGACCATCCCGAGCGAGTCCCCGACAAGGAGCATGTCGGCGTTGGCGCGTGCGCACGCCATCGCGGACGGATAGTCGTACGCCGTCACCATCGCAATCTTCTCGTGCTTTTGCTTCATCGAACGAATATCGCGAATCGTTGGTTTGCGGGTGGACATCGCCATCGCCTCATTTCAAAGTCAAGATAGAGTCCGGCAAAGTGCCAATCGGCTCGCATGGCA
>JAPNUJ010000119.1:310-6066 GCA_026627155.1 Bacillota bacterium | reverse complement strand
GAAATCTGTTCCATTGGCGAGCATTGCAGTGTTGCGCGCGGTTGTGCCATGATGAACAGAATCACACTGTTCACAGGGAGGCGACGACGTGTACAAATACTGGTTTTTCATAGGCTCATTTCCTATCCGCACCTACAGTACGCTGTTTTTGCTCGCATTTCTGTTGGGGCTCGGGTTTACGATCTATCTTGCGAAGGTTGAAAAGAAGAGTCAATACATACCCGCTTGGCTGGACCTCGGTCCCATCTTGTTTTTCGGCGGCGTGATCGGAGCCCGCATCTGGCAGGTGTTCTTCTTTGATTGGGCTTACTATTCTCAGAACCCTGGTCAGATCATCGCCGTCTGGCATGGTGGACTGTCCATCCAAGGCGGCGTGGTCGGCGCCATCGTCGTGGGCTACGTATACGCAAGATGGAAGCGAATTCCGTTCTGGACGTTGGCCGACATGGCCGCTCCGGGCCTCTTGCTGGCGCAAAGTATCGGGCGGGACGCTGACTTCATGAATGGGAGTGCCTACGGGTCCCCGACGGGCAGTGATTTTGGGGTCTTGTATCCGGTGGGGACGATCGCCCGCACACAGTACGGCGACCATCCGCTGTGGCCGTCGATGCTGTGGGAAGGGCAGGCCGACATCATTTTGTTTGGCCTTTTGATGGTTCTCAAATTGCGACGCTGGCCCACCGGGTGGCTGTTTGTCTACTATATGATCACCTACAATCTGGTTCGTTTCTTTTTGGAGATGCTCCGGGGGGATAGCCCGCGGTTCCTCTTTCACTGGGACGCCGCGCAGTGGACAGCCATGCCGATGGTCCTGATCGGCGTGATCGCCGGTGTCGTCTTGTGGTGGATGGAACGCAAGGAAGGCGTACCGAGCCCGGCACCCGAGTCGTGAACGCGTGGTCCCTGTTCAGTTTGAAGCGCCTTAGCACAGAGCGGCGCATCCTGACGTTGATCGTGACGATCATCATGGTCCTGTTGATCATCGCCGGCGCCGTCATCGATCGGGGGATGGACGCAGAATCCGCGCAGCAGCGGGTGGCGGACAGGTGGCGTTCTACCATGCGCCGTGGACCGATGAACTGACCCTGTCACAGCGCCTTCCCGTGTGGAGGTAGAGCTGACGGAGAGTTCGCTCATGCTCGCTGACGCGGAGCTTTTGAGCCTGCAGCTCGTTGAGTACGGCGTGCGACTGGCTATCGACGACTTTGGAACGGGCTATGCATCGCTTTCCTATCTGCGCAGATTTCCAGTGCATCGGGTCAAGATTGATCGCAGCTTTGTCGCTTTCGTTCCTGAGGATCCCTATAACGTGCAGTTGGTTTCGGCGATCATTGCCATGGCCAAGCGACTGGACCTTCAGGTCACCGCGGAAGGGGTGGAAACCAAGGCGCAGGCCGACTTTCTGCGCGAACAGGGGTGTGATCTGTTGCAAGGGTATCTGTTCGGGCGACCGGAAGAGCCTTCGTCGTGCCTTGTCAGACCTTCTTGACGGCGAACGTGTCCGCGACCAATGGCCAGAGTTGAGGAAATGGCTGGCCGAGTACCCAGAAGCTCACACCGCGTAGCCCCATCTCATAGACAAGATGGAATTTGGCCATCAGGGATTTGGCGTCCTCGTACCACACTTCGTGTTCGACCCGGCCTGCGTAGTAGTGAAACATGGGACTCGCGGACATCGGGTGGAACCGGACCGTGGCCCCTTTTTCGATGGCAAGGTTTTGCGCGCGCTTCGGTGAAATGCCGGAGGCCAGGTTGTTCGGGTTGTCGGGCAGGGTCCAGTTGTAGCCGTAGGTCGGGATGCCCATGAGGATCTTCTCGGCCGGGATGACGGAGGTCGCATAGGCAAGCACGGCCCGCACCTGATCGATCGGGGCGACGGCCATCGGCGGTCCTCCGACCCAGCCCCACTCGTATGTCATCAGCATCAGGAAGTCCACCGTCGCCCCGAGGGTGGCATAGTCAAATGCCCCCATCCATGATGCAGTGGGATCATCACTCGTTTTCGGCCCCATCGCGATCGACAGACTATAGCCGTCTTGATGCATGGCATCGCGGAGTTCCTTGATCAATGCGTTGTACAAGGGGCGGTCCGCGGGATGCATGTGCTCGAAGTCGATGTTGATCCCGCGATACCCTTCCTTCGCCAAGGTCGCGCGCGCCGACGCGATGACAGCCGCACGCAGGTCCGCACTGGCAAGGATCTGGTGAGCGAGGTCGCTGTTAAAATTGGTGCCATCAAAGTTTGTCACACACAAGAGCGGGTCCACTGCGAGTTGTTGCATGGCGGCCAGGGCCTGTGATGCAGGGAGGGGAACGATGCCGCCGGTCTCGTTGACATGGTAGTTAAAGACCGTGGCGAAAGTCATCGGTTCGGACTCGCGCACAATCTCCTCATCCGCGACCGTTCCGGACGGAATCAAGTACCCATTGACTTCCGCCAGTCGCTTCTTGCGAATGAGCATGGGAACGAAGAGGATTTGGCCGATCTCAAGTTCTGCGGTGATGGACAGACCGTTTGCCGCTGCGACTGCGCGCTCTGGAATCCCGTAACGCTGCGCAAGGATGGTGAGGGTGTCACCCGCGCCGACGGTATGGTGGACCAAGGTCGCAGGGGGACCGGGCAACAGCAGGTTGATGCCCGGCGTCAGCGCCTGGCCCTCTGTTTCGTTCAACTCCTGCAGTTTTGTCGCACTGATCCCCCACGCCTGTGCAATGGTCGCCAGCGTTTCGCCCGCTTTGACTGTATAGACGAACAACAACCCCACCTCCAGATGGAACCGCTCTACTACAGCGTATTCTCATCCGTGCGGGGTTATGGCCGCGTGCGCCAAATCCAGGTCGATCAGGTGATCGTGGGGTTTGGATTGACGTCCCAGGTCGCATCCGTGCGCTTGATGTCGGGCCCCACGTGCACGTAGCCGTTGACGATCTCATAGGTGTAGATCGACAGCGGATCTGGAGCGGGTGAGGTGGGGCTGTTGACGCCGTAGATGTTGTAGAGGCTCCCGTGACACGGGCAGTGAAACCAGTAGAGGCCGCCGTCGTACTGCGGCGGTGCGGAGATCTTGTGGGCGGCATCTTTGTACGAGCCGTTGACGTGGCAACCGAGGTGCGTGCAGACGTGGGACATGATCATCAATTTGTTCTGATAGATGATGACATAGACGTCGTTCGGAATGTCGTGCGAGTTCCAGGCATCATCGATGTGCTCTGTATAGGTGACGTGGGTGGGCAACTGCTCGTTGAAATCGGACACCCGCCATGTCGTGGCGGAGAGCGAGCCTTTGCCGCCCAGACGACGCAGCGGGTCGACCGCGAACGCGACGAGGGGGGTGAAGATCGTCATCGCCATGAAGGCACCGGTCCCACCGAGTGCGTAAGAGAGAAACTGGCGTCGCGTCAACCCTCTGCCTTTGCGAAAAGGCGCTTTGCTACCTGTCCGCTTGATGTCGTTGTTCTCGTCGTTCTGTCTGTTCTCTGTGTTATCCATCGTGACGGTCCCTCCATCGTGACAAGAGCGGCTGCACGCAGCCTGCCGGTCAACTGAAAAGTGATAGCCTCAGTACAAATCCGAGTGTCTTGTGACAATTTCTAGACTGATCATAGCGAAAGTGTCGTCATTTGTCCACCGCTTGCCGGGCGTCCGACTGGGACAGAGGGTCGCCAGGGAAAGGGTGCTGTCGGTCTTGCCTTACGCGATCTCCAGAGGGACCCGCCGTTGTAAAAAAACCGGGCGGACTAGAGGCTTCTGTGGACTTGCCCGAACGGGCCCTGCTCACGCGGCCGCATGACGATCGTGTCGAGGTTGACATGGTCTGCGCGCGTGACGGCAAATACGATCACATCGGCCACATCGGCCGCAGAGAGGGGAACGAGGCCGGCGTACACGGCGCTTGCCTTGTCTTCGTCGCCGCGATAGCGGACGCGGCTAAAGTCGGTCTCGACCATCCCCGGGTCGACCGAGGTCACGCGGATGGGGTGACCCAGCAATTCCTGACGCAAAGCAGACGTGATCGCCCGCACGCCAAACTTGGTGGCGCAGTAGACCGACCCTCCGGCATAGGGGTCGTGACCCGCTGTGGAACCCAGGTTGACAACGTGGCCGTAGCGCTGTTCGATCATGTGCGGGACGACCAGGCGGGTGATGCGCAGCAGGCCCATGACGTTGGTGTCGAGCATCTCTTGCCACTCGTCTTCGTCTTGTTGCTCCGCGATCCGAGTGACGCCGCGCGCGAGTCCTGCGTTGTTGACGAGGACGTCGATGCGGCCCATCGCGGCCAGCGCACCGGAGACAAACGCCACTGCGCTCTTCTTGTCTGTGACGTCGAGTGTAGCGGCGTGGACGCGAACGCCTTTGTTCTGAAGCGCGAGGTCGAGTTCTTGAAGGGGCTCTGGTCGCCGTGAGCCGATGATGAGGTCATAGCCTGCATCAGCCAACTGCAGCGCCGTTTCGCGCCCGATCCCTCCGCTTGCACCGGTCACCATGGCGATTCGACGCTGGGATTTGTCTGTCACTGTGCTCAATCCCTTCTTATCACGTTCTGGACAGTATGGTAGCATAAATGGAGCCCGGGTGAAGGCGTCCTTGGTGCTGGACAAAGGAATGACGGTGCTTTAGTATATTAGCGTGATAAAGCGAAAGTGAGGCTGTTCACCATGAATGTGCAACGGGTGCGTTGGATCAGCGCCGATCAGGAGACCAAGCGGCGAATCCTGGAACGGGCAGGTCGCGACGTCGGCGAACAGATGGCCGTCGCAGCGGCGATCTGTGAACAGGTTCGCTTGCGTGGCGATGACGCGGTGCGAGAGTATACGCGCAAGCATGATGGCGTTGAGATCGGTCCGGATGCGCTGCGCGTGACAGAGGAGGAGATGGCGGCTGCCCATCGCGAACTTCCGGAAGACATGAAAGAGACGATTCGTTATGCAGCGCGCAACATCAGGCGTTTCCATGAGGCGCAAAGACCCCAGCCCATGTGGATGATGGAGGTGGACGACGGGATCATGGCCGGCGAGCAGGTGACGCCGATCGCCGATGTCGCCCTGTATGTGCCACGCGGGAAAGGGAGCTTTCCGTCGGTCATGCTCATGCTCGGCACCCCGGCTGTCGTGGCGGGGGTGGAGCGGATCGTCGTGCTGACCCCGCCGAACGAGCGTGGGGGCGTCGATGCGGCGATCCTGTTTGCGGCGGACGTCCTGGGCCTGACCGAAATCTACAGGGTGGGCGGTGCGCAGGGCGTGGCGGCTGTCTCGTATGGGACGGCCAGTATTCCGAAGTGTTCCAAGATCATGGGACCGGGCAATCCGTACGTCACGGCTGCCAAACGGTACCTGGCCGGCACCATTGACCCGGGCGTCCCTGCGGGGCCGAGTGAGTCCCTCATCCTCGCGGATGAGTCTGCGGATCCTCACAAAGCAGCGCTTGACCTCTTGATCGAGGCGGAACATGGTCCGGACAGTGCCGCTTTGTTGGTGACGCACAGCGAGTCGCTCGCGGATGCGGTCGATCGGGCCGTCCAGGAGGCGGTCGCGCAGATGGCGAGTGAACAGCGCAGACAATACATCACGACTGTACTGCAGCGTTACGGGGGGATCGTACTCACGGAGTCGCTTGATGATTCTGTGGCCTTCGCCAATGCCTATGCACCGGAGCACATGGAGGTGCTGACGCGCGATCCCTGGGCACTCGTCGCACGTTTGAAAAACGCGGGGGAGATGTTGCTCGGGGAGTGGACGCCGATCACGCTTTGCAATTT
>JAPNUJ010000119.1:0-300 GCA_026627155.1 Bacillota bacterium | reverse complement strand
CGTCTCGGCGGTTTCCTTGCACGACTTTCTCAAGCGGACTTCGATCGGATACGCCACGGCAGACGGGTTCAGGCGGGTGCGTGAGCACGCGGAGCGGTTCGCGCGCTGGGAAGGGTTTGAGGCTCATGCGCGGGCCGTGAGTGAGCGCGAAAGTGGGGAGGAAGACAAGTGATGACAGAACCGCAGATTTGTGTCAGGAGGACGACGAGCGAGTCCGTGATTACGGTGACGCTGGACCGGGGGCCGCGCGATGCCAACGCCAAACAGCGCTTGGCGACTCCGTTGCCATTTTTCAATCAT
>JAPNUJ010000118.1 GCA_026627155.1 Bacillota bacterium | reverse complement strand
CAGCAACCGCTGCGTGGGCGCCAGCACGGGCACACTGAGGTGGATGGGACCCTGCCCGCGAATTTGGTAGGGACCGGGAACGGGACTTCCCGCGTAGGGATCGTGGGCATCGCCTTGCCCGCCGTCGTCCACTAGGGCCAGCCGCTGTCCCTCGGGGTCCTCGAAGTACACTGTCGCGCGACCGTCTTCCTCGACGATGCCCGTATGCGACACCCCGTGCGTGTCCAACCACTCCACCCACCAGTTCAGCGCACCGAGTCCGTGGACGCGCAGCGATGTTCGGACGATGCTGCGCGTGCCTCGCTGTTCGCGGGGGATGTCCCAGTCAAAGAAGGTGAGGTCGTTGCCAGGGGCCCCATGGGTGTCGCCGCTGTAAAATAGGTGATAGGCGCTCACGTCATCCTGGTTGACGCTGCGCTTGACAAGACGCAAGCCGAGTACCGAGGTGTAGAAGTGGTAGTTCTCCTGGATTTGCGCGGAGATAGCGGTAAGATGATGGATTCCGGTCAGCTGCATGGAGCAGGACCCTCCTTGAGTGGCTCTACGTCGATTGCTTATTATAACATAGTCAATTATTAAAAATAAGTAAGTTGGGGATGGATTGATCGTGTAACCGTTGCCCGCTGACCCTCGTCTATGGGTTGAGGAAAGGGTGGTTGATGCGGATGATGACACAGTCCAGTACGAAGATAAAGCGGCTGACACGGACACCGATAGGGGCAGCGACACTGGCATTGGCAATGGGGCTCGCTACATGGATGCCCCAGACGGCGGACGCCGCCTCCAGTTCCGGAACGGTCTCGCCTTCAGTGGCGATCATGGCGCTGCACACGTTGCCGAGCTCGCCGATGGCCAAGGCCGTGGCCGTGGCCTTCGTCAGTCCCACGACAGGCTGGCTCGCGGGGGTTGGATCCATTGAAAAAACGACAGACGGCGGCGCGCACTTTTTCACACAGTATCGCGGCACGGCTCAGTGGCAATACTTGCAGGTCCTGAGCGCTGACACGGTCGTGGCGTGGGGCGCCACTCAGATCGCGATGACAGCCAACGGCGGTCGGACGTGGACGATGATTCCTTCCCCGCCAGGACCCTCCATGGCGAAGTCGACGTATCTTCTGCGCGTCGACTTTGTGAACGCGCAGGACGCCTATGCGCTTGTTGGCAACAACTATCAGTTGCAGTCTACCCTTTATAAGACGACCAATGGCGGCAAAACATGGCTCGACGAGCGAGGCGCGCCGGCTGGGGCGCTTGGCCTTGGGTTTGGGTCCGCAGAAGACGGCTGGTTGGTCACGGGCGTCTCGTCCGGCGGCATCTATCGGACCACGGACGGCGGGGTCCACTGGGTGAGAACGATCGGTGCACGGCGCAACTGGATGGTGCAGGGTGCCGACATTTTCCCGACGGGCGCGGACAGCGCGTACGTGCAACTGATCGGTGGGGCGGGGATGTCGCAGTCTTCCTCGTCGCTGTTCAAGACAGCGGACGGTTTGCATTTTGAGCCCGTTGAGGGCGTGTCTACGGCGGGGGCCGGTTCCGCACCGGGTATCGCGCAGTTTCCACACGGCGAGGTGACGCAAGGCGGGCGGGTGGCCGTGGGTCCGGGCTATGATGCGGGTCCGGTTGCGGTCGTCAATCAGCGGGTGGTGCGTGTGGTCGGCGGCATGGAAGCGACGGGAATGGGTGAGTCCGATCTGGCGACCACAGCGGATGGAGGGGTCCATTGGGTGATCCATCCGCCTATCGTAGGCGCCAACGGCATGGCGTGGAACGAGAGTCTCTCATTTGCCAACGCAGACGACGGTTGGCTCCTGATTACACAGAATCTGCGCACCCAACTACTGCGAACAAGGGATGGGGGCAGCACGTGGCAACTGGCTTCTCCTGGTCCCTCACCCCGGCCCGTTCTCGGCGTCGACTTCATCAACCCGTCAACAGGTTATGGTTTGGGTGTGATCGGCGATCTCAACGCGATCTTGCGAACAGACAATGCTGGCAAGTCGTGGCGTCGAATCGCCGAGCTCAAGGGGCGAACCGAGCTTCCTTATAACGGTCCCTATTTTGGACAGGGCATCGACTTCGCCACGGCGTCGGTGGGATGGGCCATCGGCGCTGATGGCCACCTCTACGTCACGGACGACGCGGCGGTACGCTGGCGCGAGATCGAGACGCCGGGGTCAGCCGGTGCAGTGACTCGTCTGTATGTGGCCGATGGAGGTCGCGTGGGTGCGATCCAGGCTGTTAACAGCGACTGGGTAACGCAGAACGGCGGCAAGACGTGGACAGAGATCGGTCCTGCTGTCTCGTCAGGGTC
The DNA here is from genome assembly GCA_026627155.1 of Bacillota bacterium. GTDB lineage: Bacteria > Bacillota > Bacilli > Alicyclobacillales > SLC66 > JAPNUJ01. The sequence continues at coordinate 3,860 of JAPNUJ010000118.1, read as the reverse complement.
CTGGTCCTTGGCCGTTCAGTCTGTAAGCCCGCACGAAGGCTCTGTCTACAACAAGGTGCTCGGCAAAAACGCCGATCCCCAGGTGCTTGGACAGATCGGAGCCGTGGCGTGGATCGACGACACCCCGTCGTTTCAACCCGGGTTCCGACTTTCCACGGATGGCGGAACCCACTGGCGGACCTTTGAGGTCGGGGAGAATGTCAACCTGATAATTGCTTCGATGGGGTTCACCTCAGCGCGCGACGGGTGGCTCTGGACGGCAGGGGGACGGTTGTTTCAGACGATGGATGGCGGGCTTGACTGGTCGCAGATGATGTGATCCAAGGCGCCCCAGACAAGGCGCGGCAGCCCCGACCCGCCACGCCCGGCCCGCCAGCCACGCCCGGCCACGGACTCACCGGGGCTCGGGGCTCGGGACCGACGCTCGCAGCCCCGGCCCGGCCCGGCTCGCTCAGTGACTGTGGCGCCCTTCCTGCGCGTGCGTCGCCACATATTCGGCGTCCACGATAAAGAGGCTGCGAAACCAGAGGAGGGCCGGCGTCAGGATCACGAGGCCGACGATCAGAACAAGCAGCGTCGAGACGAACATGACATGGTTGGACGCGGAGTTGGCGAACGTCAGGTAGGGGTACAAGAGCCACGGCACATGCCCGACTGCGTACGCGAACTGTGAAAGCACGATCTGGGCGATGCCAAACCCCAGCTGCCAGAGCGCGCGTTGCTTCGTCACCGGGTGGCCGCGCTCTTGCATCACGAGGCCCAAGTAACCGAGTGCGAAACAGGCCAGTGACGCCACCAGGAAAATCACGAACCACACGCTATGCAATCCACCTGCGACGATGGCCAGGCCTCCGGGTGTCGGAACCCGAAGCGCGACCGCGCCAAGAGCGAGACTGATTGGGCCCATCCAGAGGGCGCCGCGGCGAAAGCGATGGTACGCGCTCCACGAGCCTGCCTGTTGCGCGTAGCGCGCGAGAAACAGCGCGGACAGGTAGAGCGCGAGAGTGATCCCGAAGGCCATGAACAGGTAGACGGGAAGGCTACTGAAAAACGCACCGGCTGCAAATGCATACGAACTCCCCACCCGCGTCACGAAGCCGCCCTGTGTGAGCGGCAGGAGAGCGATGAACACGCCGGGGAGCAGTAAGCCCGTGATCCCCGTCACATAGACCATGTGCTTGCGAAAGCGCGCCGAGGCATAGCCGAACTGCAAGTAGGCCCCCCGTAAGGCGAGCAAGATCAGGAGCAAGGTGGCTGGGAGCGCCAGCACGGTGCCAAACGCATAGGCGGCCGCCGGAAACAGCCCGACCAAGGCCACCGGAATCACGATCAAGAACGCGTTGATCAACTCCCACGTTGGCGAGACGTAGGTCGCCGCGACGGACTCTGCATTCCAATTGCCCCGAAGGTGAAAGACCCAGCGCCAGAAACTCGACCCAAAGTCAATGGCGCCGAGAATCGAGTAAACGAACACCAACACCCACAAAAAAGCGGCTCCCATCGTCGGCAAGGTCACAGCGCAACACCGCCTTTCGCAAGCCCGGTGGCCTTAGGAGATGGCGCGAGTTCACCGTCCAGAGGGTGGTTCCGAAAATAGGTTCGGAGCGTTACCACGGTGGCGATCAGCAGGACGGTAAAGAGTGCCATGAAGCCACCAAACATCCAGCCGATCCCGGGTGTCGTCGTGACCGCCTGATCGACCGTCATCAGGTTGTAGATGATCCACGGTTGCCGCGCTTCTTCTGCGAACACCCAACCGTCCTCGATCGCGAGCATCCCGAGAAATCCCATCGCATAGATCACCCACAAAAACCAGCGCGCGAACAGCCACGCATGCTTGCGCCAACGCAGGACAAAATACACGAAAGCCAGTCCGATGGCAAAGGTCCCGATCCCGACCATAGTGTCAAACATCAGATGAACTGGTGCAAGGGCGGGCCACGTCCACGAAGGAAACGCGTCCAAGCCTAGCACTTTGCCGCTCAGTTGTGTCGTCGCGAGCCAACTCAGCATGCCGGGGATGGGAATGCCGCCGACAATCATCTGCTTCGCCGGTTCGACGATGCCGCCGATCACGAGTGGCGCATACGTCGTCGTGTGAAAGAGCCCTTCGGCCGCCGCGAGCTTCTCTGGCTGATAGGTGGCCATCATCTTGCCTGAGGCATCGCCGACAAAGGCCGTGATCACAGCCGTCACGCCGCCTACCGCCATGGTCAGCGTCAGATTCTTGCGGTGATACGTTCGCTCCGCCGGCGTGAGGTTGCGACGCAAGAGGCCCTTTGCCGCCGCTGCCGCGAAGACGAAGGCGACCGCCATATAGGCCGACGCGAGCACGTGGCTCAGTTCGTACGGCATCGAGGGATTCAGCATGGCCAGCCATGGGTTCGGATTCTCCACAGTCCCATGCACCCAGGTCATGCCGGTCGGCGTGTTCATAAAGGCATTGACATCGGTCACCAACAGCGCCGAAAGACCCGCGCCGAGCGTGACGAAGAAAGAACTGACAATGCGTGCGCGCGGTTTGAGTCGGTCGCCGCCATAGACGTAGATCGCGAGAAACAGGGATTCAATGATAAATGCGAACACTTCGAGCTCAAACGGCAGGTTGATGATCTGACCGACCACTTCCATAAACTTCGGCCACAACACCGACAGCATGACAGCCACTGTCGTGCCTGTGACGATCCCGACGCCGACCAGCAAGATCGCCACGCGCGTCAGGCGACGTGCAAACACCCGGTACGACTCGTCCTTGGTGCGGGAGGTCATCACTTCTGCAAGAAAGATCAAAAAGGGAATACCCACGCCCAGCGTCGCGTAGGTGATGTGGTAGCCGAGCGTAATGCCAAACAGCGCACGGGCCATGACGGCTTCTGTCATGAGGTCGTCCTCCTGACTGGAATCTGGGACTGCACAGGTATCGTACCACTGGATCCCGAGTCTCGCCATAAGGGGATTCCATGAGAAGCTGATTTGTTGCTGAACGTTTTGCGTACGGCTTGTGCGGGGATTGTGTCAGTCGGAAAGTGAGACGCGCCGCGCTGGCGGGGAGGGGCAGAGCAAGGGGTTTGGCTGTTTGGCGGTTGGGTTGGGGGCCCGCTGGCGTCACGTGTTGCCGCCAACCGTAAAGCGGCAAAGCCGTCACTTGACGACTTTGCCGCTCCAGGCCGAGATTCCGCCTTTTACATTGACGATGCGATCGTACCCCTGTTTCTTCAGGTTACGGGCTGCCATCATGCTGCGCGTGCCGCTGCGGCACATCAACACGACTTCCTTGTCCTTTGGAATTTCACCTAGACGCTTGGAGATCTGCCCGACAGGGATATTCTTCATCCCCTGAACATGCCCGCCTTTATACTCGTGCGGCTCGCGCACATCGATGAGCACTCGGGTCTTATCCGTGAGGTAGTCGGGCAATTCACTTGCCGAGATCGACCGAATCCCTTTGACAGGCCACTTCTGGTACACAAAGAAACCGACAATCAGCACAACGATGACGATCAATCCGTAATTCATCGAATGGGTCACTCCTCAGTGGGTGGGTGCAGAATGGCTGAAGCCCGTCGCGAGTGAACGTGGACTGCCTTTAGTATATACCCCATGCGGTATATTGCAAGGGGTCGTTGATCGGAAAAAATGGGTGCCGCAGGAGTTTCCTCCTGCGGATAATGGATCAGCGGTCGCGGATCACTTTCTATAACTCATTCTGCTTCAAAGGTGCCGCCCCTGACGATATCTTAGCATGCGCCAGAAGGGATTGTTCAAGCATAGCCCTCGCGAAACTCGGCGGTGCGTCGCTTTGGCCTTGACCTTGACAATTCTCCCCTGTGGGATTACAGTTGGATGGGTTCCAAATACTC
>JAPNUJ010000117.1:3374-6236 GCA_026627155.1 Bacillota bacterium | reverse complement strand
TTATGGTGCGGTCGTTTGATACGGTCTACAAGACGGCTGCGGCTCGCAAGATCGACATGCGCCTGGCTGCCTATATGGTGGGGATCAGGAGAATGGCTGAGGCTGTCGAGTTGCGCGGCTGGGTATGAAACGCGCCTGCAGTCGCTCATACTGTTTGAGGTTACTGTGTCAGGCTTAGGAGGTAGAAACAATGCGTCCCGAATCTGCGACGCTGCAAGAGGCGGACAACGAAGTGCTCGCGCCAAGCGGACGAGTGAAGATCCATATTCGCTGTCGCAAATGCGGCGAGGTGTTTATCTTGCGCGGTTTACGCGATGGCCGTGGCCATGTCGAGACCGGATTTCGCCGGTGCCTCTGCGACAACGAGCGTGAGTTTGATATCGAGACCCTGAGTTAGCGTCGGGTTTTTGGGAAGTCAGGGATGGGGAGCGAGCCTTGGGCTCGTTCCTTTTCGTCGTTGTAGCGGTACATAATTGCGTTTCCCACCGAAGACACTACACGTACATAGTGGCCTTGAGGGGAGACGATGGGTTTGATTACGAAACGGCATCCACTGCGTTGGTCTTTGCTATTGCTCGCCGGGCTGGCGGGCGAGGCACTCGCTTTGCCGGGTGGCGCGGGACTCCTTCAGTCCACAGCCGTTCACGCCGCGATGGACACGCCGCTCAGTCAAGGTATGACCGGATCATCTGTAGTGGAGTTGCAAAGTCGTTTGGGCTTCCTCGGGTATTATCATGGGGCTTTGAGTGGAACGTTTGACTGGGCGACTTACTGGGCGGTACGCGACTTTCAGTACGCGTTCGGACTACCCGTCGATGGGGTTGTCGGGTCGGCGACCTCTGTGATGTTGACGAAGGCAACGAGCGCTTGGACGCCTCAGCCCGCCCTCCAGCAGACAGCGTCGGCGGCAAATCAAACGGCGACTCCGTCGACAAGCGCCCCATCGCCTGCGTCCCAACCGAGTGCTGCCGTGACGGCTGCTGATGCCACCGGTGGTCTGTCTGCCAGTGACGAGAACCTCATGGCGCACGTTGTGTACGGAGAGGCGCGCGGGCAACCGTACATCGGACAGGTGGCTGTCGCGGCGGTGATCCTGAATCGTTATCACAGCAGCCTGTTTCCTCACTCCATCCCCGCTATTATCTATCAGCCGGGTGCGTTTGAATCCATCGCCAACGGTCAGGCGTGGTTGGGATTACACAAGGAAAATGTAGAGGCTACGATGGATGCCATCCATGGCTTTGATCCGACCCATGGTGCCCTCTATTACTGGAATCCTGCTACGGCGACCTCTCCTTGGGTCTGGTCGCAGCCCATCATGCTGACCATCGGGCAGCACGTGTTTGCGAAGTGAGGCAAAGGAGGTGGCGAAAAATGAGGACTCGACACACCGCGGGGTGGGTGGCTCCGGCACTGGCGCTGGGGTTATTTGGTTTCCTACTGTACGGGTTCAATGAAAATCAGCAGCGCTCAGCGATGGTGGCACAATTCGCTACCGAGGAGAAAGCACAGTACATGGGACTCGCCTTCGATGTGGATGAGATGCAGGATGATCTCGCCAAGGCGCTGGTGACCACCACGCCCGAGATGCGCTCGACGATGCTCCAGCGAGCCAGTCGAAGTGCGACCAGTGCGCGCGTGTATGCGGCTCACCTGCCCGCGTACGCATGGTCGGACGGGGCCACCATGCAGCTGTTGGATCGTGTGATATCGGACGCCGAGACCTTCAGCGCCCAACTGGCTGGCGGTCGCGCTTTATCGGCAACGGATGTGACCAAGTTGCAAACCCTATACCGCGCTTCGACGAAGCTTGAGAGGCAACTCCGTCTTGCGCAAGGCAACGTGCAACAGGCGGACCTTCGGGATGCGTTTGCCAAAGGGTCGGGCGCTGTCGCGCAAAGACACAGTGGCGACGCGATGTCCAACGCGCTCGAAGGGGTGGACAGGGTTGCCAAGGCCGGGCTCACGACTGCGGCCCAAGCGTCCGCTGTGGGTTCCCGCTTGCAGGCCCGTGTGACCGGGACGTCCCTGTCGCAAGGGCCGGTTCTATCCGGCGCGGAAGCGATCGCCATCGCTCAGCGCGAGGTGCCAGGCGTCCAGCGAATGCACGGGACGGCGACGCGGCTGGGTAGCGGGTATGACTATCCGGGCTACCTCGTGACGTTTGTGAACCAGAGGCAAGGGACCACCCCCATCACGGCGAGCGTGTCGTTACACGGCGGCCACGTCGTCTGGTTTGTCAGTCCGCAAGTGGACGGTGCCAGGTCGCAAGCGGGGATGGTGAAGGCACCTGCAACCGCTCGACACTTTCTCGAAGGCCTGGGCTACGGGACCGTTCAGACCGTGGATCTTCACGCCTATGGCGGGGTGGCGATGGTGACTCTGGCACCGGTGCGCCAAGGCATTCTGTTTTTGGATGCGCCCATCCTCGTGAAAGTTGAGCTGGCTTCAGGCTCCATTCGGAGCGTCGATGCCTCGGCCTACTGGCTCGTCACAGAGGCGCCGTCAACCCTTCGACCGAGGATCACCGTCAAGTTGGCCCGCGGCGCATTGTCACCGACATTTCGCATGGAAGACGAGCGCCTGGCTGTAGTGAACTCGGAAAATCTGGGGCCGGTTCTGGTCTACGACTTTCTCGGGCGCACCTCCGACAATACGTTTCACGTGTACGTTGACGCCACAACGGGAAAGACAGTCCATGTCGACAAACTGACGAAGGAAGACCAGGGCCGCTGAGGATCAGCCGCTCTGGTCTTGGCTGTGGCTTGGGTGGGGTGGGGGACTTCTTGGTCCTCCTCCTTTTCTATATGGCGCTTCCCCTGTATACTAGAAAGTAGTCAGATTCGGGGTGATGCTTTTTGA
>JAPNUJ010000117.1:0-3364 GCA_026627155.1 Bacillota bacterium | reverse complement strand
TGGGGCAGACCGTCTACATAGATCGAAAGGGCGATGCGGGGCGCGCCCATGCCCGCCTTCTGGAGACGCGGTCCGGAGAATTGGTCATCGATGTCCCGATGGTCTTGGACAGTCCGGACGTGCTGACCTTACAGCCCGGGCAAGTTTTGCAGGTTTCATATCGCGCTCCGGATGGGACGTTGTGCTATTTTGATGCCGTGGCTTTGGGCCGTGGTACGGTCGGCACCCTCTCCTGCGAGAGGATATCGCGGCCGCGCGCCAGGGATATCACGCGCGTGCAGCGGCGCGCGTTCGTGCGAGCGGCCGTACCTGTCGAGGTCTCGCTGCTTAGCATCAGCGAAGCGCGCGAGCCGCGGTTGGTGACGGGCCGCGGTACAACTCGCGATATCAGCGGTGGCGGGTTGTCGTTTTACCCCGATCGCCTGTTGCTCGTCGAGATCGGGGATACGGTGACCGTCAAGTTTTCCTTGCCAGATTACAAAGGCGTTCTCTTTCCTTTGTCTGCGCGAGCAGACGTGTCTCGCATTCAGGCTGATGCACGCGGGCGGACTGTGTATTCCGTACGGTTTACGGAGGTCTCGGACACGGTACAACAGCGCATTGTCCAGTATGTTTTTCGGATTCAACTTCGTGAGCGACTCTCCTTGTAATGCCTGCCCGCACGCAGGAGAGGGCGAACAACCGGATGTGAGGTGAGGCGAATGCCCCTTTTGGTGGCGATTGACGGTCCGGCTGGTGCAGGCAAAAGTACAGTGGCGAACCGGGTAGGGCATGCGCTCGGCATCCCGTATGTCGACACAGGTGCCATGTATCGCAGCATCGCTCTGCTGGCTCTGGAGCAGGGTCTCGCGTTTACGGATGCGGCGCTCGCTGACACCGCGTCCAGCCTTGGGTTGCGGTTCTACCCGTCGGGGGAGGGACAGCGTGTCGCGCTTGGCACGCGCGATGTGACCGATGCGATTCGCTCTCCTCAGGTCGGACGCGCGGTATCGAAGATTGCCAAATTGCCCGGCGTTCGGGAAGCCCTCGTGCACGCGCAGCAAGGGCTCGCCCAATCGGAAATGGCAGGGGTTGTGATGGATGGGCGAGATATCGGCACCCACGTCTTGCCCGGTGCGGATGTGAAGATCTATCTGACAGCCACGCTCGAGGCGCGTTCGCAGCGCCGTCACGCTGAACTGGTCGCAAAGGGGTACACGGGAACGCTGGAGGAACTGATGCACAGCCTCCACGAACGGGATGAGGAAGATGGGTGCCGTCAGGTTGCGCCGATGCGCCCAGCTCGAGACGCGGTGGTGCTTGATTCGACCGTCCTTAGCGTCGATGAGGTGGTGGCCATGGTGGTGGCGTTGTGCCAAACACGTAAGGCTCGGGCGCGGGTGTCCCATCATGTATGAGTTTGTGCAGGCTGTGGCGAAACTGTTTGTGCGGATTGTGTTTCGCGTGCGGGTGTTTGGCCTTGAACACGTACCCGCTTCGGGCCCTCTCATCCTGTGTTCGAATCATCAATCGAACTGGGACCCTGTGATGGTCGGGGCGTTAACCCCGCCACCTGTGAGTTTCATGGCGAAAGAGGAACTCTTTATGCTGGCCCCAGTCCGCTGGTTTCTGCTTCAGTTGCATGCCTTTCCTGTCAAACGCGGACAAGGCGATCGCGGTGCCATCCGCGCTTCGTTGGGGGTGCTGGAGCAAAACGGCATTCTTGTCATGTTTCCGGAAGGAACGCGGAAAAATCGAGGAGACATGAGTCATCTCGAAGGCGGCGTCAGTTTCTTGGCGCTGCGCTCCAAGGCCCCGATTCTCCCGGTTATCATCACTGGCGACTATCGCCCGTTTCGACGAATGACGATGCAGTATTTCCCGCCCTTTGACCCGGTGGCCGATGCGCGCGAGGCGGCGCGCGCGCCAGTCGCGCTGTCACAGGACGCCACAGGTGATCTCTCCTTGGGTGGCGTCGAGGCCGTGAGACCGCGCGTCACCGTGGATCAAGTCACGCTGGCCATCCAACGGCGATTTATGGCCTTTCGCAAGGAGGTTCCATGACGCAGACGCTGGTCATGACCGCTGCTCTTTTCATCTTTGTCTTGCTCGGTGTGATCGCATACGGATCCATACTTGGCGCCCGTATACGGCCGCGAGAAACCGCAAAACGGGTGGCCAGACGTTTCCGGCTTGTCGCCATTGCACTTGCAGTCGCGTGTTTTGTTGTGGGATTATTATACCGTTTGCATGTGTTGCCGCTTTGGTTGGCGGGGATCTTGTACATACCGGTGGTTATCGGGTTTGGCGTCGGCATGATCCGACTTCAACCCTACTTGACCCCCCATGAGGAGGAATAAAACGATGAGTGAAATGGAAACATCCATGCGAGATGCAGACTTGTCATTAACCCAGGGAGCGATCGTGACCGGCACTTTGGTCCGAGTTGAGGCCGAGGCCGCCTACGTGCAAATCGACAATCAAGGGGAAGGTCAGATCGCCCGATCGCAGTGGTCGACGGTGAGTGGTCCTGCACTGACAGAGATGGCGAGCGTCGGTGAGACGGTGCGCGCGTCCGTTCTCGGTGTGGCGGACGACGGGACGGTGCGCCTGTCGCGCAAGAATGCAGTGGACAGCGCGACGTGGGCGCAGCTCCGAGACGAGAGTCTTCAGGAGAGAATTCGCGCGGTGAAGATCATCAGCGTCGTGAAGGGTGGGATGGTTGCGGATGTCGAAGGGTTGCGGGCGTTTATCCCGGCGTCGCTCGTCGACGTTCGCTTTGTCTCGGACTTGAAGCCCTTTCAGGGACAAGTCGTGCCTACGGTGATCACCGAAGTCGACGAGGCAGAACGAAAAGTCATTCTATCTCGTCGCCGCGCCGTGGAACTCGACGATGCGCGCCACCGTGGGGAGCGCCTCGGCCAGTTCCACGTCGGCCAAGTCGTGTCTGGGAAAGTAGCGCGGTTTACGACGTTTGGGGCCTTTGTCGACATCGGCGATGTCGATGGATTGTTGCACGTGTCTGAGATGGGGTGGTCACGGGTTGAGCGCCCACAAGATGTGCTGGCCGTTGGTCAGGAGATCGAGGTCAAGATTTTGCGCATTGATCCGGAAAACGGAAAACTGTCGCTGAGTCTGCGCGAGACCCTGAATATGCGAGATGACGATTACCGACTGTCTTTTCTGCATGGGAACTTCGTGACGTTGACGAATCTGCGGCCGGGAGAACTCGAACGGATGGCGCAGCTGAAGATGTCTCCGATCAATATCAGCGTGCATGCGACCAATCCCGAACTAAGGGTGCGGCTCCTTGGCAACAAGCGGTCAGGGGAGATCCTGGAGCAGATCGCCTACCTCGCTGAAAACGGAATCGAGATGAACACGC
>JAPNUJ010000116.1 GCA_026627155.1 Bacillota bacterium | reverse complement strand
ATTCTTTCCGGATCCGTCCACTATCGCGCCGGGGAGTTGGGATGCTGTGTACGCCTACTTGAGACGCGTGCCACCCGGACCTTTTGCGGTGACTCTGCACCGTCAAGGTATCCTGGTGTTGGCCACAGCCTCTTTGTATAGCGTCAGTGTCGTCGATGCCGGATCCCCCTTACACAGTGTCAACGTCCTCTATGGGTCAGGGGTTGCTGCCGTGTCGGGGAGCCTGGTGGCGAGCTATGGCCAAGGCCCTGCGGCATGGATTCTGGCGATTGCTGCAGGAGACCATACACTGCTCGACGCAGGGGTTGTCAAAACCCTGGCCGGTCTCGGCATGGTTCATGCGCTGATCGCGTCAGGCGCGACGGTGACGATGCTGGTGGTACCGCTAGTCCGGACCATGAGGCGATCGGGAGCGGGGCGTAGGGGCCGGTGGTATATACCTGCCCTTGTCTTGCTCGCGGCCATGGCAGTCTACTCGGGATTTTCCCTTCCTGCATTACGTGCCATCGTGGCGTACACGTACAGATGGACGGCAGAAGTTTGTGGATTCTCATATGATTCATGGGCGGCGTTTGCCCTCTCTGCCCTTGCCTTGACCCTCTGGCAACCCGATGCGGCGCTGGATCCTGGTGTGCTCTTGTCCTTTGTCGCCGTGGGGGTCCTGGCTCGCATGACCCCCGCTTTGGATAGTGTTTTGCCCAGTCGTTGGCCCCATTGGGCTCGCAACGTCATCGCGCGCGGTCTGGCTGCAGAACTGGGATTGACACCTCTGATCGCAGACCTCTTTGCGCAGTTCTCTTTGCTTTCGCTCGGGATCAATCTCTTTCTCTACCCACTTCTGGAGTTGGCCATTCCCGTGTGCTTTGCGCTAGTGCTCCTTGGAGTGTTCCTGCCGCAGGTGGCCGCAACGCTGAGTCCTGCGTTGACGACCGTGGCGAATGGGCTGAATCAGGGCATTCGGACGCTCGGTCAGGGGTCGTTCGTCCTACGCGTAAGTCACGTGACATACACTGATGTATTGCTCTATTATGTATTGGTATGGGGAACGTATCGGGTCGTGCACAAGTATGCAAATCAAGTTCGTCGGCGATACTTCTAAATATGGTAGATGCTGAGTCCACGGGAAGCAGGTGGCGCTGAATGAATGTCGGGACGAAGGACACTGAACTGGAATGCCTATGTGAGAAGATGATGATTGAGGCGTATGCGGTGCGCGATCGTCCTAACTGGGACACGCTATCCCAACTGTTAGAAGATGTGTCGAGTCTCGCTGCGTTTCTAAGGGACCAAGATCGCTCGTTTGCTTGGGCGGATAAAGAGATAATGCGTTAGGCCGCGGAGCTACAAGTCGGAGCCTCAGCGTCTGGGTGGCCCGATCGCTCGGCTGGCGGGTGTGTTGGTGTGTTGGTGGGAGGCGCTTATTTGTTGTTGTCTAATCGGCGCCGTCCGGGGCGAATCAGACCCTTTGTGTTCGAGGGTGAAGCGGTTCAGGGTTGAGCTTGGAATACCCTATCGAGGTGACTTTCTCCCCTTACCCGTCGTAAGGTAAAATGAATGGCGGTATGAGGCTGGGCTTTAGGTTTGTGGCGCCGATGAATCGTTGAGACTCAGGAAGTGGCTTGTGAAGGCATTTGCGTCGTGACGCTCCGTTGCGACTCGTTGCGAGTCATTGGACCGGCTCCTCGGATTTTTGGGGCCAAAGTCAGAGCCAAGAGCGAGCGGTAAGGGCATCAAAATCGGCAACGGACCTGACTATGTAAGGTAGAGGTTGACACTGGCAGGTGGTTTCTCCTGAGATACATTCCTGCCAAGAAGGTGTTGCAGACATAAGCAGATCAGTGGTCTCAGATTGAGACCTAGAGGGCCGGGATAGTCTCAGATTGAGACTCAGAGGACCTGGGTAGTCTCATGGTGAGATTTGCTTCGTTCTGCTGGAACCGAGCGGGCTGAGGTGACGCGTTATGGGGGGCAAAAGACAGGTGTTGACGTTTTGCGCAACCTTGTAAGCGGCATTTCTCGTGTGATTTACAGGGTTTACGGGCTAAGCATGACTAACCGTTCCATCCAGAGTGTTCATGGACGCAGGCAAGCATAGACTAGACGTCCTGGTACCTGCCGAGTTGGGAGACCGATAGGAATAGCGAGCGAGGAACTTGGGTAGTAGCGCATGAATGTGGGTGAGCGCCCGTCGCAGAGACGCGAACTCGGGCTCGAAGGATGAAGGAGAAGACTGCTTCACTGGCTATTAGATTGCTTTCGGGGATCTGGGATGGTTGGCTGTTTTGGGGCGACGGCAGTGGGCAACATTGACCGACATCTGCAGTCTGAAGTGGGTTAGGGATGTGCGATTGCCACAGCTGATCGGCCGTTATAAGATGGATGGACATGTATCCATGATCCAAAGGACGGATGAAAATCTCGACGGCTTGACATGTGGCGTCCTCTTGGTGAATGGAAATCGAGGCATCTGTAAGTCTAGCAAAGGGGTAGAGTGTCGTCACCAGTGTCCTCGAGGATCTTCACTAGGGGAGTCACTGGGGGCGTTAAAGGGCGGTAGAAGCTGCACCGGTGCGGTTAGCCGAGGGTGTCCGCCTTTCCGAGAGTGGATTGACGCACTCTTTATAGAAAATTGGGTACTCACATATAAAGGTTCACGGTCTGGCGAAATTGGTAAGGCAGGCGTGGCGTTGGAGCGAACCATACAGGTACCCTAAGATCGAATCTTAGATCGGGTCCCAAGTGAGGTTTCAAGGCGGGCCCCAAGCCGGGCCCCAAGTCGGGTCCCAAGTCAGTCCCCAGATCAGTCCCAAGTCAGGCACTAGATCGGACGTCGGATCCGTCAGTCGAGCGAACTGTGGAGAGGGAGGTGCTAGAGTTTGGACGTCTCGTTGTCCCAGGCTTTGCACGGTTTCAAGGACGGGGTACGCACCGTCATGGTCGTTTATGGATCCACCGATCGCTTTGCTCTGCATCTGCTGGAACGGGCGTGGCGTGAGCAAATGGAGGTGATCGGAGAGCGGGGCGAGTGCGTGCACTATGATTGGCCGGAGACATCCCTTCGCCAGGCCATTCAGGAGGCGTACAGTGGATCATTGTTTGGCGAACGGATGCTCGTGTCAATTCGGGGCGTGGATTGTCTCACCACGGGCTACAAGGGCAAGCTGTCTGAAGGGGAAGGCGCGGCCCTACAGGCAGTGGTCGACGAGATGCCGGAGCATCCGATGATCTTCTATACATCGGGTGAGAAGCTGGACGAGCGGCGCAAGATCGTCAAGGCGCTGCAGGCGGCGTCCCACGTTCGCATGGTGTCGCTGACCAAGCAGTCGGAGGATGATCGCCGAGTGCTCTTGGAGCGTTGGATGGGTCGGGACTTGATTCTCACTGTGCCCCAACGCCAGGAGGTCTTGCGACGCACCCAGGGCTCCTTGGGGGGGCTGTACAACGAAGTTGAGAAACTCAAGCTGTTCGCTCACAGCAGCGGGCGAATCTCGGATGACGATCTGGCCATGCTCGTCGCGGGCGACAGCCCACCTGACGTGTTTTCCTTGATTCGCAGCCTCGTGAACGGGGATATCGCATCGGCCTATACACAGTACAAGGCGATGCCGGCGACGGAGTCGACTTTTGGCCTGTTGGCGCTGATCGCGCGGCAGTTTCGTTTGATCGCCATCGTCCATGACAAGGCCCATCGGGCGATGTCCGACGCTCGCTTGGCAGGAATCACTGGGGTGCATCCTTATGCGGTCAAGATGGCTCGCGAGCAGTCTCGAAAGACCTCAATTCATAGCTGTCTGCGGTTTCTTGGCGAAGTCGGCGAGATCGAGTATGCGATTAAGTCGGGGCGAATTCAGGAGCATCTGGCTATGGATCTCTTTTTCATGAAACGACTGGGGGAACACGGTCCCGCTATATGATCCTTATCATATACGAGAAAACAGGGTCCCGCTATATGATCCGTCCCCTATACGAGAAAACAGGCGCCCGCTCGGTAAAGGGGTGCCTGCTGACTGCCCGCGCGCCCGCGATCGTTCCCGCCCTCGCAAATGGCGAACCGCGGACGATGGCGAACCGCGGTCGATATCGGGCCTGTAATCAGAGACTAGATGGCCGCTTTGTTAAACCGCTTCGTCAACCGTGATTTCTTGCGGGCCGCATGATTGCGGTGAATGATCCCTTTGGTCACAGCCTTGTCCAAAGAACGGGCGGCACCGTGCAGGGCGGTTCGGGCGCTCTCCACGTTGTGCTCGCGCATCGCAGTTTCAAAGTGCTTGATCGATGTCCTCAGCGCCGATTTGGCGGAAGCATTGCGCAGCGCGCGCTTTTTCGTCACCTTGACCCGCTTGATCGCGGACTTGATGTTTGGCATTCCTTCACCTCCTAACAGGGTTGGCCTGACGTTAAATCAGCAGCGTTTATTGTAGCATGACGTCCTTTCCGAAGCAAATCCCTTGCCAGCATCAACGGAACGGCTTGTGGACATCCTAGGGTCGTTTCACAGTGTCTACAAAATGGCTGTTACTCGACTGGAGGATGTGTGTGAAAAAGCGGATAGACAATCGGTTCTTGCAAAGGCTGCCGGTGCGCGGGTCACAGTTCGCCACGCCGCAAGATGTCGCAAGGGATTGGACGGATAGCCCGCATATCGATCTGGCCGTCGAGGCGCGTGAGTTTGCTCGTGGCGTGAATCCCCAGCATCTTGACATCCCCGGGGTCGACATGCAGGAACATAAGGAAGAGCAGATCTCTGTCACCCGCATTCACGTTCAGACAGAGGCGGGCGCCAGAGCCATCGGCAAGGTGCCAGGGCTTTATACTACGCTTGAAGTGCCTGACTTGCGCCATAAGGACCCCGATCTGCAAGAACGCGTGGCCGTGCGCTTAGCGGAGGAACTCGAACAGTATGTCCGCTTGCCGCAAAATGCCCTGGTTCTCGTCATCGGGCTTGGCAACTGGAATGTCACGCCCGACGCCTTGGGACCGTTCGTGGTGGAGAGTCTCTTCGTCACGCGCCACCTATTCTCGATTATGCCTGAGGTCATCGGCGACGGCTTTCGATCGGTGTGCGCCCTTGCACCTGGGGTTCTCGGTCTGACGGGGATCGAAACATCGGAGATCGTTCGCGGTGTGGTGGAAAATGTGCGACCGGATCTGGTCATCGCGATTGATGCCCTCGCAGCCCGCTCGATCGAACGGGTCAATGCGACGATTCAGATCGCTGATTCCGGCATTCATCCCGGAGCGGGAGTGGGCAATCACCGCAAGGCCCTGACAAAGGAAACCCTTGGCGTGCCGGTTGTCGCGATCGGCGTGCCGACCGTGTTGGACGCGGCCACGATCGCGTCGGATGCCATGGACTTGTTGCTCGCCCACCTCGAAAAAAATGTGCCAGGCAATGGCGCGGGACATATTCTAAACCAGTTTTCGCGCGACGAAAAGCGGGCATTGGTTGGGGAGGTCCTGCAACCACTGGGCAATAACCTGATGGTCACCCCCAAGGAAATCGATGAGTTTGTGGAGGATGTCGCCCACATTGTCGCCATGGGCCTGAATCTTGCACTGCATCCTGCCATGGACCTCGATGATGCCAAATCCTTGACCCACTGACACGGCTTCAATGCAAGGACAGGCCTTTCGACGCGCGGCCACGCCGCTCGCGAGGCATCATACTTCGTCCGAATCTGGCATACCTATCAATCAGGTTGCGAGATTCGGACGAAGGAGAGAGGGACATGCAGTTTGAGATAAGGATTCGGATCCCGGAGTCTTGGCGCAGGGGACTCTTGGCGTTTGTCGTGCGTTCGGGAGAATTGCCGCGCGGGGTGCGCAAGGCCACCGCGGTTCTGATCTTCATCGTCGTGGCGATGCTATTCATGAGCGGCGCGTTGCTTGTGTTCGCGTCGTTTATGCACCTTGTTGTGACGCGCATGGACGAACCGGCTGCGCTGTCGGGACCTGTCATCATCACGAGCGCCGACCCGGTATACCACGTCGATCAAAGTTCAGGGAAAAGCACCACGTATGTGGTCGTCCCGCACCCGACATTGGTTCATGGGCTGGATCGGGTCATCGAATCGCTGCAGAGTCCCGAAACCGCCATCGTGCAGTCAGACGTGGCGGATGCCGGTTTTTGGATGCAACAAGCTGTCCATCAATGGCTCGCGGGGTTGTTTGACAAGGCTACGCGGGTGGCGCCACCAGAGAGTCAGCCTGCCATTCCTTTGCAAGATGGTCAGTGAGGACTTCCCGTGCATTGGACCGAGGGTTTGCGGTACAATGA
>JAPNUJ010000115.1 GCA_026627155.1 Bacillota bacterium | reverse complement strand
GTGATCATCCACAGTAGCGGCAGCGCCATGATCACCACGCCGAAACCGAGCACAATGTAGAGAACCGTTTTGCCAATCACGTTCGACTCCTGTCTCATTGACGGATCTCCCCTTCATAGTAGACCCACATACTCGACCAGCGCAGAATCAAGAGCGTGAAGACGATGATGATCAAAAAGAGCACCCAGGCGATCGCCGAGGCGAATCCCATGTTAAAGTCCTGGAAGGCCTCCTGAAAGAGATACGGCACCATCATCAGCGTCGAGTCGTTGGTCCCCACGATGTATACCTGTGTGAACACCTGCATGGCACCGATGATGCCCGTCACGAGGTTGAACAGGATGATCGGTGACAGCATGGGGATGGTGATGTGGGTCAACTTGTTCCAGACGGTGGCCCCATCCAGACTGGCGGCTTCATAAAGGTATTGGGGAATACCCTGAAGTCCGGCAAGAAAGAGTACGGTTCCTCCCCCGGCCCCCCACAAGGCCATCAAGATCAGCCCCGGTTTCTCCCACGCGGGATCAACAAACCACGCAGGCCCCTTGATGCCGAAGATGCCCAACGCTTCGTTCACGAGACCTTGTGGCGCAAGAAGCCAAGACCAGAGCAGGACGACCGAGACGGTTGGCAAGGTACTGGGTAAATAGAACGCAGCGCGAAACCACCTGCGCAATTTCAGCGGCTGGTTCAATAAGACAGCAAGGATCAGGGCGATCACGATCCCAAGCGGGACTGTGATAAACGCGTAATAGGCGGTGTTTTGCAGTGCGATCCAAAACAGCGGCGTGTTGACGACGAGATTCTGATAGTTTTGTAGACCAATCCATGTCGGTGCCTGAAACATATCCCAATTGGTAAAACTCAGCACAAGCGAAGCGATGATGGGTCCGATCGTGAAGATGAGGAACCCGAGAATCCAAGGGCTCGTGAAGGTATAGAATGCCAATGCCTCTCGTCGCCTGAGTTTGCTCTTTGCCATACCTCACACTCCCTCTCATGGCGGTGAGGACGCTGCAAAAGCCAGCGCCCTCACCTCACGGTCCAATTTTATCCGGTCGAATCAAGCCGGGCTTGCTGACCTACTGCACGCCCGCCAGCGCGTTCTTGGACTGCAACACGATCGTCTGCGCCGCCTCGCCGATGGTCAGCTTTTGATCAAAAAAGAGGCCGAGTTCGTTGCCGATGACACCCTGCCACTGGTTCCACGTCGGCGGGATGTGTGGCGAGAAGATCTCCTGGTTCATCGTCGTCCACTGATCCGGAGCGATGACGCCCTGTTGCTCGCGATACCACATGTCCGATGCCTTGCGATTCGCAGGAATGTCCTCCTTGTTCGTGACAATCGGAACTTCGCCCTTGAACGATGTCATGAAGTCCACCACGTCGAAGGCCACTTGCGGATTCTTGCTGTCTGCGCAAACAGCGAGGCCGGTGCCAACCGCCTCGGTGCCCCCCCGTTTGTCACGTGGCATGGTCACGATCTCGTAATTCAGTTTCGCTTGGTTGAAGGGTGCGATGTCCCACAGCCCTGTAGGCATCATGGCCGCTTCGCCCTTTCCAAAGAGGGCATCCGCATTCATGCCGGCGCCCAGGTCCGCCCATTCATTGGGGTTAGGCGTGACATCATACTTGAACATCCAGTCCCGGTAAAACTGAAGGGCCGTCTTGGCGGCCGCCGAGTTGACCGTTGACACGGTTTCCGAGTTGTTCAGCACCTGTCCACCGGCCTCATGGATAAAGCTGCCGTACTTCGGCCACCACTGATCGATGGACAACCCCCACTGTGTCGTCTTTCCAGCTTGCCGGATCGTCAGTTTCTGCGCGTCATGCAAAAACGTACTCCAGCTCCAGTCAGGGGTAGGAAGGGCCAGGTGCGCTTTGGCGAACATCGTCTTGTTCACGTACATCGCCATGAAACCGCCGCGGTCAGGAATCGCGTACTGCGCGCCTTTGTAGTTGTACTGGTCAATGTAGCCAGGATAAAAGCGCTTGTTGAGGTTCAGGTGCGCGGCCTTGATGTAGGGGTTGAGGTCAAGGACAGCGCCCTTGGCACCAAAACCGACAGCATCCTGCGACACCTCCATGATGTCGGGTGCATCGCCGCCGGCGATCATCGTCTCCACTTCTTGATCGTAGTTGTTCAGCAGTTTCACGGTGACAGTCACGTTGGGATGCATCTTGGTGTAGAGGTTCGCGCGCTCTTGATAGGTCTGGACATCGAGCGGACTGCCAAACATCGTCAGGACAAGGTGCACAGCGGGCGCTGCGTGGCGCGTCGCATGGGAAGCAGCGAAGCTGTAGGTCCCACCTGCGCCGAGCAAACCCGCCGTCATCAGCGCAGTCAATGCGATCGTTCCTGCCGTCTTCATGCTTGTCATGTGTAGATCCCCCTGTCGATTGTGTGTAAACATCTGTCCTCTGCAGGACACTTGCAGCACTGCGAGCACCACCTCCTTGCCATGATGTAGGGTCAGTTCGCCTCTGCGATCCCTTTGCAACGCGAGTCTTCGTTACAGCAAAACGACTCCGGCGTCATTCAGTCCCAGGCTACCGTCATCATGCTGTTGGGTTCGAGCTGTACGGCGAACCGCTGCCCCGCACAGGCGATTCCGATGCGTCGGCTCGCGCTTTTTGGGTTTGTGAGCACGACCACTTTTTGCCCATCGGGATTGATGAAGGCGACGTTGGACAGGCCATCCACCTCCGTCGACAACACCCTCACCGCATGCGGCTTGACATAGGAGCTGAAGTGCCGAAGCGCAGCGTACTGTCCGCTGTACAAGACGCCCTTGCCATCCTCTTCAACGGTGACCAACCCTGCGCAGGGAAAGGGACCTATGTTCGGCTCGCCCCGTTCATCCAGCGCGAGGTTCCACGCCGTGATCGACCGACTCCAGTTGCGCAGCGCATCCGTGAAGGTCTTGCCCCAATGGCACCAGTTATGCAGATAATCCTGTCCGAGGTCTGGTCCCCCCTCTGTCCAGTACACATGATGATGAGGATGTGCATCGTGGAGCATCGACATCATCTCCGGCTTCCCCTGATAGGCGTGAAACCCGACGCCATCCACGACGCGCGCGAGCGGGGCATGGTCGAGCATCCACTTTGCGCGCTTCCACATCACGTAATTGTGATCGAGAATCCAGACCAGGACGTCTAACCCGTTGGCCTCGAGGCGAGGTGCCAAGTGATGAAGGACGAACTCGGCCTCGTGCTCAGGGTGCCAGTAACACGCGGGCATTTGGCCCAACTGGTCCGTCTCCGTCTCATTTTGAACGGTGATCCCTCGGATCGGGACACCCGCTTCACGGTAGGCCTGCAGATAACGCACCATATAGTCCGCATACACGGACAGATACTGTTGGCGCATCCATCCCCCGAGCATCGATCCACCCGTCTTCATCCAGCCCGGTGGACTCCACGGCGAGGAGAACAGGAAAAGATCCGGATTGACCTGCAGAGCCTCGCGAACAACCGGGATGATGTACGCCCGGTCGTAGTCTATGGAGAAGTGGGACAGCTCGACATCATCCTCGACGTCATCATAGCTGTACGCCGTGCGGGCGTAGTCGCTGGCCCCGATGCAGAGCCTGCAGACCTGTAGGCTCGCTTGCGTCGGGTGAAAGAGTTCATGCAGCAGACGGGAGCGGCTCACCTGATCCATCCTGCTGAGCACATAACAGGCAGCATCAGTGAAGGATGCGCCAAACCCGAGGATAGACTGTTGCGCCATATCAGGCTCCACGGTGATCCAATCCCCTGTCAAGACGAGTTCAGGCGAGATCAAAGGAAGATCTGTGCGCTGAAACCGGTTTCCAATTGCTGTTATCGCCCCTTTGACCATCGCGAGGTTTCCTCCTTCCCGCCCCAATGTAACGAGCGTGTAACGGTGCTGTACCCACACAGTAACACGAGATTGTTTGAAAGCCCATTCATAATCGTTTCTCAATCTGCTCATTCCTGCTATCTTTAAAGTCCATGAGGCGATTTGTTCATCACGTACGGGTCCGCGTACTCGCGATCGTCCAGTAAAGGCGTACAATAGAGGAGCGAGTCCACCAACCCCACAGAAAGCGAGGCGACTATTGTCATGAAGTACACAAGACTGGGCAAGACCGGCCTGGAGGTTTCGCGCATTTGCTTGGGCTGTATGAGTTACGGCGTGCCCGAGCGCGGCAATCATCGCTGGGTGCTCGACGAAGAACAGACCCGACCGTTTATTCGACGGGCGCTGGAGCTCGGCATCAATTTTTTCGACACTGCGAACGTCTACTCCGACGGTACGAGCGAGGAGTTTGTCGGACGGGCACTTAAAGACTTTTCGACGCGCGATGAGGTCGTGATCGCCACCAAGGTGCACGGTCGCATGCGCCCCGGCCCGAACGGCGGCGGTCTCTCGCGCAAGGCTATACTCACCGAGATCGACAACAGCCTGCGGCGGCTTGGGACGGATTACGTCGACTTGTACCAGATTCACCGATTTGACTATGACACCCCGCTTGAAGAGACGCTGGAGGCGCTTCACGACGTCGTACGCGCCGGCAAGGCACGGTACATTGGCGCCTCGTCGATGTACGCGTGGCAGTTTCTCAAAGCGCTCGAAGTCGCCGACCGTCACGGCTGGACCCGCTTCGTCTCCATGCAAAACTACCTGAACCTGCTCTACCGCGAAGAGGAACGGGAGATGCTCCCGCTTTGTGCGGCCGAAGGGGTCGGTGTCATTCCCTGGAGTCCGCTGGCTCGGGGTCGCTTGACAAGGGATTGGGATGCGGCAAGCGCGCGTTCAGAGACGGATGAGTTCGGGAAGTCCCTGTACGCCGCGACGGCCGAGGCGGACAAACTGGTGGTCGACCGCGTCACCGAAGTCGCGGGGCAACATGGCGTCCCGCGCGCGCAGGTGGCTCTGGCGTGGGTCTTGCAAAAGTCGCCTGTCACATCGCCGATTGTTGGCGCGACGAAGATGCACCACCTCGACGATGCAGTCGCCGCCCTAGAGGTGACGTTGACGGACACCGACATCCAGGCACTCGAGTCGCCGTACATACCGCATCCCGTGCTCGGGTTTCGTTGACCAAGGCGGCCAACCGGATCGTGAAAAAACGGTCAAGCCTGCGAAAACACTTGACGACTGCTCATTGATATTTTAAAATTTAAATATCAATGAGCAAGGGGGGTGATCCATTGAAAATCCTATGGGGTGCCGGTCTCGTCCTCGCTTCCGTGGTCGCGTTTGCCGGCTACAAGGTCGAGGCGTCGCCAGCCGTCACATCAGCCACATCCGCTGCGTCGACTGCGGTACACACCAGCGTCGTGCAACTGAACGTGGAACCGACCGATGTCTGCTGTGGTGTCCTGAGCAATCAGGCCCTCAGCCAAGAACTCAGTCAGTTGCCGGGTGTCGTCCGCGCGAACTCCGTGTCCAACACGCTGTTTCGCGTCGCCTACAACCCACAGGTAACCAACTTGGCGCAGTTGGAGTCCAACGTCCTGACAACCACTGGTTATCAGGCGACCTCATCCTGACCGCACAGAAGAAGCCCGCTCGGGACTGACCCGGGCGGGCTCTTTAATTGCAACTCATATCATGACGACCCGATCAAATGGCGGGTGATGACCCAGTACACGACGAGGTACAACCCTGCGCCGATTACCAGGACTGCACTCGCGCGCGTTATCCACGGCGTGAGCCAGCGCAAAGTCCCCCGTAGCCAGACTCCTCCGGTCAAGGACACGGCAGAGATGGCACTGACCACAAGTCCCATGCCCGCAGCAAATAGCAAAAAGTTGACGATCGCTTCAAGGGGGCGGCCGACCACAAGGGACTGGGCGACCAAAAGCAAGAAGACGGGCAAGGTACAACCCAGAGAGGCCACGGCATACACGACACCGTAAAGGTACATCGCCCGCCCGCTGCCGGCAGCCTTGTGACCGTTGATACGACCGACGAACCGGCTCGTGTTGATCTCAAGCTGCCGGCCCGCGAGAAGCAGCCCACCGACCACGACCAAGAGAAGGCCAATCAGCACGGACAACCACGGCAGCACGGCAAAGAGCAGGCGACCTGCCAACGCGACGAGCAGTCCAAGAATGACAAACACGCTGACAAATCCAAGCGTCATCCAGAGGCCAACGGCGATCCCTCGCAACGCCTGTCGCCCGAGCGCCGTACCGGAACCCGCCTCTTGACCGGCCAGATACGCGACATACGATGGAAGCATGGCCACACCGCACGGGTTAAATGCGGCGGCCATGCCCGCCCCCAGTACAATCAAGGCACTG
>JAPNUJ010000114.1 GCA_026627155.1 Bacillota bacterium | reverse complement strand
CATGTCGACACGCTGGGGGCCATGGTGAAAGACGTGTTGCCGAGTGGTCGCCTGCGTTTCGCCCGCATCGGCGGATTTCCCTGCAACGTGATTGAAGGCGAGTACTGCCGGGTACATACGTTGGAGGGTGTGGCCTACACGGGGACCATGGTGGCGCACAAGGCGTCGACTCATGTCTACAAGGATGTCGAGGAGCGGCGCGAGGACACGATGGAGGTGCGGCTCGACGAAGTGGTGACGAGTGTCGCAGGGGTTCGTGCGCTTGGGATTCGCGTCGGGGATTTTATCTCGTTTGAGCCGCGGGCACAGTTGCTCCCGAGCGGTCACCTCAAGTCGCGGCATCTTGATGACAAGGCGAGCGTCGGCATCCTGTTGTCGTTGCTGGAAGTGATTCAGACGCAGCGGTTGTCGCTGCCGTACTCCCTGACCATTCTGATCAGTACTGACGAAGAGATCGGCTACGGGGGCAACTCGAACATCCCCGACACGGCTGTGGAGTACTTGGCTGTGGATATGGGCGCTATCGGCGAGGGGCTCCAGACGACCGAACACGTCGTGTCCATCTGCGCCAAGGACAGTAGCGGTCCGTATGACTACGAACTGCGCAAACGTCTGATCGGATTGGCAGAGTTTCATCACGTTGCACATGCCATCGACCTCTATCCTTTTTACTCGTCTGACGCCAGCGCGGCGCGTAGAGCGGGTTACGATCTGGCGACGGCGTTGATCGGCCCGGGAATTGACTCTTCCCACGCTTATGAGCGGACTCATCGCGACGCGATCGCGGCCACACTGCGTTTGTTACTTCTCTATATACAGCAGTAACTCGCGCGCCTCACTCCCGAGACGTCCCACCGGGGACAAGGACGCAAAGGGGAGACCGACAAGTCTGCATGAAAATAGAACAGCCGGTGGCTACGAGGCCACCGGCTGTTCCTATGACGTGCCATACTGACGAATAAAATAAGAGCGGACATCCATAACGAATCTCATACCGTGCCCTCATCATAACGGAAATCGTGCCGATTCGTCAAGGTTCGACGAAAACTTTTTTGCAACTCGACGTTGTCCACGCGCCTGCTTTGACGTTTTTGCAACGCGTCACGCCCCGGCGCACGCACCAACGGACCGTTCGGGACCCGTGGTCAAGAGAGAACTGAGCCACTCCGCTTCAGTAAGGCTCAAGACGCGCCGGACACACCAGCGCGCAGGGAGAGGTCGTTGTTCAGCACGATGTTCTTGTGTGTACCATACTCGTTGGTACGCAGCTCCTCGCGAATGAAGTTGCCCCGATGAAGCAAGTCGATGACTTGGCTCGCTGTATTGCTCGGGATCGAGAGCGAATCGGCCAATCCGTCGCGCAACCACTTCGGACCCAGGTTTTTCGACTTGTTGGCCGGCTGTGAATGCCACTCGCCAATGTAGCGCATCGCATCTTCCACATAGTCGGCCGGGTTTTTCGGGCTGATGTCCACCCGCAAGAACTGAAGCAGATCGTGGCTCTCATGGGCATAGTTGCGGATGTCCGTGTGCTTGGCGATGGCGTCTTCCACGTAGAACAGTTCAACATACTTCCCGCGATAGAGCATCCGGCTCATGATTGGAATCATGTCGCTGTCGGCTGTCACAAAGACGTAGCACGAAATGTTCGGGTCCGAATACGACGTCTCCATAGCGTCAATCGACAGTTCGATGTCCGAGGCGTTCTTGGCTTTGTCCTCGTTCTTGCCGTTGGCATACACATGCCGAATCTGAACCCGCTTTTTCTGCAGACTGGTGAGGTTGGCATCCACCTGTTCAAAATCGGCATAGGCTTTGAACATTCGTATATTATCCAGTCCGTACTCTTCCCAGAGACGATCAAACAGGTTGCGCTGCGGGTCTTCGTGGTCAGGATCATGACGGTATCGGTTCATGAGCGTCCAGTAGACGTTGTCATAGTCTACAAATACGGCGACGTTGCTCTTGGCGCCCCGCGATGTTCCCGTGGCCATGGCTTCCTTGACCGCCGATGTGATCACCTGACTGAAAGTGCGTAGCGCCGAGTCGTTGCTGTTGTTCTGGTTGCGCGTCTCCTCGTCCAAACGTCGTCTTTGTGCATGGGGCATGCGTTCGTCACTCATGATAAACCTCCTCGATATAGGGGCGCGATATGGACGCGGATGGATCGCCTCGCAGCGTCGCAGTGTACGGTTTCTGTACATGTATATGCATCGTGTGGCGTGAATCGCGCCGACTCCTATGGATTTGCGGCACTGGCGAGAGCAGTTCAGCCGTCAGTCCGAGTCGGAGGTCGCCACGCGCTGTCCGACTGACGCTCGAGTCAGCCACCACTGGCAGACCAATCCGGCGGGAATGGGCAACCAGAAAGACGACAGACGGTATAGTATAGTCCCTGCGATGGCAAACGGCAGGGGAACACCGAACCAGCTCAGTGCTGTGGTCATGGCTACCTCAACGACGCCAAGTGTCGTCGGGACAAGCGACACGACCGACACCAGCAAGGTCAGCGAGTAGACGTACATGGCCACGTCGATTCCGAGCGGGTGACCGACGGCCGCAAAACATAACTTGACCATCAGCACCCTGACCGCGTAGATGGCGACCAGCAAGACCGTCGCCACGGCCAGCGGGATCGGATGCGACCCAGTCTTACTCCATTCTTTACTCAGCTCGGATTGCGTATACGAAAAAGCCTCGGTCTTCATACGCGACAAACCCGAACGCCAGCCCTTTGACACATAGTAGCCTAGATGCGGGGTGTTTGTCATGTCTTTCGTCGCAGCAGGCTGCAAATCTTGTTCGTTTCGATTGCGTCGAGAAAAATGACGCCAAACCCAAAAAGACAGAGCGATGAGGGCCAGGAAAACGAGAGCCAGTTCCAGCGTCCCCAAGACGACCCGAGCGTCCGTCGCCGGCAGCAGCCAAAGTGTGCGGGCGCATACGACCACAACGGGGATCAAAGCGATGTAACTGAGAATCGTCATCCAAATGTTGACCGCGATCGAGTCTCGCAACCCATAGCCAAGGCGGTCGCCCCAATACACAAAGCTGGCTGTCCCGGAAACACCCGAGGTCGGCAGGACTTCGTTGACCATCGTGGCATGAAACAAAACGGCGGTCAGTTTTGGCACACTCACGCGGCGATCGTATAGACCGTAAAGCAAACGGGCGCTCATTGCCTGCAAAGCGAAAAACAGCACCTCACACAAACCGGTCACGATCAACACAGCGTAATCTGCGTGCTGAAGTATAGGTAACGCCTGTACGACCTGGTGGCGCTCGGCGATGATCAACCATGCTGTGAGACCGACGATGAGGACGGCCCAGAGCAGAGACCAACGGATATGCCGGCGCTTTCCTCCAGTCGTGGCGACGTTCACGCGGGTAGCTCCTTTCCTTGGCGGACAACCCCGCATCAACGTCTATCTTACCACAAAGTGCCTTGGATACGGGGAGATATCGAGCCGATACTACATGTCACCTCGTCAAAAGGCAAGAGCCGTGATGCAAAGTGAGCGAGAGTCCATGACAAGGGATGACACGAGGGTGACCAAGAGTGACTCGTATCCAGACTGCACGACGATGTGCGAAGTGGTGCACGCCCTGCCTGGGCGCTTGCGGGTGCGGGTCTATGGGCTGGTCCGTGACGACGCTCTCGCCATGCGCCTAGCAGGGTTGGCCACTGTGTTTCCGTGGCGAGTCAAGGCGGATGCGAAGACCGGCCGGGCGCTGATTGAGTATGAGCCTTGCATTGCCCGCCATCCGGAGCAGATTCAAGACATACTGAGCGAGATCCATCGATGTCAGGCTGCGCACAACATGCCCCTCACCGACATGACGGGGGGCACCGTGTCGGTTCCTGTGCCGTCGTCAAGGTCCTGCACAGGGGAGCCCGTGCCTGACAGCGAGTGGCCAAGAATGCGTGGCGAGGACGGTGTCCCGCGAACTGACTTGTCCCGGGGGTTGACGACTGCACAAGCCAAGGACCGTCTGCTCACCTGGGGTGCCAACGTCTTGCCCCTGCCGGAGAGCCCGGCTTGGTACAAGGCGGTAATCAGTCAGTTGCGTGATCCGATGACGGTTGCCTTTTGCACGATCGCCGGGGTCTCGTTTGCCCTCCGGCGCGCTGTGGATGGGTTGACGATGCTGGCTGTAGTCGCCCTTAGCGCGTCGGTATCGCTGCTCCAGGAACGTCGGCTTACGCGTGCCACTCGCGGGGTGACCGCCATGACGGCAGAGTCCGCGGCGGTGGTTCGGGATGGCTCTGTGAAACGAATCGGGGCGGACGACGTGGTGCCAGGTGACATCGTGTTGTTGGCCGCAGGCGATCGGGTGGCCGCAGACGGAAGGGTCATGCTGTCCAGTTATCTGGAGGTGGATGAGTCCTGTATGACAGGTGAAAGCGTCCCGGTTTCAAAGAGACCGCCGGACGAAGTCAGTCTCGGGACGCTCGTCACGCGGGGACGGGCGCGGGTGTTGGTCACGCGCACGGGCGGGCGCACGCAAATGGGGCACCTAGCGATGAGTCTTGGTCAACATGAGGTGATCCTGACCCCGCTTCAGATGCGGTTGCGTGCGCTTGGTCGTTTGCTTGTGGTGGGCATCACGGTGACTGTGGGCCTCGTTGTGGGCATTGGCATATTGCGCGGAAGGGAGGCCGGCGTCATGTGGATGACCGGGTTGACGTTGGCGGCGTCGGCCATCCCGGAAGGTCTGCCCGTGCTCATCACAATCGGGCTGACCGCCGGTGTTCGCCGCGTGGCCAGTCGGCGTGCTGTGGTGCGCAAGCTGTCTGCGCTAGAGACCTTGGGACGGGCCACCGTGATCTGCACGGACAAGACGGGGACGCTGACACAAAACCAGATGACTGTGCGTTCGGTCTGTGTGGGCGACCATGTCCTGTCCATCTGTGACGGCAACGCGTCGTCTTCCGATGGGGAGGTGCTGGGGCTGGAGAGTGAGAACGCATCACGTCAGTGGGCCACTCTGGCCGACGTGCGCAAACTGTGTCATTACAGTGTGTTATGCAGTGACGTGCCCTGGCCGACAGACGCTGCGGACAATCCGGTCAGAGTCCACGGCATGAAAAATGGCGGGAGTGAGTGGGCTGGCGGCACCGTGGGTGACCCTACGGAATTGGCGTTGGCGGCACTCTGGCGACGAGTCGGTCTGCCAGTCGGATGTCGACCAACACGGCCAGTGCGTCTCTATGAGACGCCATTTTCCCCGGAGACGCGCCGTATGAGCGTCATCTGCCGCGACAGTGAGTCGGCGGGCGAAACGCTGCTGATTGTCAAGGGCGCCTTTGAAGAAGTGCTCGGACGCTGCTCGCAGTGGTTGCATGAGGGCGTCCACGAAGAGCTCACGGACGCGATACGGTCCAGACTGGCAAGTCGAGTGGAGGCGATGGCGAATGAAGCCCTCCGCGTCCTCTGTGTGGCCTACAGGTCGGTGTCCGGCTTTGTTGAAAAGGGGGCGGAAGCTGGTGATGTACCCGGTGTGCCTGAGCAGTGGGAAACAGGCCTCGTGTTTTTGGGATTTGTCGGCATGGAGGACCCTCCGCGACCACAGGTCAAAGAGAGCATCGCGGAGTGTGTGCAAAACGGCATACGCGTCGTGATGATCACAGGCGATCACCCGGACACGGCGCGCGCGATCGCGCGCCAGGTGGGACTGGATACAACGGGCACCCTGCGCTGTGTGACGGGGGCAGAACTCGATAGCATGACGCCGCGCTGTCTGGCGCGGACGGTCAAGGAGACGACGCTCTTTGCTCGCGTCGCGCCACATCACAAGCTGGCGATCGTGCGTGCGCTCCAGGCGCGCGGTGACGTCGTCGCGATGACAGGCGATGGGGTGAACGATGCGCCCGCCATTCGCCGGGCAGATGTCGGGATTGCCATGGGGTTGACGGGGAGTGATGTCGCCAAGGACGCCAGTGCCATGACGCTCGCGGACGACAACTTCGTGACCATATTGGAGGCCATTCGAGAAGGGCGTGGAGTCCTGGAAAATATTCGGCAGGCCGTCGGTTACCTCCTCTCTGGAAACTTGGCTGAGGTCTTGTTCACGGCCCTGGCTGTCGTGTTGGGTTTGCCTTTACCACTGCTCCCGATTCAGATTCTCCTGGTGAACTTGCTTACGGATGGTGCGCCCACCTTGTCGCTTCTGACCAAACCCACCACGGCCCTTCACTCCACTTCGGCGATGGGCCCGTTGCAGGATCTGGATGAACCGCGTTTTTTGCAGCGAATCGGGTGGCGAGCCGCCATCCTTGGCACCACGTCGCTGTGCGTGTTCACAGTGATTCTGCGAGCCTCTGCCAGGGTCTCGGTGGCTCGCAGCGCCGCCCTCTTCAGTCTTGTGGCGGGGGAGGTCCTGCAGATGCTGCT
>JAPNUJ010000113.1 GCA_026627155.1 Bacillota bacterium | reverse complement strand
TCGCATACCCTGCACAAACCGCACGCGACCCGCATACCCTGTAACGGTCCCCTGCGTGTTGGGCCACCTCATAGAAAATGTGAAGGAAGCGAACACCCATGATGAATGTGTACCCCATCGACCTCTCAGGTTACACCTGCATCGCCGTTGACGTGGCTCTCCCCAAGACCAGGCTGTTGGCGGTCCAGAGCGCCACTGGCTACATCATGTGCGGAGCCCTGGACATCAGCCTGTTGAACTCTCGACTGGCCGAACGAAAGATCATCGCCGGACGCGCGGTGGGAGTCCGAACCATCGACGAACTTCTCGACGCCCCCCTGGAATCCGTCACAACCGAGGCGGAGAGCATCGGTTGGACACCCGGAATCCGCGGTCGCGACGCCCTCTTGTGCCTCTGCCGCCGCGAAGCCGATCCTCGTTAACGCGACTGCAGGTCATCAAAGGAGATAGCCCGCGTGTGAACCGTGTGCTTCCAGATGCGGTTCTTTCGGGTAAACAGCGCCATCGAGGTGACAGGGAACCACGTAATCATGAAGAAGGGAAACAAAGGCAATCCCAAGAACGCCTTCCAATTGACCTTGTCGAGCACCATCGCAAGCGGCATCTGGACCAAAATGAAGATGTTGATGGTCGCCCAGAACCAGGTGGGCAACAGCTCCGTCACGTTTGCGATCGCGCCACTGCCCGGTACAGAAAGCTGGAACAGGAGCATGAAGCTGGTGAGGAATAAAATCAAGAAACGCATCGGCTGAAACAGATAGATGGCCGCGTCGAGCTTGGCCAGGTTGCGCTCCCTGAGACTTGCGCCGAACAGCGGCATCATGTAATGCTGTGCGCAATTAAAATGTCCCTGCATCCAACGCAACCTCTGACGCAGCGAAGCTCGCAGCGTGATGGGTTTCTCGTCGTAGACGCGCGCGTCGTGCGCCCATACCGGATAAATTCCAATCGTGACACAGCGAGCGCCGAATTCCACATCCTCCGTCAGGCCCGTGGCCTCCCAGCCCAGTCTCTGCAAGAGCGGCATGTCAATACACAACCCTGTGCCGCCCAACGCGCATGACAAGCCCAGGTTGTGCCTAGCGAGTTGCCACATGCGGTTCGTGTACCAATAGGAGATCGCCATGGAAACACTCACCCATGAGTCAAAGGGATTCTTGATGTCCAAGTAGCCTTGGATGACCTTCTTCCCTTCGATGAGACGATCATTCATCACTCGCAGGAAGTTTGTCGCGACGAGGTTGTCCGCATCAAACATCACCACAGCATCGTACTCCTGCGGGCTTTCCGCAAGCCGTTCCAGCATCCAGCGAATCGCGTAGCCCTTGCCCCGGTCTCCCTCGCTGAACCGCTCTGCGGCCATCACGCCGTAAGAGCGTGCGATAGCGGCCGTGCGATCCGTGCAATTGTCAGCAATGACATGGACGTCATACAGGTGCGAAGGATACTCCATCCTTTGCAGGTTCTCGAGAAGTTGGGCGATCACGGCCTCTTCGTTATGTGCGGCAACCAATACGGCAAAGCGTTTTGACGGCTCATGACGCACGGTCCGCTTGCGGTATACGAGCCCGAATACAGACAGCGCAACCTGATATAAACCGATGAGACCGGTGACCGCTTGCATCGCCAGGAATAACCCGTCAAGCGCAGCATTCCAGAATCCCATCCAAGTCTCTCCCGTCACAGCAATGGCCTCGATGAAATGCACGCCCACATTCGCGACAGTCTGCGAGAGGGCATACTGATACCTCGTCACTATACCATGTATGCAGGGGCCCGGACAAGTAGACGCCCGATGGACTCGTCTTGTATAATAAGAGCTTGATTGTCTGCACGGGAGCCACTGCACACCGCCCAGGCGGCCGACCGTGGGTCACCCCCGTGCCAGATATACCTCGGAAACGAGAGAGTGGGGACCGAATTGCAAGCTTTGTCCACCTTGTTGGAACACGTTGTCCGTCACTATGGGATTTTTGGCGTTTTTATCGCCATGGTGCTAGAGAGTGCATGCATCCCTTTACCCAGTGAGGTTGTCATGACCTACGCAGGGTATGAGGCGTTTCGTGGCAACATCAGCTTCTGGCCGGTTGTGATCGCCGGCGTTCTGGGCAACGTCGTCGGCTCGCTCCTCGCATACTACGTCGGCAGTCGCGGCGGACGTCCCCTTCTCGCTAAGTACGGAAGATACGTGTTGTTCTCGGAGCGGCACTTCACCTCCGCAGAGAGGTTCTTTACCCGGTATGGCGCCGTGACGGTGCTGGTCTCGCGCGTCTTGCCCGTCTTGCGCACCTTCATTTCGCTACCGGCCGGAATCGCCAACATGCGGCGCGGCACCTTTCTCCTCTTCACGACGATCGGGTGTATTCCTTGGGTCTACTTGCTCACGGCCCTCGGCTACAAACTGGGACAGAACTGGAGCACCATCAGTGCCCATTTCACCGCGCTCACGGCGCTCTTTGCCCTGATCTTTGTCGCATCCATCATCTGGTTTCTCATGAAGAACCGCCGGACGGTCCGTCCCTAACCTTGCCATACGGCCGGTTCCACGCTTTCCGTACAAAGCAAAGAGGAGTGCACGCAACGGGCGGCGCTCCTCTTTTCGCACAGAAGAACGCACGGTCAGTCGCAACTGCCCGGTTGGCCCGCTTCATCGCGCGTCCTGAAACTGGACCCACATCCACAGGTGGAAACGGCGTTGGGATTGTGAATGGTAAACCCGGAACTGCCGAGCGACTCGACGAAGTCGATCTCCGCACCGGCAATCAAGGACGCGCTTTCTTCATCGACGAGTACAGGAACGCCGAACTCCAACAACACCTGATCCGACGACTTCTTGTCATCGATCGCCAGTCCGTAACTGAACCCGGAACATCCACCTGGCTTGACAAATAACCGCAAGCCCTTGTCTTCTTGCCCATCCAGCAAATCCTTCACCTTGTCAGCGGCCTCTTTCGTCAACGTCACCACGCAGAGCAACCTCCCTGAGAGCAGCGCATCAACGCCTGCCTTGCTATCATTGTAACGCGGAACGTCAGAGATCGCCAGAGGGACCCGAGGTAGAACGGACTCTAGACAGCCAGAATGCCCATTTAAAAATCGGTCATGGCCGAAGCCGCCGGCATGGGCAACGACCGCCCCCCCTTTGGCATCGGGGCCCCCCCGCCACTCGTCAAAACGCGTTGCCACTCCGCCTGCACGTCGTGCCAAAGGGGCGTCAACGCCTCGATTCCGGCCCGCTCCGCCGCCTTGGCTACAGGCGATCGCCATGCCTGGCTCGCCCACTCAAAGCCCCGTGAAAGGTCATCGCCAAGTCGCGCAGACGCTTGCTCGAGCTGCGACTTCGGCAGCAAGGACAGCCCATAGACGAGCACCGCCAGCACGACTAGCATCGACATCTTCCTCGCCACAAAGACACGCTCCCTCCTCGCTGCTATCAGCTTGGACGGGAGCGCATGGAATTATACCATCATCTGCAAGTCTTTCAGCACGGCTTCTGCATGTCCGTCGACCTTTACCTTGGGATAGATACGGGCCAGATGACCGGCACTATCGATCACAAACGTCGAGCGATCAATGCCCATGTAGGTCTTGCCATACATGCTCTTTTGCTTGTACACGTCATAGGCGGTCGCCACCTTGGCGTCTTCGTCCGCCAACAGTGGGTAGGGAAAACCGTACTTGGCGGCAAACTTCTCGTGCGATTTGATGCTGTCTGTGCTAAGCCCTAGCACAATGGCGCCGAGTTTCACAAACTCCGGATACAGTTCGCGAAACCCGTTGGCCTCCATGGTTCAGCCCGGTGTATCGTCTTTCGGATAGAAGAACAACACGACCTGCTTGCCCCGCAGTTCGCTGAGCGTGACCGTCCCGCCGCCCGTGGCCGGCAACGAAAAGTCAGGTGCAACCTGTCCTACTTCCAGAGCCATATCAAGAAGCTCCTCTCTGCTGAGGGCCGTCAGGGCGACCTTAGCCCCCTCAGTATACAAAACGGGAAGTGGAACCACCACCATCAGCGCAGGACCGTCACCTTGACACCACGGATGCCAAAGTTTTGGGCTTGTGTAGCGGATGCCATAAAGATGTCGATGCGATCCCCGCGAATCGCCCCGCCAGTGTCCACAGCCGTCGCAAAAAAGCCGCCAGCGGGCAAGTCCGGATCGGCGTAACCCGAGATGAAGAGCCGAGTGCCGAGTGGAATCACGGCGGGATCCACCGCCACATCACCAAACCGCAGCGGGTCCCCGAAGTAGTCGACTGCCCCCCAGTGACCGTTGCACGCGGCACTGCCGTCATACGCCGTCGCCACCATGGCGATCGGGGGCGGTGCGAGCGCGAGAGGCGCCAGCGCGTCTGCAGCCCGCCGTGCCGAGATCCGGGCGGCGCCGGCCGTCTCCGGCAGTTCCAGCGCTTCGGCGTGAATCAGGGCTCCGCCCACATCACGAGTCGCCAGCGAGAAACGGGGCAACCGCTGGCCCGCCTCGGCCCGCTCCTTCACCTGCGGCGCGCCGACATGGGCGGTCAGTGAGCCGCAGAAGCTTGCCGCCCGAGCGGGGGCAGGCGCCGAGATCGTAGCAAACAAACCGAGCGCCAGGCACGCGGTCGCCAAAACAAAGCGTGTGTAACGACGGTGACGTCGCATAGGGCCTCCCATGCCTCCGGAGTTAGCTGACGGGTTCGGGAGAAGGATGTCCCGTTGTAGGTCGGTGCCCACAGTGCCACACCGACGAGCAATTCACCCCAACTGACCTGGTTCCTCCGTACGCGCGCACGCGACTCGGCGATTGATGGTAACCTCCCCATCCTACGTCGTCAGGCGATCCATGTCACCAGGGAAAATGTGCCTGCCGATGGCATGGCATCTCATGGCCGACTCACCACCCTTGATCGACAATGCGAACTCGCGCGATGGTCGGGTCATCCGGCCCCTGCACAGGAAGCCCCGCTCTCAGGTTTTCTTCGATGTAGTCGACATTGTCCGCCGTGACCACCTCGCCTGGCAACAGAATCGGAATGCCAGGTGGATAGACCATGATCATGTCGGCTATCGTGTGCCCCACGGCTGCTCGCAGGGGCACCACGCGGGTTGGCGCGTAGAACGCATCGCGCGGATTCATGGCCAGCCGTGGCGTGGAAGGGACGAAAACGCGCCCGTGCTTCCCTGGCGATACAAGGGCCTGGCGGGCGATCTCAGTCAGTGCGGCGACCAGCGAATCCACGCCCGCCGCGTCATCTCCTGAGGTGATGATAAAGAGCACGCTGTATAAATCCGACAGTTCGACTTCAATGTTATAGTCGGCCCGCAATTTTGTCTCGACCTCATACCCCGACAGGCCAATATCCGCCACTCGCACAGTGAGCTTGAGCGGATCCAGCGCAAACGTCGCGGACGAGCGCAAGATCTCTTCGCCAAAACAGTACAATCCCTCGATTTTGTTGATCTCCACGCGCGCCCGGCGAGCGAGTCCGAGTGCCTGATCGATGAGACTGCGCCCATTCGTCGCGAGTTGACGCCGCGCCGCATCCAGCGACGCCATGAGCAGGTAAGACGTGGAGGTCGTGCTGAGCATCGACAGGATGGCGTGCACGTGACGCGCGCGCACCAGCCCCTCGCGCACGTTCAAAACGGAGCTCTGCGTCAGCGATCCCCCGAGCTTGTGCACGCTTGTGGCTGCGAGGTCACAGCCCGCCTGCATCGCCGACAGAGGCAGGTCCTCATGAAAATGAATGTGCACGCCGTGAGCCTCATCCACGAGCACTGGAATCCTCCGGTCGTGCGCCAATTCCACAATGGCACGCAGGTCAGCAGCCACCCCAAAATAGGTCGGGTTGATGAGGAGGACGGCCTTGACCCCCGGGTGCGCGGCGAGCGCGGCCGCAACCGTCTCCACCCTGACGCCGTGAGCGATACCGAGGTGCAGATCAATCTCGGGTTGCATGAAAAAAGGTCGTGCGCCCGACAAGATAATCGCGCTGAGAACGGAACGGTGAATGTTGCGGGGAACGAGAATCTCATCGCCCGGACCGACCACGGCCATGATCATGGCCATGATCGCGCCGCTGGTGCCTTGCACTGAAAAAAAGGTGGCGTCGGCCCCAAATGCTTTGGCTGCCAACGCCTGTGCATCGCGGATAATGCCCGTCGGATGCATCAGGTCATCGAGCGGACCGATGTTGATCAAATCGAGACTGAGGGCCCGTTCGCCCATCACATCGCGAAACTCAGGGTCCATGGCCTTACCTGTCTTGTGACCCGGGATATGAAACTGCAGCGGCCTCCGCGCCGCATGTTCAAGTAGCGCCGTCAATAGCGGCGTCTGCTCTTGCTCTGAAGAATCGTTCAACCCACTCCCACAGTCCTCTCTGTGAACCCTTCGCTTACCGACGTCTACTCTGCCGGTTCCGCGTACGGATCATCGACAGCCCGCTCGGTCGCCTCACGGGCAAGCATGTCGCGGTGCGCCTGTAATTCTTCCTGCTTCAACTTCATCGGTTCATATTGCTCAGGCGTCTGCCACTGAGACCAAATCGCCTCCACGGCATTCTCCCAGACTTCATCCCGCTGCGCCATGAGAAACTTGCCTAGCAGCGCGTGCTC
>JAPNUJ010000112.1 GCA_026627155.1 Bacillota bacterium | reverse complement strand
GGCCGTGGTCGGAGCGGTACGCTTCTACGAGCTTATAGGAAGTATAGGAAACGCCAGTTTTACGGTTGGTGGTGCGACTCTCGCGAATGAACATAGGCACAGTATGGCAGAGCGGGAGGCCGAAGTCAACAGAATTATAAATGGAATATATATCACGTCACTACAATTCCAAAAATCGAGGACCTGACCCGCATAGAACGGGGTTTCACAGGCCTGGAAACCGAAAAAACCGCCCCGAAATCGGCTGGAAAATCGAAAGTCGGGCTGAGAATCTTGCATGCGCTGGTAGGTACGGATATCAACACGCCACTCGCTAGAAACCGATAGCAACGTGACGACCCCATATATATTTATATATTATAATATAATATATAAATATATAACTGTCAAGATCTATCGTTACACCCACAGGATTGCGTCAAAGTCGACTACGTTTTCGCCCCATAAGGGTTAGCGGATTTCGCTGACTTTCTTGCGCGACCTCGTGTATTGTGGAGGAAAAAGGGTGCGAGGAGCAACCAATGGGTAAGGTCCCTTGACGCCCGCAACAGGAACTGCTCAGTCGACCAATCCCAAGCGAATCGCCAGAATCACGGCCTGCGTCCGATCCTCCACCCCGAGCTTTTGCAAGATGCGGTGGACGTGCGTCTTCACGGTTCCTTCCGATACACAGAGGACTGTGGCGATCTCCGTATTGCGTTTGCCATAGGCCATCTGCTGCAGAACTTCAACCTCCCGTTCCGTCAGTGACTCGATCTCCCCGTCGGAGTAGGTTGCCAGCGGCGTCGCTTCGCGAGGGGGAGTCGCATGGCTCGCCTCTGGCTCTACAACGGAAGCCGACAACGCCCGCGCGACAACGCGCGCCGCAGTTGGCGTGCGGTATACCGCCTCGCCTCGCGCCGCAGCCCGAATGGCTTCAAGCAAGTCCGCGGCGTCAGCATCTTTGAGAAGATAGCCGACGGCTCCCGCCCGGATCCCGTCAAATACGTTTTGCTCGTCGTCAAAGGTCGTGAGCAGGACCACTCGAGCCGCTGATCCTGCCGCGAGAATCGCTCGCGTTGCCGCAATGCCATGTCGTCCAGGCATGCGGATGTCCATGAGGATGACATCGGGATTGCACGTGCAGGCCTTAGTCACGGCCTCGTCTCCATCCCGCGCTTCTGCGACCACTCGCAGATCGTCCTGCGAGGAGATGATATAGGCGAGTCCTTGTCGAATCATCGCCTGGTCATCGACGATCATCACGGCTATCGGATCCGACGCGCTCATCTTGATCCCCCCTATCCAGCGGTAGATGAACACAGACGCGTAGGCCGTGACCCTGCGTGGGGTCTACCCCAAGCGTCATCTCACCGCCGAGTTCCCTACAGCGTTCTCGCATATGCCGCAGTCCGAATCCAAAGACTACCGGGGGATTGCCTGTGTATCCCCCGTCATCTTGTACGACCATCCTGACCGAGTTCGCCGTTTCGCCTACGGTCACCGTCACATGCGAAGCTTGGGCATGTCGAAGCACATTGGTCAGAGACTCCTGCAAAACGCGATAGAGGGCAATGTTAACAGCGGTTGGCCAAGAACTGGATTGCTGCATTGGCGAGTCAAAGGTACAGACAAGCCCGGCACGATGTGCCACTTGATCGGCAAGTCCCCGCAATGCACTCAACCCGAGCATAACCTCATCCGCGCTCCACTGGCGAACGGCCACGCGCACATCGGCCACCGCTTGCCTGGCCACCGTCAGCATGTCAGGCACGTAGCTGGCAGCGGCGTCAGGCGCAGCCGGAAGCATCGTCTGCAAGGCCTGCAGTTGAATGACCAAAGACGTCAAATGGTGGCCAATGCCATCGTGTATGTCGCGCGCGATTCTCGCTCTTTCCGCCAGCGCTGTGGACTGCATGGCAAGAACAGTAGTATCACGCAACTCTTCATGCGCGCGCGTTAGCTCGGCGTGCGCTTCTTGCAATTGTTCGTGCGCGATCTGCACCTCCTGCAATCGCCGTTTGTCTAGCTCGCGAGCCTCACGTCGCAACCGACCACCGAGGAAGCCGAGGTAGATCCCGATCACTGCGAACGCGGCTCCCAAGGCACTGCCATATCCGCCGCCGCTGATCAACAAGATCACGACTACCAACAGTCCCACCAGTCCTGCGGCCCATCGCGGCTTCATTGATCCACTGGCAAGGAATCCGGGGAACGGGAACAAGAGTGTCAGATAGGCGGCGCTCATGCCATACAGCTTGACCAAGCCCACGACGCCAAGTGTAGCGGCGATCGTCGCAGCCGAGATGATTGCCGTTGTGCGTCGGGCGCGCGGCATCCAGATGAGCGCGACGATCGCCGCAAAGTAGAGCCACACCACCGGTTGCTGGTAGCCCAATTCCCCAGAAAATGAAGAACCTCCGTAAACCGCAGCGATCACTATAGTGCCGACGATCTGTCGTCGCCGTCGCTGAGAGTTGCCTCCTTCATCCTGATCCTGCAAGGGCGTTCCCCCTTTTTACGCTGGTCACGAGCGACGGTTTCGCTCTAGCGCGGACGCCAACTCAGGGCAGCGTCTCAGCAACAAAAGCGATCGCGTCCCCCACACCACGGCGACCTCTGTCCACAAGATCCATTCTATCATGGTCGACTCGCGAAACATGGCTGAAAAACCCCACGCGACCAACAGGCGCCCCACAAGGAGCAACAACCAACTGACGAGGTACCGCCAGTCCCCGCGCATAAGCCACGCGCCATTTTCCTGATACACCTTCGTGTAGCGGGCTTGGAGGAATCCAAAAACGATCGCAACGAGGATAGATAGTGCACACTCAAGGAGTTGGATTTTGGGGACTTCGGGCCGCGGGAGACTTTGGTAGGCCTCATATATCGCGACAATTGGCAAGATGTACAACCGCAAGCGCGACGGAGGGCGTGGCGTAACTTGTCGAATGATAAAGTAAACGACCGCCGCCGTGATCAACACGCTCTGAATCATGGGTTGCGTAAGCATGGGAACACCATCCTTTGTGGACTCTTGATGGTTCCCAGAGTACGCGCTTTGCCAACTCTTGTCGTCTGGCTGCAGATAGACGGCATAGAGGGCCAGTTCTCTATCCATGGGTAGACCCTCACCACAGCAAAGATCCATCCCCCGCAACACGACCAGGGACTCTTGGTCTTCTATAATCACCAGTGTCAACGTCAGTTCGCTAAGAGGAGGACTAAACCATGCCAACTGTTGTCACATTGGACCATGTGACCAAACGATTTGCTACCGGTCAAACGGCCGTCGACCAGGTATCCCTAGCGATCGATTCAGGTCAAGCGGTCGCGTTACTCGGGCCGAATGGTGCGGGCAAGTCGACGAGCATCTCGCTGATGCTCGGGCTCATAGGTCCCACGACAGGGCACGTGCGCTTATACGGAGGCGACCCTCGCCAAGCCAGAACGCGCACCCGCATCGGCGTGATGCTGCAAGGCGTTAGCGTCGTCGATCGCCTCTCCGTCGTAGAGACCGTGAATCTGTTTCGCAGCTTCTATCCTCATCCGCTTCCTCTGAAGCGCTTGTTGAGCGCAGCCCAACTCGAAGACAAGGCAAACGCACGGGCCTCCGGACTCTCCGGGGGGCAGATGCGCCGCCTCCAATTTGCTCTCTCACTTGCGGGTGACCCAGAGGTTCTCTTTCTCGATGAACCCACCGTGGGCATGGACGTCAGCGCACGTAGAGCCTTTTGGGAAGAACTGCGATCTTTCCTGGCCACTGGACGTACACTTTTGCTCACGACGCACGATTTGCAAGAGGCGGATTCCGTCGCAGACCGGGTCATCGTGATGAATCAGGGCAAAATCCTCGCCGACGATGCCCCAGAGCAATTAAAGATGGCGTTTGCCGGTCGTCAAGTCTCCTTTGTTGCGGGAGAAGAGGTAACGGTCGCCGATCTGCACCGTCTCCCTGAAGTGCTCGACGTCCAAGTCAATGGTCGGCATGTGATCGTGCGAGCAGGGAACTCCGACCGTTTCTTGCGCGCGCTATTCAACCGCTACCGGCAGATTTCTGATGTACTCGTTTCAGGCGGGGGCCTCGAAGATGCATTCGTGAGGCTCACTGAGCAAGGCCGAACCCACTCTGACGAAAAGGAGAATGACCGAACATGATGAGCGTGAGGCCTTTTATGGGACTTTGGCATGCTGAGATTCGTCGCATGCTGCGAGATCGGCGCTTCTTGATCCTCGCGCTAGCGATGCCGATTGCCTTTTACCTGATCTTCGTGAACCAGCAAGGCACGAACGCCGCTGCGCGCATCGACGGGACCGTCTGGTCTGCCTACTTTATGGCCTCGATGGCCGCTTTTGGAGCGCTCAGCACCTCGGTCAGCGCATTTTCCACGCGCTTGGCCGCAGAGCGACAAAATGGATGGGTGCGCTGGTTGCGCACCACCCCGCTGACCTCTTGGCAATACGCCCTCGCGAAAGTATGCACGCAACTGACCATGACACTGGCGGTGATCGTGCTTGTCTTTCTTGTCGGACATTTTTCCCAGCAAGTGAACTTGCCGCTTCTGAGGTGGCTGGAAGTCGGTCTGTGGTTGTGGATCGCTTCCCTGCCATTTGCCGCGCTTGGACTCTTGATCGGCATGTCGGGCAGCGCAGCGCAAGTACTCAGCACTCTCGCGTATCTGGCGCTATCCCTGCTAGGCGGTTTGTGGACACCCGTGAGTGCCATGAATTCGACCATGCAAGCGATCGCCAAATGGATGCCGACGTACCACTTTGCGCATCCCGCGTGGGATCTCTTGGCCGGTCGGGCGATTGAGCCGTCTGATGTCGCGATGCTACTCGCTTATGCGCTCATCTTTATGGGAATAGCCGCTTGGGTACAGCGAAACGGGGACGACAAATCCACATGAGCAGACAGGAGTTTGCTTTCACTTCACCGTCCAGTGGTGCGTGGCGGCCTATCCAGAATAACGGCGCAGCCGCTCATTCTTCTGGCAGACGGTGGCGCGAGAGCGCCACCGTCTGATCGGATTAAACGACGAAAGCGCTCAGCTGCTCGAAAGAGCCGGGACGTCAATGTCCGCCGCGTAAGAATATCCCTCAAGTCACTCGAACCGACGGGGGCAGGGTACCCGCGCGCACCCTGCAACTCCATCCGGTCGCAAGATCTCCTCGCCGTCAGACTCCGGACGTTGTGTGGCTCAGTACGGCCCCTCGCGGACTCACCAGATACGTCCATGTCTTTCCGCTTTCGCCCGTGGCCGACACTTCGACAAACGCGACCTGTTCGTCTTCTCCATGCCGATTGACGAGCGTGGCAAAGGTCGCGAAGGGCACTGCCCCACGCCCGACCGCAGACTGATCCCCGAGCCGCTTGGCCACGATGCCCGGAATGCCGGGAAATCGGTTGGCCCACGCGCCGCCCCACCGGGAGGCTTTCGCATCGTGAATGGCGGCCTTCTCGGCACTCGTCCACGCCTCCGCGCGAAAGGCTCCTTGCCACTCGGACGCGTGGGTCATCCACGAAAACAGTGCGGGCGACCAGATCTCCTGCGTCCGGTCCCCCACTTTATACGTCAGATCATTGGCCACATAGACGGGATGATAGCCCTTGGCGCCATGCGCGATGTAGAAGACAGGCGCGACTGTCACCTGCTGTCCCTTTTGATCGGTAAAATACAGTTGTGCTGGCCCCATATAGTCTTCGAACACGAGGTCGCGGAGTGGTTTTGGCTGTCTCACCGTCGTCGGTCGAGCCGTTGCGAACCACGACAAGAGCTCTCTCACAACTTGAGAAGGGTTGGAAGGGTACATCCACATCTGCGCCGGCGAATCGCCCGTCATGGTCGGAGCCAACATCGCTGTTGGCGGCGTGAACGACGAAGGCTCGGCCACGGCCCCCAGAGCCGGCGCCGTCAGGGAAAGCGCCGCGAGCGTGGCACCCGAAAACAACAGCGCGAACTGCTTTTTCTTTTTGATCATGACACTCACCTCACATGCGTAGACGACCTTCACGTACCCGAGGTTACACGGATGACACGCGGGGTCGCAAAGCTTGGACATGATGTGTCTTTGCGTTGCCTCGGAACCACCTCAAGGGCGTGTCCCCATCACCACGGTGGCGTCCAGCTCGTCTGAGTGAACGACCCGTGCCACAAGTCCACTTTCTGTAAAAATCGCGGCGGTTCGTTGCGACTGATCCAGACTTGTCTCGACGAGCAATCGTCCGCCTCGGGTGAGCCAGTGGCGGGCCTCGGTCGCAACCCGACGCTGCACGTCAAGACCGTCAGCTCCACCGTCGAGCGCGCCGAGCGGCTCATGCTCGCGTGCTTCGCGAGGCAGAAGCGAGATCCCCGACGTCGGGACGTAGGGAGTATTGGCCACCAGGACATCGATCCGACCCAAAAGATCTTGCGGCAACGCCTTGTAGAGATCCCCCTCTGACACGCGGCCGATGGCTTCTGAAATGTTGAAACGCGCGCATTGCACCGAGACCGGGTCTATGTCCGCTGCGTACAGCATGATGGGCCAGACCCGCGACGCCAAGGCGGCCCCAACGGCACCGGAACCACAGCACAGATCCACGACAACGGCCCCGGGATGTGCCGCGGCTGCGGCGTGCTCCACAAGAAA
>JAPNUJ010000111.1:6480-6749 GCA_026627155.1 Bacillota bacterium | reverse complement strand
GATCGGCCGTTGTACTTGATCGCACACGGCGAGCAACAGGAGGATCTCATGCGAGATTTGCGCTCCATTGGATTGGATCACGTGGTTGGAATCGCGCCGCTACAGGTTGTGAACGATTCGACCGCTGGGGCGTTGGAGACCTATCAAGACGTGACGCCGACCGAGGCCAAGTCCCTGATCGACTCAGGTCAAGCCGTTCTTGTCGACGTGCGCAATGATGCGGAATGGGCTGAAGGGTCTATCGAGGGAGCACAGCACGTGATGCTCGG
>JAPNUJ010000111.1:0-6470 GCA_026627155.1 Bacillota bacterium | reverse complement strand
GCGCCTGCTGTTCGAGACACACGCAGTTGGGCTGAAGGATCTAGGGAAGGAGTATAGCACGTGATGGGCGCCCGACTGAGCGCCAGACTTCGCTAACTTCTGCGCGCACGACTATTCG
The DNA here is from genome assembly GCA_026627155.1 of Bacillota bacterium. Classification (GTDB taxonomy): domain Bacteria; phylum Bacillota; class Bacilli; order Alicyclobacillales; family SLC66; genus JAPNUJ01. Next base: position 6,352 of record JAPNUJ010000111.1, on the reverse strand, counting down.
GACGACTTCGTCCTGTTTCTCGTGACAGACCCGTGCTTGTACATGTGTAAAACATAAAGAACGAGGACGGGCAATACAGCGCCCGTCCTCGTTCCTCGTTTCTAGCGGCCGTGCCCCCGATGCCCATCCGGTGATGGCTTGCGTGGTCCGCCTCAATGACACGATCTCAAGAATCTAGAGGTCGAAACGATCCAGATTCATGACCTTGGTCCAAGCGGCGACAAAGTCATCCGCGAATTTCCTTTGTGCATCAGCGCTTGCGTAGACTTCTGCGATGGCACGAAGTTCGGAGTGGGAACCGAAGATGAGGTCGGCCCGGGTAGCCGTCCACTTCACCTCGCCCGTCCTGCGATCGGTCCCTTCAAAGACGTCTTGCGATGCGTCTGCCGGGGTCCAGCTGGTCCCCATATCGAGCAGGTTGACAAAGAAGTCATGCGTCAAGGTTTCGGGGCGATCTGTCAACACCCCGAGCGTGGATTTCCCGAAGTTTGCGTTCAGGGCGCGCATGCCGCCAACCAGTACGGTCATCTCCGGTACCGTCAGATTCAGCAGTTGTGCCTTGTCCACTAACAGCACCTCAGCAGGCGCTCGAGCCGGTACTTTCTGATAGTTCCGAAAGCCGTCGGCGACGGGTTCGAGAACGGCGATGGAGTCGACATCGGTCTGCTCGGCGAGTGCATCCATGCGTCCTGGGATAAAGGGGACCGATACGTCGAAGCCCCCCTTCTTGGACGCCTGCTCGACGGCCGCGCAACCGGCCACGACGATGAGGTCGGCAAGGGATACCCGTTTGCCTTGCGTCGCGCTGGCGTTAAAGTCCTTCTGGATGGCCTCCAGGACGCCGAGTACGCGTGCCAACTGCTCTGGTTGGTTGACCTCCCAATCCTTCTGCGGAGCGAGGCGGATGCGCGCGCCGTTGGCGCCCCCGCGTTTGTCACTGCCGCGAAACGTCGAGGCTGAAGACCAGGCTGTGTAGACGAGTTCTGAAACGGACAGGCCGGACGCCATTACCTTGGCCTTCAGCGCCGCCACGTCGTGGTCATCGATGAGTGCATGATCGACCGTTGGAATGGGGTCTTGCCAGGTCAGTTCCTCCGCAGGGACTTCTGGGCCGAGGTAACGGGTGCGCGGACCCATATCGCGGTGGGTCAGCTTGAACCAGGCGCGGGCAAAGGCCTCAGCAAACTGATCCGGGTGCTCATGGAAGCGCCGGGAGATCTTCTCGTACACCGGGTCGAAGCGGAGAGACAAATCGGTTGTCATCATCGTCGGTGCGTGGCGCTTGCCCGGATCGTGGGCATCGGGCACAGTGCCTGCGCCGGAACCGTTCTTCGCGACCCATTGGTGGGCTCCAGCGGGACTCTTGGTCAGTTCCCACTCGAATCCGAACAGGGTGTCGAAGAAGTTGTTGTCCCACTTCGTCGGGGTTTGGGTCCACGTGACTTCCGGGCCACCACCAATCGTGTCACCGCCCTTGCCAGAGCCAAAACTGCTGATCCATCCTAACCCCTGTGCTTCGATCGGGGCCGCTTCCGGTTCAGGGCCGACGTGGGTGGCTGGGCCTGCGCCGTGGCTCTTGCCGAAGGTGTGGCCACCGGCGACCAAGGCCACCGTCTCTTCGTCGTCCATGGCCATGCGCGCAAACGTATCGCGGATATCTTTGGCCGCAGCGATGGGGTCAGGGTTCCCGTTCGGGCCTTCAGGGTTTACGTAAATGAGCCCCATCTGCACCGCAGCGAGGGGGTTTTCCAAGTCCCGGTTGTCACTGTATCGCTTGTCCTCGAGCCATTCGCCCTCAGATCCCCAATAGACGGTCTCGTCCGCTTCCCATACGTCGGCGCGCCCGCCGGCAAAGCCAAAGGTCTTGAATCCCATCGATTCGAGCGCGACGTTCCCTGTGAGGATGATCAAGTCGGCCCAGGAAATGCTGCGGCCGTACTTTTGCTTGATCGGCCACAGCAACCGGCGCGCCTTGTCAAGGTTTACGTTGTCCGGCCAACTGTTGATGGGAGCGAAACGCTGTTGGCCGGCTCCAGCACCGCCGCGGCCATCGCCGACGCGGTAGGTGCCGGCGCTGTGCCAGGCCATCCGGATGAAAAAGGGGCCGTAGTGGCCGAAGTCCGCCGGCCACCAGTCTTGTGAATCGGTCATCAAGGCTGCGAGGTCTCGCTTCACAGCAGCGAGATCGAGGCTTTCAAATGCTTGGGCATAGTCAAAATCCGGGCCCATGGGGTCAGACTTGGGTGAGTTTTGGCGGAGTGCATCCAAATGCAATCGGTTCGGCCACCAATCCCGGACGGTCTTGGGGCTACTGGCTCCCTGATGATACGGGCAACTGCTCTCAGTCATCCGAACGCTCCCTTTCTGGCTTTCGAGATCTCACCGTCTAAGATCGTATGCTACGGATTTAGACTTATTCTTAATTTAATTCGTAGACTGCTAGAAAGTCAAGCATCCCGGTGCCGCTTCGATGTGGTAGACTCATCTGAAAGCATCGGGGTAAAGGGGAATGCGAGATTGAGTGATCGAATGGCATCCGTCGCAAAGAGTGTAACGGCATCAGCGGTTCGGGAGATTTTGAAGCTGACGCAAGGAGGGTCTGTGATTTCTTTGGCAGGTGGACTTCCCGCAGAGGAATTGTTCCCGCTTGAAGAACTGGCGCAGGCGTACGCGCGCGTGTTCAAAACCGGCGCGCACGCCTTGCAGTACGGATTGACAGAAGGATATACGCCGCTGCGCGATGTGATTGCGTCGCGGATGGCCAGCAAAGGCATGACTGTGGATGTAGACGATATGTTGTTGACGACGGGCTCCCAACAGGCGATCGACCTCGTCGCCCGCGTCTTGATCGAACCGGGTGACCGAATCTTTGTCGAGGACCCGACCTACTTGGCAGCGCTGCAGATATTCAAGTTTCACTCCGCTCACATCGTGCCGATCGCAACGGATCGCGACGGGATGGAGATGGACGCGCTGAGGCGGGAATTGGCGTCTGGCCCCCCGAAATTTGTGTACGTGACGCCGACGTTTTCCAACCCGACGGGGCGCGTCTGGACCCGTGAGCGGCGTGAACAGTTGCTGGCCTTGTGCCGCGAGTTCGACGTGTTGGTGTTGGAAGATGACCCCTACGGGGACATCGCCTTCGATGTCGATGCGCTACCGCCGACTCTGTACGCGCTCGATGCGCAACTCGGTGGAGACACTCACGTTATCTATACCAGCACATTTTCCAAAACCGTCGTCCCCGCTGTGCGATCGGGGTGGGTATGTGCCCCGAAATCAGTTGCCGCCGCCCTTGTCAGAGCAAAGCAGGCTGCCGATTTGCACTCGAGTTCAATCGATCAACAGGCATTGTATGAACTCCTTACACATTTCGACATCGATGCGCATATTGCGACCGTTCGCGATGAATACAGACACAGGATGATGATCCTGCACAGGTTACTGCGTGAGCAACCGTGGTCCGGCGTCAGATGGGAACGACCTTCAGGGGGCATGTTTTTGTGGCTGGAGTTGCCGGAGCACGTCGATACACTCGAACTGCTCCAAACCGCAGTTCGCGAGGGCGTGGCCTATGTCCCTGGCCATGAGTTCTATGCGGGCGTGGCTCGCAAGAACACGTTGCGTCTGAATTTTTCGCACTCGGGACCGGATACTCTGCAGGAGGGTGTACGTCGATTGGCCAGGGCACTGCAACCCGTTCTCGATGAGTCGTAACGGATTGGCATGGAGGGGATCACCTCTTCGTTTCAGTGGGTGCTGTAGATGAACAATGGCGGCGTTGAGTTCCAGTACCGACCGGCAAAGGGTGAGGCCTGTGTGGCTGTGTATCCGGCTGACTTCACAAGTGATCCAGCTCTCTTTCCGGCGCGCTTTCCGCAAGCCTGGCTGCGCGTGAAGCGGGTGGGTGACCGCTTCGAGATGTTCTGTAGTGGGGATGGGCGGTCTTGGGATCTCTACTCGTGCCTTGAACCGGCGATTGGCCGGACCGTCTACCTTGGGCTGGCCGTCACGTCGCATGAAGAAGATGCGACAGTTCGTGCAGAGTTTTGCGATTTGGCGTTGTCCACCGTCTTCTGAAGGAAACAACATCCCGCAGACCCAATTAAAAAGCCTATCCCGTGGTCCCTTTCTCTGCTATCGTATAAGAGGTTGTTGAGAGAGGTGGCTTGTCATGAAGCAGATGTTCAAATACCTTGCGGTCTCCGGACTGTTTGCACTCGGTGCCGTAGCGTCCGCACTGGCACCGAGCGCGGCGTATGCAAAAGAACAGTCGCACGCGCACGCCTCACGAGCCGTCACGCATGCCGCTTCCGTTTCCTGCGAGGTTGACGGGCAGCCTTTTGGCGCGGTGTTGGTCGGCGGCGTCACGTACGTCAATTGGGGCGCCTTGGGAGCGTTGCATACGCCGTTTGCGTACGAGGGCAATGGGCTTTTTGACATCACGGGTGGCACGCTGACGGGTGTGGTTTACGATGGGGTCACGTATCTACCGTGGAGTCAACTCGCACCCAAGGTCAAAGCGGAGAAGCGCCTGCACGGCGGCGGTTTTGATTTCACTGCCGTTCCTGTGGAGCATGCGTATCAGATCTATCTTGAGGCAAACAACGCACCGGCCTCGTCGTCGACTGCACAAGCCGGTCGGCCGGCTCCTTTGCTGGTGGTGCTGTTGGACGGCAGTAATCCCGTACCCGATCAACCTGTCACCATCCAATTGAGCGGCGACGGGACGTTTTCGGATTATCAAAACAAGAGTGACATCCACGTCTATAGTTCGGCAAACGGCTACGATGTATACGGGGTCAACGACATGGATGCGCAGACCGTTCAGGCGACTGTGACGTGGAGGGATCCGTCAGGGACCACAGAGACTGCGACGCAAGGCATTATCTTTTCAGCCGCCTCTGCCACCGCTTCCCCTTCGTCGTCGGTGGTCCCGGCTCCATCGTCTGCTCCCGAGTCGTCGCCATCAACATCAACCGCGGTGTCAACGGCTTTTGGGGAGAGAGTCGTCACGTCAGTGCCGATCACCGTGTATCAGGACATGATCCTGTTCAACGTGGCCAGTGGTGGCTACCAGGAGATGTTTCAGCTCGACACGGGCGCTCAAGAACCCCTGATCAATGCGCAGATGGCGAGGGAATTGGACCTCCCTCACCTAGGGAGCACGGCGGTGGAGGGCGTTACTGGGCAAAACGCGGCGTACGACAGTCAGATCACCTTGACCTTGGGTGGTCACACGTTTGTGGATGTCCCCTGCGTCGTGGATCCCGGTTACTCTGGGACGAGCTTGCTCGGCTATAATTTCTTCGTCAGCCGCGGGTACGACCTCCTTGTGTCGCAAAGTCAGGGGATCCTGACATTGTTTTCACCGCAGTCCGGTGTCGTCAACTGACACCGGATAGGGGGAGGGGGAGCCAAGCGCGTCGTCAGGCTAATGGAGCACGGGCGGTCACGTGGGGTCAGATCCACTGGACGTCACAGTATCGCGATACGCGATGGTGAGTCGTTGACGACCGCGCCGTGCCTGAATAATGTTCGGATAACGAAAATCTCGTAGCCAGAACAACACCACCTGTTCACACAATAGCAGTCCGATACAGACGCCTCGCACAGCATTACTTTTTGCCGTGATCTGCGCACTGATTCCGACTTCATGAGCTTGCCAAACGCGGATGGCATCGAGCCCACTGAACGCAAACCCGACGATCAGGATGGCGATGAACACGGATAGCAACAAACGGTAGAGTCGCACATCGACCTGGCGCTGTCTGTAGACGTTCCAGTCTCCTGCAAATGGGCCAGCGTCGACTTGGCAGGTGGCACCGTCGAGCGAGGCGCTAACGAGCGAGGCCCCGTCGAGTGATTGGCGACGATAGTGTAGCAGGAAGCGAACCAACGGCATCAGTCCCACCACCGTCAGGGCAATCCAGCCGCGATCAGGCTCCCACCAGAGCGCGGCGTTTGTCGGCACCCCTATAAAGAAACTCCATACCGCCCATCCAAAAGTGCAGATCATCAACGCGAGGTAGCACCAGAGGAACGGACCATTTACCGCCTCCAACCGTGGATGCTCGATCACCTTCATCCGACTCGCCTCCCGCCCGCACCGCTCGCGCTTATGATGGCACAGCTGGTCAAATAAGTAAATAGGTGTTGGGCAATCCAGACGCGATCAGGGATTAGGCCTCTCTGCATCCTGGACAACTGTATGTCTCCGTATGATAATGGGTGAGAGAATGAACGCGGGCGGAGAGGATTGAGGCGATTTATGAAAGCGCTATTGATTGGCGGCACGGGGACGATCAGTGCGGACATTACGCGGCAGTTGCTGGATAGAGGATGCGAACTG
>JAPNUJ010000110.1 GCA_026627155.1 Bacillota bacterium | reverse complement strand
CTCACATCGTGGTTGCATTGTGAATCGATCCTACGGCACGATCGCCATCAGCGATTGCATCATCTGGTCGAACACGCTCACGAACTTCGCTGCTGCGGAGTATGAGTTCTGGTACTGCACCATCATGGCTGCCTGTTCGTTAATGTCTACACTCGATACGGACTGTCGCAGGGTGCTGGACTGCTGTGATAGCGCCTTGGCAGTTGTAACGCTGGTGTTGACCGAAGCTGTCTCAACCCCGATGCCAGAGACAAGCGATGCGATGTTCTGATCGAAGGTTGCGCCTTGCAACGAAGACTGTTGCTGGTTTTGCAAGGCGACCATGTTCAGCGCATTGCTGTTGTCGCCAGGGCCACCCCACGCGCTTCCGTTTGCGCCCCCAGCGGCAATCTCGGAAGTGGTCAGGCTGGCCGGGACCGTTACAATACTGTGGTTTGATCCGTTCACCGGGTCGGTCGAAGCGAATGTGTCCGACGTCACAGTGAAGATCGGATCGGACGAGGCGGAGGTTCCAGAGGCCGTGCTACCCGACTCTTGAATCTGGTTCACCGCCGTCGCAAATGTGTTGAGAAACGTGTCGAGATTGTTCAGCATCGTGCTGGCATCGTTGACACTTTGGACGTTTCCGGCAATGGATCCGGACGTGAGGGTCGATGCAAACGTATAAGCGGTTTGTGCAGTATAGGACGCCGCGGGTGGAGACGTATAAGGAGTCGTCGTGCCGGCAAGGTAGGAGTTCGAGCCATCTACCAAGGTCGATCCGGCCAGTGTGATGTAGTCCGCACCGTTGCTCTGTTGCGTGTAGCTGATGTTGGCCATCTGTGCCATCTGATCGAGGATCTGGGACCGCTGATCCATCAGTTGGTTGGGTTGTTGACCCTGCTGCAGCACCCTGACAATCTGCGTGTTCAACTGATAGACCTGGTTGGCGTCGGTGTTTAGCTCACCGATCTGTCCCGTTACGACATTCGTGAGATTGGACTGCAAGGTCTCGAGTTCGTTGGTGATCGTCTGAAACGTTTGCCCCATCTGTTGCGCTTGAGCAATGACCGACTGGCGAGCCGCGGTGTTGGACGGATCGGTCGACAAGGTCTGCCAGGAGGCGAAGAACTGGTCCATGGCGTTTTGCATGCTCTGGGAACTCGGTTCGTTCAGAATGCCCTCGATCTGGGTGAGGTTCTGTTGGTGGGTGCTGTACATCTGGTACGTGCCTTGATTGATACGATCCTGCATGTCAAGGAAGGCCGACGTGTCGCGGTGTACGCTGGACACCTGCGAGCCTTGTCCCATCTGGCCGTTGATGATCGGCGCGTCGTGCGCCGGGACAGTAGGGAACGGAGTGTACTCTTCTAAAGTAGGGGTCTCTTGCGCGTAGCCCGGCGTGTTGGCGTTGGCAATGTTGTTTGAAATGACGTCCTCCACCTGCTGGGCAGTATCCAGGGCCGAGACGCCTACGTTTAATCCGTAAAATGTGGAAATGTTCACGTTGTCTCGTCTCCTTTACCCAGTGGTGTTAAAGGCTCGTCCAGCGTTCAGGTGTTGCAGGTAAAACTCGCTGACGTGAAGGGCTTGCTCGATGAGAATCTGCTGCGTCTTGGCGAGTTGAATCAGGTGCGATACCTGATCTCGCTCGGCGTCACTGAAAGTCCGTGCGTTCAATGCCTTGGCGTACTGAATCTGCTCGACGACCAGTGCTTCAATCTTGCCCGTCTCGTTGTGAACAATGGCGTCCAGCAAGGCTTCGCTGGTGTCCTGAATCTTACGGATGCAGTCCGCCGTGGATGTTTCCACGGTTTCACAACCTCTCTATGGCGACGGCTTATATAAGGCGGGAGTATGGCATGGCACTCTGTACAGCGGCAAGCGGTTCAAATCAGGAAAGGGCCTGCTTCTTGATCAGTGCACTGGCTAGACGGCCCAAGTCGACTGTATAGGCACCGTCGGCAATCTGCTGCTGCAGTTTCTGAAGATCTTTCTGCATCGCTTTCTTTTCATCGGCTGCAGCGGTGGCTTTCTTGGTGTCGGTCTTTTGCGGAGCGTCTTCGCTTGCTTTCCTGCTGTTGTCTTCCTTTGTCGGCGCCACGGTCGTCTTGGAGGTGGGTGTCTTGGGTACGGGCGCAAACGCCGGATTGACGACGGTCTTGCTGGTGCTTGGATCAATCGGATTCATAGGTCTCTACCCCCTCACTCCTATCATCGGACAGTTTTCGACGATTTTTGCGTGAGAGTTACGATGTCTGCAAATTTTTTTTTACGCGGTCCAGGGCTGTGCGGTACTGTCGAGTCACGGTAGACACGGCAACGCCAAACACGGTGGCGACTTCGGTGAAGGAGTAGCCTTGCTCCACCACGAGTGAAAGTAGTATCTGTTCCTTTTCACTCAGCGTTTTAAGGGCCGACAGCACGTCCATCCACATCTCGGGATCGACAGGGGACTCGTCTGTTTGTACGCCCTGTGCGTGGTCAAGACTGACAGCATAAGGCATCTCGTAGGCCTTCAGCTTACTCTGGTACGAGCGGGAGACTTTGACAGGATCGGAGGTTCGGATGGCATCTTTCATGGCGAACTTGACCTGCTGGCGGAAGAGGACTTCATCCGGGACGTCCGCTGGAGGGGAGCTGCGTTGTTGACAAAACTGCCACCAACGCGTCATCGCGCAGGACGCGAGGTCTTCAGCATCGATGAAGGCGCTCCTGCGGTACTGGGCGTAGCGATACGCAAGTCGCTTGATGTACTGGATCCGTTCATCCGTCAGGGCGTAGTCCTCCAAAACAGGTACACTCCTTGCATATTTGAGAGGGTTGCCTTCAAGATACCACATGGTGGAGACCAAGGCACGTTTGCCAACGATGGTTTCGGAGTGGCCCTTCCCGATACCGCAATGAAGTGTTATGATTTTGTAAATGCGAGGGGAGGTTTTTCAAGATGAAGATTCACATTCGTGGCGATCATCATCTGAATGTCACACCTGCATTAAAGGAATACGCGGAAAAGAAGTTGAGACGGCTTGAAAGGTATCTTGAGCACCCTGATACGGCAGAGGCGACTGTGACGCTTCGCGTGACGCGCGATGTGCACATGGTTGAAGTCACGCTTCCCGTGGGGCAAGTTCTGGTGCGCGCTGAAGAACGCTCCTCTGACATGTATGCATCCCTGGATATGGTTTGCGACAAGCTGGAAAAGCAGCTAACCAAGTATCGACACCGAATCGGGCAAAAGGTGGGTCATCGCCAGAAACTCGAAGGTGTCAAGGCTAAAGAGGTGGCAACGTTGCGCACTGCGCCTGTCGCGAGCGCTGCGCCCGACTTTGAAGTGGACGACGATGTGGTGCGCGTCAAGGAGTTTGAGATGAAGCCCATGGACGTGGAAGAAGCGATTTTACAGATGGACATGCTGGGGCATGATTTTTTTGTTTTCGCGGATGCGCAAACGGAGCGCACGAACGTGCTATACCGTCGGCGGGACGGCCAGTACGGTGTCATTCAAGCGCGCTGAGCGCGAGTCTCACGCAAAAGGCGTCCCTTCATCGGGCGCCTTTTTGCGCCATATGGGGCCCACCTGGATGGAGCCGGACGCAACGTAACGAAGGCAAACTGGACAGGGCACCCGAATAGCCTAGTAGGGAGGGTGTTCAGTTACCGGGGGTGCGTGGTCATGGGGCTGTGGGTTTGGTTGGTTCAACTTGTCGCGTTGTTGGTCATTTGGAAGGTCGTGCATCTCCTGTTTTGGAACATGCGAAAAATGTTGGCGAGCTCCTCCCTGCTGTTGACGATGGTCATTACGTTGCTGATCGGTGTGGCTGGGGTCGTGTTCGCCCACACGTGGCACGGGGCATGGAGCCAGGTCCTCGTCCTCGCTGTGATTCTCGGCTGCGCGAGCGGCGAGTACGAATACAACCGCACCGTGACGAGGTCTTCTTGACCATGCGCAGTTCTTCAATCCGCGCATTGTATAGATCATCCTAAAGAGGTACAATGTTAATCCAGACTGATGAAAGTTTAAGGCTGGACGGTGGGCGCCGACTGCGCCCGTGGCCGAGAGGAGTGACGCCCTGGTGTTGGGGCTTATCAAACGCGTTGTAGGCGGCGGCAACGAGCGCGAGATCAAACGGTTGCTGCGTACAGTGGAGAAGATCCAGTCGCTGGAGCCGACCTACGAAGCGATGACTGATGAAGAGTTGCAAGGACAGACTGTGATCTTCAAGGAACGTTTTGCAAACGGCGAGAGTCTGGACGCGATGTTGCCGGAGGCGTTTGCGGTTGTTCGCGAAACCGGAAAGCGCGTTCTCGGCATGCGCCATTTTGATGTTCAAATGCTGGGCGGCATGGTGCTCCACCAGGGGCGAGTCGCCGAGATGAAGACTGGCGAGGGCAAGACACTGGTTGCCACACTCCCCGCCTATCTGAATGCGTTGGCGGGGCAGGGTGTACACGTCATCACAGTCAACGACTACCTGGCGCGACGGGATAGTGAGTGGATGGGACAAGTCCACCGGTTTCTTGGTCTGTCGGTCGGATTGAACGTGCACGGGCTATCTCATGCAGAGAAGCAGGAAGCGTATCGTGCTGATGTGACGTATGGGACGAACAACGAGTTTGGTTTCGATTACTTGCGCGACAACATGGTGATGACGTTCGAGGAGATGGTGCAACGGCCGTTGCACTATGCAATCGTCGACGAAGTGGACAGCATCCTGATTGACGAGGCCCGAACGCCGCTCATCATCTCGGGACCTGCCGAGAAGTCGACCGATGAGTACTTTATGGCCGATTTGTTTGTGCGGTCGCTGACCGTGGAAGAACACTACACGTTTGACGAGAAGGCGCGCAGTGCGAACCTTACGGAAGGGGGCGTACACAAGGCCGAACGGTATTTTCATCTCGAAAACTTGTTCGATCCGCGTCACGTGAACATTCACCATCACATTACGCAGGCTCTAAAGGCCCATGCGTTGATGCATCGAGACAAGGATTATGTCGTTCTCGGGGAAGAAGTCGTCATCGTCGACGAGTTTACAGGTCGGATGATGCAGGGGCGGCGTTACAGCGATGGCCTGCACCAAGCCATCGAGGCCAAAGAGGGTGTCAAGGTTCAAAACGAATCCAAGACCTTGGCCACGATCACCTTGCAAAACTATTTCCGGATGTACAAAAAGCTGTCCGGCATGACCGGCACGGCCAAAACGGAGCAACAGGAACTCGTCGATATCTATGCGATGGACGTCGTGACGATCCCTTCTAACAAACCCAATCTGCGGGCCGACGGGTCCGACGTGGTGTACAAGTCCGTGAAAGGCAAGTTCAATGCCGTCGTTGCTGAGATCGTCGAGCGACATAAAACCGGACAACCCGTGTTGGTGGGCACGACATCGATTGAGAAGTCCGAGTTGTTGGCCACCCTATTACGTGCCAAGGGCGTCCCGCATCAAGTGTTGAATGCCAAGTTCCACGAACGCGAGGCAGAGATCATTTCTCATGCTGGTGAGCAGGGATTGGTCACCATCGCGACGAACATGGCGGGTCGCGGAACCGACATCATCCTCGGCGAGGGTGTGGCCGCTCTCGGGGGGTTGCACATCATTGGAACGGAACGCCATGAGAGCCGTCGCATCGACAACCAGTTGCGCGGTCGCGCAGGGCGCCAAGGCGATCCGGGTTCTTCGCAGTTCTATCTGTCTTTGCAGGATGATCTGATGCGTCTGTTCGGGGCGGAGAACATCATGGGCCTCATGGATCGCCTCGGAATCGAAGAGGATCAACCGATCGAAAACAAGATGGTGACCAAGGCGATCGAGCGAGCGCAGCGTAAAGTGGAGTCGAACAACTATGACATCCGCAAACACGTGCTGAAGTATGACGATGTGATGAACAAGCAGCGCGAGGTCATCTATAAGCAGCGCGCGCAGATTCTTCGACAGGACCATCTGCGCGATATCGTCAAGGGCATGGTCCATGAATTGGCTGACTTCATGCTGGCTACGTACTGCCCACCGGATCAGATCCCGGAGGACTGGGACCTGCATGGCATGCTTGACTACGGGGAGAACCACTTTTTGTTGCAGGGGAGAATTTCTGAAGAGGAACTGCGGATGAAAGAGCGCGAGGAACTCCAGGATTTTCTCTATGATCAGATTGAGGTCGAATATCAGATGCGCGAGGAGCAGCTTGGCGATTTCCTTGGGGAACTCGAGCGTATCGTGTTACTGCGGACGGTTGACTCGAAGTGGATGGACCATATCGACGCGATGGAGACGTTGCGACAGGGGATCCATCTACGGGCATACGCGCAGATCGATCCATTGACTGCCTATCAGCAGGAAGGATTCCAGATGTTTCACGAGATGATTCACAGCATTCAGGAAGAAGTCGTCATGTATATCTTCAAGGCGCAGGTGCAACTTCAGGAGTTGCCGCCAGAGACGCCGCAACCCCTCTTCACTTCATCTTGACCGACGACATCTTGAGCGCGCGAAAGCCATGTAGAATCACGGGAGGCGTTTATGTTGGCAGAGACATTTGGCGAGCTACGACAACAAATTCAGACTATGCACCAGCGTTTGGCGGACATCGGGAGGTCTCTTTGACGTAGAAGGGAAGGCGGCCCGCATTGCGGATGCTGAGGCGCGGATGGCGGCCGTTGATTTTTGGGACGACGCAGACAAGGCGCAGCGGCTGATCGCCGAGATCAACGAGGTCAAAGGTCAAGTGGATCGGTTCTTTGAATTGAAGCGGGAACTGGACGATGCAGAACTGTCGTTGGAGTTGGCCCAGGAAGAGGGAGACCTCGAGCTGTTTGCGGAGGCTGACAAGACGGCTAACAGTCTCTTGGTCGATCTGGACAGCTTTGATCTTGAGCTACTGCTTGAAGGGCCTTAC
>JAPNUJ010000010.1:43995-48432 GCA_026627155.1 Bacillota bacterium | reverse complement strand
CGAGATGTGCTTCTCCGCAAGTCCACCAATCTGCCCCGCAGCCGCCATTTCCCGCAAGCGATCAAGTGGAAAAATCGTATTCACATCCTTGCGTGGCTCTTCCCAATTGTAATCATGCACGGGTGCACCGTGCGTAACCGTGAACTCGGCCGTCTGAGCATCCCCGGGAATCACGCGATACGTTGAATCCCCACTCGTGTCAAAGGCGTCTTGGGAAACCAGATGGGCTCCCGCCGTGGAGACGATCATCACGGTCATCTCGGATAGACGCTTGGTTACCGGCGTATAGGGAATGGTCTTTCTCGATATCTCCATCCTTCGACACCCTTTCTGCGATTCACAGAACATCTTCGCGGCTCTGGCGCCGCAACGAAGTGCGCTCTTATTGTACCTGTCCATTCGCAAAAATCAAAAGACCCGCAGTCCGGATCTCTCCGAGACTGCGGGCCGTCCCTAGGCTACTTTAGGTAAGCACAGGTGACAAGAATTACAGCTTGGTCACGTTAGCCGCTTGCAAACCGCGGTTGCCACGAACCACTTCGAAGCTCACGCGTTGGCCTTCGTCCAAGGACTTGTAGCCTTCGCCGAGGATCGCGCTGTAATGTACGAATACATCATCGCCGCCCGGAACTTCGATGAAACCAAAGCCTTTCTCTGCGTTGAACCACTTCACAATGCCTTCTTGCATACTCTACTCTTCCTCCCACAACCGCCCACTGCGGCACATCGATATAATCGTCCACAGAGTCGTTCGCAACCCAACCGCCGGTTTGAGCCGGGGGGACAGTCACAATCATACGCGTAAATGTCCAACTTTATTCAGGAAGCAGATGACCGCAGTCACCAGTGGGTTTCGTCTTTCCTAAATGAGAGCGGGCAGGTGTGCGTATCGTCACCTGTGTCGACAAATCGGATTATGACACAAAATCGTTCCAATGTCCAGCCCGTCGGCAAGCAATTTGCATACAGTATTTCTGACTCAATGCAAAGGATTGTGAGACATGTCCACGAGACGCCCAGAACTCGGCAAATGGCTGCTGTACAAATGGTTTTATCGCAGCCCATCATTTCGCGCACACCTGCCCGACACACGTCTGTATTCAGACGCCAACTTGCGCGACATGCTCCAGCGTCACCAGTCGGTCTACGTCAAGCCCGTCGCCGGCTCGCGCGGCAGTCTGGTGACAAAGGTGACACGGCGCGACGGTCAATCCTTTACCGTCCACACCGAAAATCGCGCGCCATTGACAGTTGACGGTTTCGCGTCTTTGCACGAGCACCTCAAACGACATCGCGCCGGACGCCAATTCATCGTCCAGCGCGACGTTCGCCTTGCTACCATCGCGGGCCGACCGTTCGATATCCGCGTGATGATGCAAAAAGACGCCTCTCGGCGCTGGCAGTGTACTGGCATCTGCGCCAAAGTAGCGGGGCCCCACTCCGCCGTCACCAACATCGCGCGGAGCCGCGGGCGCGTGCTCAGTCTGAGTGACGCCCTCAAGCAGTCCCTGGGCTATGGTAAAACCCGCTGCGCAGAGATAGAGTCTACACTGCGGGAGCTCGGTTACAAAACGTGCGCGCGCCTTGAAGAATACCAGCCGTATTCGGAGATCGGCGTTGATCTGGGTGTGTCCGACGACGGCCAGGTCTGGATACTGGAGCAAAACACCGGCCCGAGCCATGCCTTGTTTGCCCACTTGCAAGATAAGCAGGCGTGGCATCTGATTCGCCAGACTGCGATGCAGCGACGGCTGGCACGCGGGCGGCGTTCCTAAGGGCCGAGGGCTACAAAGACGCGTGCAAGATGGCCAGAACGGCCTCCGCGTCCAGCGGCTTGAACTTCCCGATGGGCCCGCCGCGTGTGACATGGCGGGCCATGTCGGCAAAGTGCTGCGCATCGATCTGGTAGTGGTCCAAGCGATCCGGCGCGCCGATGCGAGCCAGAAAAGCCCTCACTGCTGCAATCCCTTCCTCCCCCAGTTGCCTCTCTGTCTTGCCATCAGGCGCTATGTGAAACACACGTTCCGCCAACTGGGCAAAGCGCGCGGGACCTGCGTCGATCACAGCATCCATCCAGTGTGGGAACAAGATGGCCAAGCCGCCGCCGTGTGGGATGTCGTAGTAAGCACTCACCTCGTGCTCAATCCCGTGCGTGGCCCAGTCGCCTTGCATCCCCATGGTGATCATGCCGTTCAGCGCCATCGTCCCGCAGTACATGATCGCTTCTCGCGCAGCATAGTCATCGGGGTGCTCCAGGACCACATCGGCCCACTCGACAATCGTTTGCATGACGGCCTCACACAGGCGCTCTTGTAGCGGCGTACCGGACGTTTGCGAAAAGTACCCTTCCAAAACGTGACTGAACATGTCGACGATACCGTATACCGTTTGCTCCCGCCCTACGGAGTAGGTGTTCTCAGGGTCGCAAAACGAAAACCGCGGGAACGTAAACGGGGAACTGGAACTGAGTTTCTCCTGTGTTTCCCAGTTGGTGATGACGCCACCGCTATTCATCTCGGAGCCCGTCGCCGCATGTGTCAAGATGGTGCCGAGCGCGATCGCCGCCTCCGGCCGTCTTCTCGTCGCATAGAAATCCCACACGTCGCCGTCATAGCAAGCCCCAGCAGCAATCGCCTTGGCCGCGTCGAGAACAGACCCTCCGCCTACGGCGAGCACGAGATCAATCCCGTGCTCCTTGCAAAGTGCCACCCCAGCGTGCACGGTCGTGATGCGCGGATTCGGCTCGACTCCCGCGAGTTCGAAAACTGGAATTCCCGCTTCTGACAGCGCATGGACCACCTTCTCATACAGACCGAACCGCTTGATGCTGCCTCCGCCGTAGACAAGCAAAACCTTCGAGCCATGTCGCTTGACCTCCGTAGACAGGTGTTGCTCGATTTGCCCTTTCCCATAATAGAGGCGGGTCGGATTAGCAAATACAAATGAATTCACGATGGTGAGTCCCCTTTCAGATCAAGTGATGTCATGACACACCGGCTGACGCCTTGTCCAGCGTACCACTTGTACAGGCGTCGTGCGCGCCAACCCCCGTAAGCTCGCCCCACTTCCCGTCCAGAATACCGTCGGAACCCCTTGTACAACCTAAGTTCCGAGTCTAACTCACAGAGAGGAGGTCTGCAAAATGGGTGAAAGGACACACTTTACGCCCGGCGAACAGGCACCGAACGACGGCTTCTACATGGAGGTCAGTGAGGACCATCCCGCCGGATCCGTAAAGGATCCACAGATCATTCGCCTGACACGCGGCGAAGCGTTTCCCGAAACCACCAACGTCAACCGCAAGTGGACGCACAGGAAAAACTCCCGCTAGAATGCCCACGCAACTCTCGGAGCGCATCACGCCGGCGCGATGCGCTCCGGGATTTGTTTGCTTTTCCACAGAGATTACACATTCGTTACACAACCATTTCAAGACAGTGACGGCATACTGTTCATAAGTTATACTATAGTCACTGGGAGGTGCACGCCATGCGCAAGCGGTTGACTCTGTGGGCAGCACTGATTCTCTTCATCGTCGCCGTCGCCGGCTTTAATCTTCCCAACAGCCTGTCCACCAAGGCCAGCGCAGGTGTCCTGCAGCTCAAAACCCGGGCTGAGATCAAACGCGATCTGGGACCTGGCATCCGCGTCATGACGATCGGTTCATCGGTCGCCGCCGGGTGGGGCGACCCCTACGGGGGTGGGTACCTGGCCCGTGCCTTTCGGCAACTGTCAGCTGCCACTCAAAAAAACTACAAAGTGATCAGCTGGGCGGTGCCCGGCATCACCAGCACACAAGTCGCTCCACATTACGCCCATTGGCTGGCATTTGTTCACCCACAGATCGTCGTCATCTCATGGGGAGGGCTCGATGATGCCTCCAACCACACGCCGATCTCCACGTTCTCGTCGCAGGTACACCAAGAGATTGCCTTGGCACTCGCCGCTGGCGCCTCCGTGGACATCGTGACGCCCCCTGTAACGGAAGCCGTCTACGAGGACGGACCCAAGGGTTTGCCGTATCAGTATTTTCTGGCTGAGATGAGAGAGGCAAAGAGCTTTGACAGCCCGCAGGTCCACATCTACGACGTGTACGATCAAATGATCGCGTACATGAAGGCGCATGATGAAGGGATCACCCCCTTCGTCGACAACTCTTGGCATCCAAACGCTCTGGGACACGAAGTGGGCGGGGATTTGCTGTTCGCGGACATGACGCACACGATGACGATGCCCGTGCGGGCCTTGCCGCTCTCAAAGTGACGCGAGACGCGCGCAGCCATTTGCCGTGCGCGGTTGGGTACTTTCTTGCAAACGAGTCGGGGGACGAGAGCCCTCCGACTCGTTTTTCGTGGCACGGTCACAGTGAAAACGTGACCGTCATCGCACAGAGCCTGTCTCTTCGTACCTCTTGGCCAAGACCATGATCTCCCGCTT
>JAPNUJ010000010.1:32759-43985 GCA_026627155.1 Bacillota bacterium | reverse complement strand
CGCTTCAGTTCGGACACCAATTCATGCTCTGGGATCTTGCGGATGGTCTCGCCATAGCGAAAGAGAAGTCCCTCTCCTTTGGCGCCCGCGATCCCGATGTCGGCCTCGCGCGCCTCTCCAGGTCCGTTCACAGCACACCCGAGCACGGACACCTTGATGGGCGCACGAATGTTCTGTACAAACTCCTCAATCTCGTTGGCAATCGAAATGAGATCGATGTCAATCCGCCCACAGGTTGGACACGAGATCAACGTCACAGCGTTTGAGATGATGCCAAACCCTTTGAGCAATTCGCGCGCGACCTTGATCTCTTCCACAGGATCGGCCGACAAGGACACGCGAATCGTGTTGCCGATCCCCATCGACAGTAGCGTGCCGAGACCCGCCGCACTTTTGATGGTTCCACTAAAGAGCGTGCCGGCCTCCGTGATGCCCAGATGCAACGGATAGGCAAACGACTCGGCCGCCAATCGATACGCGGCAATCGCCAGATTCAAATCCGACGCCTTCATCGAGACGATGATGTCGTGAAAATCAAGTTCTTCAAGCACTCCGATGTGAAACAGCGCGCTCTCCAACATGCCTTCCGCAGTCGGATACCCATACTTTTCGACGATCTGACGTTCCAGCGACCCTGCGTTCACGCCGATGCGGATCGGCACACCCCGCTCCTTACAGGCCTTGACCACAGCCTCGACGCGGTCGCGTTTGCCGATGTTACCCGGATTGATACGGACTTTGTCCACGCCGTTGGCGATGGCTTGCAACGCCAACCGGTAATCGAAGTGAATGTCCGCCACCAACGGAATGTGAATCTCCTTCTTGATCGCAGCGATGGCGGCGGCGGCCTCTGGCGTGTTCACCGTCACGCGGGCCAGCTCACACCCAGCTTCCTCCAACCGCAGAATCTGCTCGACCGTCGCCGCCACGTTGGCCGTTTTGGTCATCGTCATACTCTGGACAAATACCCGGTCACTACCGCCGATCGTCAGGTTTCCCACCTGCACCGGCCTCGTCTCTGAACGTGTATACATCGCCTAGCTCCTTTTAACAATACCTGCGCGCCTCATGCGACACTCTATTATACCGCATGTGGACGAAACCGGGCATGTCGACAGGATTTCGTTTATACTGACAAGGGCAACACGAGATGCAATGAAGGAGGCGCTGCCATGAAGCGCGCAACGATCGAGCTGGCCAAGGGTGGTACCATGCAATTCGAACTTTTTGACGAGCATGCCCCCGGCACTGTCGCTAACTTTGAGAAGCTGGCCAACTCGGGATTCTACGACGGCCTGACGTTTCACCGTGTCATTCCCGGGTTCGTCGCACAAGGTGGTTGCCCGAAAGGCAACGGCAGCGGCGGTCCCGGCTACACCATCCCCTGTGAAGTGGCTGGAAACCCGCACCAGCACCAGCGCGGCGCCCTGTCTATGGCACATGCGGGACGCGACACGGGCGGATCCCAGTTTTTTATCGTGCACGACCGCAAGCAGACGGCTCACCTGGACGGCAACCACACTGTCTTCGGACAGGTGCAAAGCGGCGACGAGTGGATCGAGAAGATCGCCCAAGGCGATCGCATGACGTCCATCCGCGTCGAAGACGTCGACACCCCGTCGACCTGAGTCTCAGGCTCGGCTCCCTTGCAGTGACAGGATGTCAGGCAAAGGCAGCCGCCACCAGTCCCCCCGACGTCTGACCCAAAACCCTGTGGCGACCTTATGAATCACCGGTCGCAACAGGGTTTTGCTCATCCTGGCACCAATCGCTCCAACTCCCCGCATACAAGCGAGACCGCACACCGATGGCGAAGAGGGCCAGAACGTTGACACACGCAGTCACGCCTGAACCACAGTACACGATAGGACTCTGGTTGAGCACGGAGGCATAGTGCAATGTCAGGTCAGACGCCGACTTATAGGTGGCCGGCGCCGATAAGGCGTCTCCAAAGAAGAAGCAAGCCGCGCCCGGGATATGCCCTGCACGCGGGTCCAAGGGCTCCACGTCGCCCTTAAAGCGCGGTCGCGCCCGCGAGTCGATCAGAGCCGAGCGTTGATTTCCAGCGCCCAGCCACGCCTGCACATCTTCACGCGTCGCCAGAAGGTCCCGACGCTCGCGCAAATCCACTCGCGCCTGATCGCCAGGACCGCCGCCTGTCTGCACAACCGGACGGGCGTCTGGAGCGGCTGTCCACAAGTCGTAGCCAGAGCGCGTCCAGGCGCCGATCCCCCCTTGCAGCACACTAGCGTGATCATGGCCAAAATAACGCAACAGCCACCAGAGCCGCGCCGCCATCTCGCCGCCGTCATCGTAGGCAATCACGTGCGTACTCGGGGTCACGTGCCAGCGTGTCAATAGCGCGGCGAACGACTCTTTGTCGGGCAGCGGATGGCGTCCACCCCGGTCGCCCTTGGGGCCCGACAAGTCCCTCTCCAAATCAGCATATACAGCGCCTTCGATATGACCTTCCTCATAGGCGCGCCTTCCTGATGTGACGTCGTCCAGTCGAAACCGACAGTCCACCACCAGCGTCTGCTTCGGGCACTGTACCATGCGGTCCTTCAGTCGTTGGGGTTCCCATATCAAGTCATCCCACTGATCCGCCACGATTCCATCATCCTTCCCCGTTTCAAAAATTGACTTGTCACACGCCGTGCCCAATGTGACGGAGCGAGTGCACACGTCGCTGTGATACACTGTCCTCGACGACTGAATGCAAAGAGGAGCGAGCCTATGCATCGCGAGCTGGACACATGGTTCATCGAACATCGTCCTAGCCATTTGGACGAGCTGTTTGCCTTGCTGAGCATTCCGACGATCAGTGCGTTGTCGGAGCATAAAGCGGACATGCAAGCAGGCGCTGCCTGGATAGCCCAAGCCCTCGAAACCGCTGGATTCGAGAACGTCGCCGTCATGCCTACGGGCGGGCATCCGGCCGTCTATGCAGACTACCTTCATGCGCCGGATGCCCCCGTGGTCCTCATCTATGGACATTATGACGTACAGCCAGTCGATCCGCTAGCTCTATGGGAAACGGGTCCGTTCACTCCCACCCTGCGAGACGGCAAAGTGTACGCACGCGGAGCCAGCGACGACAAAGGCCAGGTCTATATGCACATCAAGGCACTGCAGGCCCTGTTGTCCACGACGGGAACCCTGCCCGTCAACGTCAAGTTCTGCATTGAGGGCGAAGAGGAGATCGGCAGCGCCCATTTGGATGCGTTCGTAGAAGCCCATCAAGCACTTCTGTCGGCCGACGTGCTCGTCATCAGTGATACCACCTTGTACGGGCCCGACCAGCCGGCCATCATCTACGGCTTGCGGGGACTTTGCGCGGCCCAGATCAATGTCCGCACCGCCCGCGGCGACCTTCACTCAGGACTGTTCGGCGGGGCCGTCCCCAATGCCGCACGGGCACTCGTGTCTTTGCTCAGCACGCTGCACCACGCAGAGGGAGGCGTGGCCGTCAAGGGGTTTTACGACGCCGTGGTTCCCTTGTCACCTCAAGAAAAATCCGCCTTCGCCGCTCTTCCGCACGATGACGAGACGTACCGTAGCAACCTCGGACTGACTGCACTGCAGGGAGAACCCGGTTTTTCGACGCTTGAGCGGATCAGCGCCCGTCCCACGCTCGAGATCAACGGTCTCTATGGCGGCTTTCAAGGCGAAGGCACGAAGACCGTCATCCCTTGCGAAGCCCACGCCAAGATCACATGTCGCCTGGTCAGCGATCAGGATCCCGACCAGATTCTCGACCTTGTCTTCGCTCATCTTCAGGAACATGCCCCTGCTGGAGCGACGATCACGATGGACCGTTACGACAGCGGGCGGCCATTCGTCACCGGCCTCGACTCACCGGCCATACGGGCGGCTGCCGCCGCATACAAGGATACGTATGGCGTGGAGCCGTTCTACATGCGAATGGGCGGTTCCATCCCCGTGGTGGAGACCTTCGGTCGCATTCTCAACCTGCCTGTCGTGATGATGGGATTCGGACTGCCCGATGAAAACTTCCATGCTCCAAACGAACACTTTACCCTGTCCAACTTCGATCGAGGGCTACGAACACTGGCCAACTACTACGGACGTTTGGCTGAGGCCATGGCCCCTTCCACTTAGTCATGGCCCCGTTGATGGCGCCGCACGTGCGGACAGAGAGAGGGTCCGACCCACTGGTCGGACCCTCTCTCTGTCTGTTCACCGGTTGCCCCGCAGCTATTCTTTCGTCGACCTCACCAACGAGCTGGTGTACACATACACCAGGTATAACAGGGCCACGAAAACCCATAAGCCGAAGGCGAATTCAAGTAGAGGCATACCAAACGCGGCGCCGCACAGCGGTCCGCTCCCTCCCTTCGATTGTCAACGTCTATACAGAATAACGGCGCAGCCGAATCTTCTTCTCGCAGACGGTGGCGCGAGAGCGCCATGTCACCGTCTAATAGAGGTGCATCCCGCACCACTGAGCGATGGAGCCCACCGTCATCACGTCTGTCAACAGGTACACCACGACACTGGATACCACGGTGTACATCCAGAAGTTCATCCCGAGCGGAAACGTTCGCATCAACAATCGCTTGTCCCGCAGCGTCCCGCGCCACCCCACCCAACCTATATAGACAAGCGATGTAAGGGCCAAAAGAAACTGCATCACACCCGATGGCATATACGCAGTCCAGATCTGGGGCGACATCGAGCCAAACATCCCGATAATCCAAAACTGCAACAACGCATAGATGACGAACAGGATGCCAAGGACCGCCAACGAATTGTTTACCGCTTGCCAACGCTTGCGCTTGAAAAACGAGCCCGCCATGAGCATGACGATAAAGCAGGCAATCAGATCCAGTAACGCCAGGTAAGGCAAGTTGTGTATCTCGAGTTGCGTCAAGACGAACTTGTTTGGGCTCCACCCTCTCAAGTACACATTGGACGCCACGAATGTGGCATAAAAAAACGTGACAGAACAAAGTCCCAGCCAGATGGCCATGTTTTGCTGCTTGGGTACATCATACTCTTCACCATGGGCACTATGTGCCGAGTGAGTTGACACCACATGATCCGACACGCTATAACACGCCCCTTCTCAGACGAAACTCCGACCACTTCCGTATGCCGGACAGGCGACGTGAAACCGGCACCCTGTCGGAGCAGGCCCAGGCATCCTGACTCAGGCCACTCCCACAACCATAGCCGCTGACATCGCCGTCAGGTAGATCAGTGAATACTTGAACATGTCCGTCGCCCACACAAGGTCATCCCGCGGGCGCAGCGCCCGCAACGCCTTTGCGAGGTAAATGCCCCCTAAAACGAGCGCTACAGCTACGTACAACAGGCTCACCGCGTGCGTCACGTACAACATCAGAGAGATAGGCAGCAACGCCGCTGTCCAACTGATGATCTGCCGTTTGGTCGGCTCAAACCCGTATACCACTGGCAACAGCGGAATCCCGGCGGCCGCGTAGTCTTTCACACGACGCATCCCCAGTGATAGGAAATGCGGGATCTGCCAGATGAACATAAAGGCAAACAGCAACCACGCCGTCTCACCGAGCGAACCGGCCACGGCCGTCCACCCGATCAGCGGAGGCATGGCGCCCGACACACTGCCGACCACCGTGCTGAGTGTAGTCGTGCGCTTGGTCATGCCCGTGTACACGATCACGTAGAAAAACAGCCCGATCATCGCCATCAGCGCCGAAATCGTGTTGACGAAAATCCCCAGCGTCCCGAGACCCACGATGCCGAGCACGATGCCAAGCACCATCACAGTCCACGGCTTGACCCGTCCGTTTGGAAGCGGACGTCCTTGCGTTCGGGCCATCAGTGGATCGATGTCCCGGTCCATGTAGTTGTTCAGCGTACATCCAGACATCACGACCAGACTGCTCCCGATCA
This sequence comes from Bacillota bacterium, assembly GCA_026627155.1. Taxonomy (GTDB): domain Bacteria; phylum Bacillota; class Bacilli; order Alicyclobacillales; family SLC66; genus JAPNUJ01. Next base: position 38,084 of record JAPNUJ010000010.1, on the reverse strand, counting down.
GCGTCAAGATCGACACCAAAATCGGCAGTCGACCGGCAGACGCCAGCCAGAGGCCGGTGAACGTCATCATCATGTTGGACATGGTGATACCCGGCTTCGTCAGATTCAAATAGTCTTTAAAAAGACTGGGTGCAACGGAGGATTCCACACTCAGGGCGGACGCCTCGGAGTCTTGCGGTAGGGCAGGTACGGACGACGGGGATGTCTTCGCCTCCAGAGCAGCTTGCTGATCCATAAAAGATTCCTCCCACGACTTGAGACAGTCGAGAAATACCGGCACCTCGCCCGCCCCAACCGACCCGGGCACCCATGCGCCCGCAGCGCTCCTGGCATCCGTTCACCGAACGACTCAGTGGGCTACCTGCTGTCTGAGTTTTGCCGCAGGTGGTTCGATCACATAAGGATAATCCGTGACAACCGGAATCTCCTCGAAGTTGTGTTCGGGTGGGGGTGAGGACACCGTCCATTCCAAGGTCTTTGCATCCACCCACGGATTATCGCCCGCGGCCTCGCCCTTGACCAAGGCATGACCAAAGTTGATAAACATGAGGATCAGCGAAACCCCTGTTACATAGGCGCCAATCGTCGAGATCTCGTTGAGTGGCTGCAGCGCGGCAGGATAGACATAGACGCGGCGCGGCATGCCGGCCAGTCCGTCAAAGTGCATCGGCATGAACGTCAGGTTACCACCGATAAAGTAGGTCCAAAACACAACTTTACCGAACGTCTCATTGTACATCTTTCCGGTCGCTTTGGGAAACCAGTAATACAATCCTCCGAGCGCCCCCATCATGCTTCCACCAAATACCACGTAGTGAAAGTGTGCGACGACGAAGTACGTATCATGCAAGTCAAGGTCAACCGGGACCGCCGCCAGGAAAATTCCGCTTAGGCCGCCGATCGTGAACATGCCAATAAACCCGAGCGTGCAAAACAACATCGGCGTCGTGTACTTGACCTGACCGCGAAAGAGCGTCGCGAGCCAGTTGAAGATCTTGATCGAAGAGGGAACGGCGATGATCATCGATGACACCATGAAGGGAATGCCTGTCGAGACGGTCATCCCCGCCGTGAACATGTGATGTGCCCAAACGAAAAATCCCAAAAAGGCAATCGCCATACTGGAGTACGCAATCGCCTTGTATCCAAAGATGGGTTTACGCGCGAATACCGGCAGAATCTCCGATACGATGCCCATCGCCGGCAGGATGATGATGTAGACCGCAGGATGGGAGTAGAACCAGAACAGATGCTCGTATAGCATCGGGTCCCCGCCCTGTGATGCGTTGTAGAACACGGTGCCGAAGTGCCGGTCGAGCAACAGCGTCGTCACCGCACCGGACAAAGCCGGTGTACCAAAAATTTGCAAGAAGGCGGTCGCGAAGGACGACCAGACAAAGAGCGGCATCCGGTTGTACGTCATCCCCGGTGCGCGCATGGTGATGATCGTGACGACGAAGTTAATGCCTCCCAGAACAGAAGCCAAGCCCAGAATGTGGAGCGACATGATCCAAAGATCAAGACCTGGCCCCTGCGCCAATACGCTATATGGCGGGTACCCCGTCCACCCATCATCCGGCATGCCGAAGAAAAAACTTGACATGAGGACAAGGCCGCCGAGCAGGAACAACCAGTAGGCCAGTGCATTCATTCGCGGAAAGGCCATATCCCGTGCACCGATCATGATCGGAATCAGGTAGTTCCCGAACGCACCGGTCAAGATCGGGATAATCCACAAAAAAACCATGACGGTCCCGTGCATGGTAAACAGGTCGTTGAACGTTTGTGCCGACATCCAAGGGACAGGATTGGGACTCAGCAACTTCGTCCTGAACAAGCCCGCCGACGCGCCCCCGACACAGAGGAAAACGATCGATGTGATCGCATACATAATTCCGATTCTCTTATGATCAACCGTGAAGACCCACGACTTCCAGCCAGTCCTCATCCTCAAACCTCCAAACGTTCGCGAATTACACGATCAGAACCTTCGCCCGGCATCGCCTTCGCGAGATCAGGCGCTCTTGTTCGCCTGCTGGTTCAGCCATACCTGATAGGCAGTCGGCGTGTCGATCTGCATGGGGACGAACATCTCACCGTGTGCCACGCCGCAGTACTGGTCACAGCGGATCATGAATTGCCCCAGCGTATCCGCGTTCATCCAAAGCTGCGTCAAGTGGCCCGGGACTGCGTCCTGTTGGAGCCGCAACCGTGGCACGTAAAAACCATGAATCACATCAACGGAGGTAATTTGAAACAGCACGTTCTCGCCTTCAGGAAAATGCGGAATCTGTCCTGTGTTGCTACTGATGTCAACACCGTTGGGGTACTTAAACTGCCAATACCACTGATGACCGATGACCTCGACGTGGATCGTGTTGGCGGGCGGCGTCTGAATGGCATAGACCAGTTGCACGCTGTTCACCCCGATCCAGACAAAAATGATGGCCGGTACCAGGGTCCAGATGATTTCAAGCGGAGTGTTGCCGTGAATCGGTTGGCCATACGCGTCGGGGCTGCGGCGCCGATAGCGGATCACAAAGACCACAAGCAACGTCTCGACGATGATGAACATGATGCCCGTAATCACGAGGATTTCATAGAACAAGGCGTCAATCCGGCCGGCAAGATGCGTGATCGCCGGATGAAGCCAGAACTGCATCAAAAAATGGGACATACTATACCTCCCTCGACAGGAACCGCGCAGGTGATCAATGGCCTTTCTGCGTAAAACGTCTTCTGCTCCAGCATGACCCCGCCGTCGCAGGGCACGTCCTGCCCTGGTAACAACTCGGGCGATCTGTCACCTCCACGTGTACCCGGATCAAGTTTCGAAACTATGAGAACTGTAGTCGTTGCAAATATACCACGATTCAGACACGACTCGTCAATAGTTAGACAAAATAGACACAATCCTGTGAATATTCAACGAGACCTTTATGGTATTTATGTAGACCTCTGCGAGTGGCCGTCCACTTGCGGCAGCGTTAGCGGCGAAGGCGGTAGACTGCCGCTTCAAGGTGTCGCCGGGGGGTGGGAGGTCGCGCGACAAGCCGATAACCAGAGCGCTCGCAAGCCAGCCTGCACTGCCGTCGAAAGTCCTCGGTCGTCCAGATTTCCCGGCCGCGATCCCTGAGGACATCCTCCAGGCTGGTCGTGGACCCACGCACCACATCTAGCGCAGGTCTCGCACGTGCACCCGACATGCCATCACCCGCAACGCCATCATTTGACTTTTCGCCCGCCAGCCCATAGTAACGAGCGACGATGTCTTCGCGACTCACGCTGGCGCGCACATTCACAAAGGCACTGACGGCGACGACGCCAGACAGCCGACGTTGCGCAATGCCCGCGACCTTGCGTCCGTCGATCGACAGGTCAAAACGGCCCGGGCAGTACGAGCCCAACACCTCGCCCACCTCGACGTTGGCAACCGGAGCACAGGCGGCGGCCAAGAGCGTCGCGAAAGAAGTAAAAGTGGCATCAAGCGAACGACCCTCATCAGGTGTGATGAGGGTCACGTTTTGCACACCACAGTCGAGCAGTACAGCTTGTCCGCCAAATGGCCTAACCGCACTGGCGATCCCCTGCGCATGCACCCATTGCAAGGCCTCATTCTGGCCAGGCAGGACAAGATCGCGCGAGCCTAGCAAAAGGGCTTTGCGGTGACGCCAGAAGTGTAGACCTGGAGCCAAGGACTCACGCGACTGAAGCATCAGGGCTTCCTGATGAATCAGCGGCAACAGGGCGTCACCCAGATAGAGCGCGCCAAGTCCGGAAATGCATAAAGTGTCTTGGACCAGCTCGGTCATGCCACCTCTCCTTTCGCCCGTACGGACCCGGAGAAAGGAACAACCCGGTCAACAGCCGCAAGCGCTGACCAGTCCTACTCCCGGGCCCCGTCTTCGAGGTCCGCCGCGTTAAATCCGTCCAGAGACCCCAAGCCTGCATTGATGAGGCGAATCTGATCCGACACCTTCGGCAAGGTCGACACAAAGTGGCCTGGATGGCGGGAAAAACTCATCGTCGTCGCCTTGTTCATCGCCATCGCTTGGGCACCCAGGCGCAGGTCTCCGAGTAGCGCTCCGACATAGCCACCTGAATTCACGGCTTGAATCGCCGCAAAGTGCGCAGGAAGAACCAGAGTCTCATCCGAGAGATATTGGATGTCGCGCAGGACCGTGTTGAACAGCTTCTCCGCCCATTCTCGTGCGTTGCCCTGCAAATCAGGGATTCCCACTTCCCCGACCGCGATCGCATTGCCGGAGAACAACACGCGGCCGTTCACCTCGAACAGGGAGTTTCCTTGTGTCTCCCCCTCCGTATCCAGGATGATCGTGTGCAACTCGACGGCGCCGATTCGCAGGGTTCCTTTTGACAGAACTTTGACATCCAACTCATGTTGTCTGAGTTCACTGTGGGCCACGTGGTATGTCGCCGAGGTCTCGCGCAACAAGGCCCGCGCACCGGAGATATGGTCCCCATGCACATGCGTGTCGATGACATGCGTAATTCGGGCATGCTCCCGTTCGACGCAATCCAGGTACAGATTGACGTGTCGCGTCGGATCGACCACGAGCGCCTGCTTGGCCGTCACGAGAACATAGGACAGGCAGCCCGTGGCCAGCCGATGAAACTGAGTCAATGTAAACGCGGCGCTCTCCACGATCGTCGCCTGCGTGTAGAGTTCCGTCCACACGTCGCGGGTGGCAAGCGTCGCGACCTCGTACCCCTTGTCCGCGAGAAGACGGGCCATCTTTTCCGCAGACGGACTGTCTGTTTGCACAAGGACAACACACGCCGTCTGTGGCATCAAGGACTGATTGACCTCGCGCTCGCGCGCATCGTAAAACGGGACGTTGATCGCAGAGAGCGTTTGGCCCTTGAGCAGCCAGTTTTGATATTCAGCCATGGTGCGAATATCCACTAACACAAACGTCTCGCCGCAAGACATTCTTCGGGCCAACTCTGGGCCAGTGATTGTGTTCAAGGAAGACCCCACCTCTCTTCTAGGGCGCGGAAGGAACCGTCAGGGTTTGACGATCGCTCCGGCAACCGGTGAGTGTAGTGTCGTCCTTGCAGCGTTCACGCATACGCGCGGATCATCGGACCACCCGCAGGTGGGACCTTGTGCCCACCCGTCTCCCCCGCCGCTCCACGCGCTTCAGCCCCCCGGCCGTCCGCCACTGCTGGTGGGCGAGATAACGAAATAAGTCGGGCTCTCGCGCCCAATACGTCCGTCGGCGCCCATGCGCGCGACGGATGATATAGACGTCATCTTCGCTCGCGGCGGGGACCACAACGATCTCCACCGCGTGTCGGCAG
>JAPNUJ010000010.1:29910-32749 GCA_026627155.1 Bacillota bacterium | reverse complement strand
ACGAGCTTCAGAAAATGTGCGGCATTATAGTGCGCCAACAGGGTCTCGCAAAGTGGTCCCCGGACCGGCAACGGCGCCTCGTTGACGCGCACGACGTCCATCCGCTCCAACTGCTCTGCGTCAACCTGCCGATGCCCATCGATCCACTCGTGAACGCGTCGCGGCCACAAACCCGGAAAGCAGGAGACCAGGATCCCGGCCCACACCAGCGAAGAAAACACCAAGAGTACGTAGGTCACAGACTTCATCCCCTTTGCGACTAGTGTGCCGCAACCGTGAAGCCTACTGTCTGGCGAAGTTTTCCGGACGTCCAGCTTGCTCGAGTGCGCGTTGCAAGTCAGCCCAGATGTCGTCGACGTCCTCGATCCCCACTGACAACCGCAGGAGCTGATCGGTAACACCACGGGCCGCCCGGACGGCAGCCGGAATGTCCGCGTGAGTTTGCCGACTGGGGAAAGTCACCAGCGTCTCCACCGAGCCCAGACTTTCGGCGAATGTGATCAGGTCGACTGCGCGCAGAAACGGAGCGACCATCGCCTTGTCAGCCAGCTCAAACGAGAGCATGCCGCCGAATCCCGTCGCCTGCCGCTCCTGCACCTCACGCCCCGGGTGAGACGGGAGGCCTGGATAAAAGACGCGGGGGACCAGAGGATGCTCCGCCAGTCGGGCGCTGAGAACACGTGCGTTCTCCTCATGTTGGCGCATGCGCAGGGCTAGCGTCTTCAAGCCGCGCAAGAGCAACCAACAGTCCTGCGGCCCAAGCGTCGCGCCAATGGCATTTTGAAGGGCAAAGAGACGATCAGACAATTCGCCCCCCTGACTCACGACCACGCCCGCCAGGACATCGTTATGCCCGCCCAGATACTTCGTGGCTGAGTGAACCACGATGTCGGCACCGAGTTCCAGCGGACGCTGATAAAAGGGCGTCATGAAGGTGTTATCGATGATCGTCAGTAGACGATGAGCCTTGGCGAAGGCCACGACTTGATGCAGATCCGTAATCTTCATCGTCGGGTTCGTGGGCGTCTCCACAAAGATGGCCTTCGTCTCTTTGCGCACCGCATTCTGCAAGGCGGCCGCACTCCCGGTGTCGACGTAATCCACAGTGATCCCCTGTCGCACCAAGATCGTCTCAAAGAGGCGGTAGGTACCTCCGTAGAGATCGTCTGAAGCCAGTATATGATCCCCTTGCGAAAACATCGACATCACCGTGCTGACAGCCGCCATACCAGACGCAAAAGCAAAGCCGCGCTCGCCACCCTCGAGCTGCGCGAGCACTTGTTCCAAAGCTGTGCGGGTGGGATTGCCGGTGCGACTGTAGTCATAGCCCGTGCTCTGCCCCAGTTCCGGGTGAGCAAATGTCGTTGCAAAGTAGACTGGGGTGGACAAAGACCCTGTCCCTGGATCCTGCCGGGTACCCGCTTGCGCCAAGCGCGTGGCCATCTTCATCACGTCTGCCTCCTCATCGTTCCATCAGGGGTGTAGCGTGGCGATCGCAAGGACCAGCCACCCGGCCAAGAAACACAACCCTCCAAAGGGCGTGATGGCACCGAGTCGGCGCATACCAGTCAACACCAAAAGGTACAGGCTCCCAGAAAACAGCACAGTCCCCACCAAGAACAACCAGCCGGCAGCGGTCGCGACACTGTCGGGAATCACCCCTCGTTCCAACACCCCAACCAATATCAGTGCAAGCGCATGCAACACTTGATACTGAACCCCAGTCTGAAAGACCGCCAACTGTTCGGGGCTACGCCGCGACCGCAATGCGTGGGCGCCAAACGCCCCCAAGGCGACTGCCAGGAAGGCCAAGAGACAGCCGATAAAAACCCATGTCATCACTTCGAGGCGCCTCCTCTGACTCTGACTCTGACTCTGACTCTGACTCTGACTCTGACTCTGACTCTGACCACCACCGCCCTGCACACGTCAAACGTTACCGAAGTCCAAGTCCGCGACGCGCTGATCTGAAAACGGCTCGGCTGGCACTGAAGACGCCGAGGCCGCAGCTTGCCTCAATCCGGCCAATCGTTCGGCCAAGAGTTCGGCCGGCACCGGCGGGCTAAACAGATACCCTTGAATGCGCACGCACTGATTGCGCTGCAAGAATTCCAGTTGCTCCAGCAATTCGACACCTTCCGCGATCACGTCGATCGAAAGACTTCGGGCAATCGCAATAACGGCGCTGACGATCGCCGCCCCGTCCAGGTCAAAGGTGATATCCTGAACAAACGAACGGTCGATCTTGAGCGTATCCACCGGAAACTTTTTGAGATAACCCAACGAAGAATAGCCGGTTCCGAAGTCATCGATGGAAATGTGAATGCCAAGCCGCTTAAGGGCATGCAATTTCTCCATGATGTAGTCTTCATTATGCATGGCCATGCTTTCCGTAATCTCGAGTTCCAAGTACTTTGGATCAAGTCCCGTGTCCGCGAGAATCTGTCGAACAGACTCCACGAGGTTGTGCTGGTGAAACTGTAGCATCGACAGATTGACGGCCACGCGGAAAGGACCGATACCCGCGTCTTGCCAGCGCTTGTTCTGAGCGCACGCCGTGCGCATGACGTGCTCGCCGATCTGCATGATCAGCCCCGTCTCTTCAGCGACAGGGATAAAGTCCGCCGGCGGGATCAGCCCGCGTTCGGGATGCTGCCACCGGACGAGCGCCTCCACGCCCGGCACCGTACCCTCCCGCGTATTGATTTGCGGCTGATAATGGACCACAAATTCATCGTTTTCCAACGCCTTGTGCAGTCCGTTTTGATAGAAGAGGCGGTCAAGGGCATCGGCTTTACTGACCGCCGAATAAAACTGGAAGCCGTTGCGACCCACGTCC
>JAPNUJ010000010.1:0-29900 GCA_026627155.1 Bacillota bacterium | reverse complement strand
GGCCCGATAGAGGGCGAGGTCAGCGTGCCGCAACAAGGTTTCCGCGTCGAGACCGTCGGTCGGGCTGATGGAGATCCCGATACTGGCGGTAACGCGAAACTCGAAACCATCTTGTGCGAGCGGTTCTCGCCACTCGTCGAGGACCCGCTGTGCCACGAGACCCGCACAGGCAGCGTCGCTGTTCGGCATGATCACGGCAAACTCATCGCCACCCATCCGGGCGACCACATCCTGCTCCCGCACAGTTTGGATCAAGCGCTCTGCGACGGATCGCAAAAGCCGGTCGCCCGCGCTGTGGCCTAAAGAATCGTTGATGACCTTGAAGCGATCGACGTCGAGAAGTAAAACCGCCACGGACGCCTCAGACTTCCTCGCCGCCATCAAGGCTTCCTCCAGACAATCGACCAAGCGACTGCGGTTGACGAGATTCGTGAGCGAGTCGCGCCCTGACAGACGCTCGATTTCAGCAAGCTGCTCGCGCTGCTCAGTTCTGTCGCGGGCAATCGCAAAAGCCCCGATCACGACACCCCCTTGGAGCATCGGCACAGTGGTCATCGTCACGTCCTTGCGCCTTCCCAGCCGATCCACAAGCACGCTGTCCAGCGTTTGCACATGGCCTTCACGAAGCTTGCGCAGACTGTCACGCAACGCTTTCGCTTCCTCTACCTGAAAAAAAGTGAAAATCGAACGCCCGCGGAGTTGGTTCGCGTCGCCCGCGAGCAACACCGCCGCGGCCGCGTTGATCTGTGTGAATCGACCCGAGAGATCGAACGAAAAAATCGAGTCGGGATGGTTGCGAAACAGTGAATCGCATGCTTCAAAATCCATCTCCGCGGGAGCTACAAACGCACTGGCGTACACAGGCTTTCGCCTAGTAAAGTACACGCCCCCGGCAAATGATGCCGCGATGGCCACGAGGCCAGCGGATACCTTGTAACCAAACTGCAGTGATAGCGACATGAGTCATCTCCGGAATCAAAGGATCTCGGCGTAGCCTTAACGTTTTATTCTTGACGTCTTGGCAAAATCCTCTTTATTCCGACAGAAAATCTGGTCGGGTCCGGCGCTGCGTCGCTTGTTCGTAGGCATACGCCAACCCGATGAGACGGGCCTCAGTCCACGCGGTTCCGGTAAACGTCACGCCGACCGGCCGCCCAGAAGCGGTATAGCCCCCGGGCACGCAGACAGAGGGATAGCCCGCACGAGCGGCAATCCCCGCTCCATAATTCGCCGGGAAGACCAAGGCATCCAGACGATGTTCCTGCATCACCCGGTCGATCCCCCGTGTTCGCGAGTGATCGAGGTCACGCTGACGAGCCTCGATATACAGGCGTTCTGTAAGCCGCCCGGACAACGCCTGCGCGGCAAGCAACAAGGTCTGGCCGTGTCGCAACGCGTGTTCGGCGTTGGCATCATTGAACGCAATCACATCCGCCAAGCTGTGCACCTTTGCGGTTTCCGGAAGGTGGCCAAGGTAGCGATTCAGGTCGCTCTTGAATTCATAGAGAAACACCGTGTAGTCCTGCCAGTCATCAGGCAAACCAAAGTCGAGTCCGTCGACAATCTCTGCCCCACAGGCGCGCAGGTCCGCCAACGCACGCTCCATCACATCCGCCACATCTGCGTCAAGGGAACGATAGTACGGCTCGCGGACGATCCCTAACCGAGCTCCGGTCAAGGCTTTCGTGTTGAGCGCCTGGAGGTAGTCCTGTTGTCGGACCGTCCAACCCGTTTGCGTGACCGGATCGCTCAGATCCTCGCCCGCAAGAAGCGTCAACAACGCGGCGGCGTCGGCTACCGTTCGGGCCATGGGACCTGCCGTATCCTGACTGTGCGCGATGGGCACGATCCCCGTCCGGCTGATCAACCCCACAGTTGGCTTGATGCCGACCACGCTGTTGCTGCTGGCCGGACTGAGAATCGATCCGGACGTCTCCGTTCCCACGGCCAAAGGAGCAAAGCCCACCGCCACGGCTGCCCCTGATCCGGAACTCGAGCCTCCCACATCCAAGGTCCCAGGCCCGTACGGATTCAGGACTTGGCCACCTCGGGAGCTGAATCCATTGGGCATGTTCTCCGTCATGAAATTTGCCCACTCCGTCAGATTCGTCTTTCCCAAAAGGACGCAGCCTGCCTCCCGAAGCCGGCGGACCAGCGCTGCATCCGCGGCTGCGTAACAGTCAGCCAGTGCAAGAGATCCCGCGCTGGTATGCATCCCGTCGTCGGTGGCGATATTGTCCTTGATCAGGACCGGGATCCCGGACAACGGCCCGCTGGCCTGACCCTCTGCGCGCCGCGCATCTGCGGCCGCAGCGATGTGCAACGCGTCGGGGTTGACCTCGAGGATGGCGTTGACTGCAGGGCCCTCGTGGTTGTAGCGAGCGATCCTGGTGAGGCAAGCCATCGTGATGTCTACTGAAGTAAAGCTTCCTTCGTCCAGTCCACTGCGGAGTTGCGCAACCGTCATGTCACACAAAGACACCATCAAAAGAAACCCTCCCCGATTGGTTTTACGCAGTATACAGAGCAGTGGGACGAGGCTATGGCCGATCCACGCCACCTGACGCATCCATGACAGGACGAAACTGTCCCTGCTGTAGCACGACGAGTCCGTGCTGAACCCAGCCATCCAGGACCGTCACCCAATCATCATGAACAGCGCGGATGATCTCCGCCAGTTCATCCCGGGTATACAGCCGATCATCCAGCAATCGATCGACCAAGTACCGCCATAGCAGCCCCCTCTTCTTCCGGCCCTCCGGTATGTGCTTGACGCGGCCTTCCGGCGTGAGGCACCGCCGCAACACGGAAGCCAACTTCTTGGAGACGGATTTGTCCAACTTGTCAGGCCGGAACAGAAAAGGCACATCACCGGGCAAAGACGGGGCCGTGCCAGCCATGGACGCTGCGACATGAGCCGTCCTCGCATGGCGTAACGCGAGTTCGGACAGCAGTGCCTGAGAGTCTTTCGCAAGCGTTCCGTAGTTGACTCGAAAATAGATCGCATTGCCCTCGCGCCGTTCCGACACAAGCCCTGCTTGGCGAAGCTTGCCGATATGGTGGGTAACCGTAGGCGCGCCAATGCCCAGCAGGGCTGCCAAGGCTTGTCCATGCAACTCGCCTTCGGCCAGCATCAGGACAATCTGGAGACGCGTCGGGTCGGCAAGCACTTTGTAGAATCGGATCACACGCTGTTGCTGCATGGAAAGCGCGCCCCCTCATACGGTCCCATCCTCAGGGCCATCCCCCGCCTAGTGCGACAGGACATGGCCTCGGCCATGTCCTGTCCTCTTGCACCCGTTCAGGGGTCCCCCAGGATCGCAACGGTACAACGCGACACGCACACCAGACGTTCGCGCTCATCGCAGATCCGCACATCCCAGACCATCTGCGTTCGTCCCTTATACAGGACTGTCGCCGTGGCCGTCACGACTCCGGAGCGGACGGAGCGCACGTGATTTGCGTTGATCTCGATCCCCACTGCTTTTTGCGTCTGGTCATTGATATGCAAAAATGTTCCGACCGACGCCGCCGTCTCGGCCAGCGCGACGGACGCTCCGCCATGCAGAAGTCCCATTGGCTGTCGCGTCCGCTCATCCACGGGCATCGTCATGACCACGCGCTCCGGCGTCGCCACGACATACTTCATTCCTAGCGTGCCTACAAGCGTACCCTCACAGTCGAGGACATCCGACATGCGCCCCACCATGGCAACGACCTCCGCTTCACGATGCGGAATACATCGCGTCCCGTTTCTCCAGGTACTCCTCGTACGTGCCTGTAAAGTCCCGCAGTCCAGACGGGGTCAACTCGATGATACGCGTAGCCACATCCGACACGAGTTGCCGAAAGTGCGAAACAAAGATCACGGTCCCTGGAAACTCCGCCAGAGCCTTACCCAGTGAGTCGATCGACTCCAGGTCCAGGTGGTTGGTGGGTTCGTCCAACAGCAGGACATTAGCCTGCTGGAGCAACATGCGCGACAGCAACAAACGTGCCGTCTCGCCCCCGGACAAGACATCCGTCGCCTTTTGGGCGTCGTCCTTGGGGAACAGCATCCGCCCCAGAATGCTGCGGATGGTCTGCTGATCCGCCTCGTCGTCAAAACTCTTCAGCCAATCGTACACCGTAGTCCCATAGCGGATCACGCCCGTGTGGTCCTGCGGAAAATAGCTGAACTGGGCCGACTGCCCCCACGCCACGGTGCCTGCGTCGGGTTCGGTTGCGCCCGCGAGAATCTGCATCAGGGTCGTCTTTCCCACCCCGTTCGGCCCGATCACGGCGACCTTCTCGCCTCCTGCGATGTCCAAGTTTACCCCTTTGAGGACACTCAGATCGCCATAGGCCTTGTCGACGCCACGCAACGTCAGGGCTTGCTTGCCCAGAGGCTGCCGGAGCGTGAACTTGATATAGGGAGAGACGCGAGACGACGCGCGAATCTCATGCAGCTCGATTTTCTCGATCTGCCGTGCACGACTCGTCGCCTGTCGCGCCTTGCTCTTGTTCGCGGAAAACCGCGCGACGAACTCCCTGAGTTCAGCGATCTTTTCCATGTTGCGGGCGTTGTCCGCTTGCAGTTGCTCACGCGACAAGCTGCTCGCCGCGACGAAGTAGTCGTAATCCCCGGGGAATGCCGTAATCTGTTTGTAGTCGACGTCCAGCATGTGGGTGCAAACGGCATTGAGAAAGTGACGGTCATGTGAAATGATGACCATCGTTCCGTTATGCTCCAGCAAAAACGTCTCCAGCCAGCGAATGGTGTCAAGGTCGAGGTGGTTGGTGGGCTCGTCGAGAAGCAGCACGTCAGGGCGACCAAACAGCACCTGCGCCAAGAGGACACGCAACTTCAGCCCGCCGATCATTGAACTCATCAAATCGGCGTGTTTGTCCACCGGGATGCCGAGTCCCTCCAGAAGTTCGGCTGCAAAGTACTCCGCCGAATAGCCGTCGAGTTCCGCAAAGCGATTCTCGAGTTCGCCGACCTGCATCCCCTCTTCTTCCGTCAGTTCCGCCTGCGAGTACATCCGCTCGCGCTCGCTCATCACGGTCCACAGTTCTTCGTGGCCCATCAAGACCGTCTGAAGAACCGTGAATTCGTCGTACCGATAATGGTCCTGACGCAGGACCCCCACGCGCACGTCACTGGCGATGCTGACGGCTCCAGACGAAGGCTCTACCTCACCCGTGAGAATCTTCATAAACGTCGACTTGCCCGCGCCGTTGGCCCCGATCAGCCCATAGCGGTTGCCCGCGTCCAGGCTGAGGTTGACGTTCTCAAACAGAATTCGGCTGCCATAGGACAGTGACAGGTCCTTTACCTTGATCAATGGTCACTCGACTCCTGACTCTTGTGTTTGTTCGCCAACCTGTTGTTTGGCTTGCAAACGCTTCATCTTTTCCACAAGCGCTTGCTTGTCAGCCTTTTGCTGACTTGAAAGCGACGTGCCGTGCGCTCCGCCACCATGCGGGTTCACATGAGCTCCCTGATCCCGCCCTGACGGGCCGGGAACCTTCTTCCTGTTTTCTGCGCGTGGCATCCTGTCATCCCCTTTTTCTACTCTCTACCTATACCATAAAACCGCGAGCCGTAAAAGTCCAGACGTCCTCTTCAACTGCTCAGTCGAGCGAGATCCTCGCGAATCCGATCCGCCGTCAACTGCCCTGACAAGGTCACCATCGGCACCCCCCCGCCCGGATGAGTGGACCCTCCCACGAAATACAAATTGGACAGCAGCGTGCTCTGCGTCGGGATCTTGAACCCGCCGTTTTTCTTGCGATCTGTCACGACGCCATAGATGGAACCGCCATTGGCACCGTACAGCCGTTGCAAGTCATCCGGAATAAATTGGTCTTCGTACTCGATCGCTTCCGTCAATCCAGCAAACCCCATCCGCTCCAGCTTCGCTAACACGAGTTCCCGATAGCGACTGCGCATCGGCTCAAATGACTCCCCCTGGCGGAGCGGCGGAACATGCGTCAGCACAAACCAGTTTTCCCGTCCGGGCGGTGCCTGCAAGGCATCTGACTTGCTTGAGATGCCGACGTAGATCGTCGGGTCGTCGGCGGGCTTGCCCTCTTCGAAGATTTGCCGGAACTCTTTCTCGGGGTCCGCAGAAAAGAAGAAGTTGTGATGGGCAGCCCCGTCAAAGCTTCGGTTGACCCCAAGTAACAACACCAGACCCGACACGGTCGGCGCATATTTGTCAAGGCGTCGCACCTCATCGTTGGCACCCTGATGCCCCTTCAGGAGACCCCCGTAGGCGGGAATCACCTCGGGATTGCACACCACGATGTCTGCAGACACACGCTCTCCCGTCGTCAGCCGAACGCCGGTCGCACGCGCCCCATCCTGCTCGATCTCGGCGACATCCGCACCCACACGCACATCGACACCCAGTTCATCCGCCAGCCTGGCCATCGCCACCGCAATCTGGTACATGCCACCCTGCACATAAAAAATCCCCAGTCCCAGTTGGACAAAGATCAGTTGCGACAACGTGGCCGGCGCACTGTACGGGGAGGATCCGATGTACATGATAAAAAAATCGAACAGCTGACGCAGTCGCGGGTCCTGAATGTAACGCGACGTGCTCTCATGCATCGAGTGGAGTGGGTCCATGGCCAGAAGTTCCTTCAGCGTATGCATCTTGCGAAGCTCCGACAACCCGCCAAGGCTGCGTTTGTAGAAGCTCCGCAGACTCAGTTCGTACTGCTTGGCGCAGTACTGTATATACTCCAGAAAGTGCTCGGCATCGCCTGGCGCAAACGCGCGCAAACCCGCCAGCAGATCAGGAAGGTCGCCTTGAATATCCAGCTTCGAGCCGTCGGAAAAGAAAGTGCGCCACTGCGGCTCGACGCGCGTAACGGTCAGATAGTCTGCCAACGATTTGCCCGCGCTGGCAAACAGCTGTTCCAGCACCCATGGCATCGTGAGAATCGATGGCCCCGTATCAAATGTGTATCCAGCCCCACTGCGCAAATTCAACTTTCCGCCAACGCGTTCGTGCCGCTCGAGCACCGTGACCTGATGCCCGTCCACGGCCAACCGGATCGCGGCGGATAGGCCCGCCAGTCCACCACCGACCACCACTACATTTCGACCTGTCATATCCTGTTGCCTCCGTTTCCCCGTCCCGTCAAACCTGCTAGAATGATTGTAAAAGTTGTGAGCAAAGGTTGTCAAAAAGCCAAAGTGAGGACACCCATGTCAGTCTATCCCACCCCGTCACCCGATCCAGACCGTCCCGTCAATGCAGTCGATGCAGTCGATGCAGTCAGTCCGGTCGAGTCTGTTCAAGAAGTCATGAACCAGGCTCGCCGCCAGGCGGCCGACTGGTCCAGTCAGCCTTTGGCTTTCCGCCAGCAGATGCTGCGCAACTGGCGGAGTGTGATCGCACGAAACTTGGACGAGTGGGTTGACGCCCTGCGCGCGGATACCAGCAAGACACACATGGATGCGCTGATGAGCGACATGTATCCGACCCTCGACGCCATCTCCTACTACGTGCGCGGGGCCCAAGCGATGCTTGCGCCGTCGCCGCGCCCCGTCCCGCTGCTGTTCTGGGGCACGCGGGGCTACGTCGTTCGCCAACCCTTGGGCGTAGTAGCCGTCTTCGCCCCTTGGAACTTCCCTGTGCAGTTGGCCCTGGTCCCCGTGATCACGGCCCTGTTGGCCGGCAACTGCGTGATTCTGAAACCGTCAGAACAGTTGCGTCTCTTGCCCGACCTGATCCGTCGATCGTTGGCAGAGGCGGGCCTACCACCTTTCGTCTGTCAAGTCCTCGAAGGTGGACCGGACGTCGGCGCGGCCTTAGTCGAGGCCCGACCCGACAAGGTCTTCTTCACGGGCAGCCTGAACGTGGGCCGCAAAGTGATGGAGCATGCTGCTCGTCATCTCATCCCTTGCGACCTCGAACTCAGCGGCAAGGATGCCATGATCGTGTGCGCCGACGCCCACCTCGAACGCGCGGCCAAGGCCGCAGTCTGGGGAGGGTTCTTCAATGCCGGTCAGGTCTGTGTGAGCGTCGAGCGCGTGTATGTGCACCAGTCTGTCTTCGATGACTTTGTAAGACTTGTGAAACGCGAAGTCCAGACGTTGCGCCATGACTCGGAGGGCTTCGGCGACATCGGCTCCATGACGACGCGAGCGGGTTTTACAAACTGCCGACGCCTCCTGGCCGATGCCGTGGATCAAGGCGCGCAGGTCGTGTGCGGCGATCTGCCAGCCGAAACATCCGACCTGTTTTTCCCGCCGACCATCCTGACCCACATCTCACCGGACATGCTCATCATGCAAGAGGAGATATTCGGCCCGCTCCTCCCCATCCTGCCATTTTCCACAGAACAAGAAGCGATCGACCTCGCGAACGACTCTTCGTTTGGACTTGGGGCCAGCGTCTTTTCCAAGGACGTGCGGCGTGCAAACGAGCTGGCGCTCAAACTGAAAACCGGCACCTGCTATGTCAATGATGTGGTACGCAACTTGGCCAACATGCAGTTGCCATTTGGCGGCATGAAGGCCAGTGGCATCGGGCGATACCATGGTCCCGAGGGACTCCATGCTTTTACCCAAACCCAGGCTGTCATGATCGATCGCGGGCGGCGCAAAACCATGCCGCATTACTTTCCCTACAAACGTCGGACGTATGAACTGCTCAAGCGGCTGATGCGACTGCTCTATCGTTGATCGAGGTGACACTTTATGACAATGGACGCCAGCATGTGGCCTGATGTCTTCCTCACCGTCGCGGGCGTCCTGTGCGGATGGGGACTATTGCGACGCGAGGTGCCCGCTTTGGCGAACTCCACAGAAGCGCTGGATGCGGAAGCACGGACGCCTTCGGATACACCGTCCATCGCCGCCATCATCCCAGCTCGCAACGAAGCGGACAACCTGCCCCGTTTGCTTGCGTCCCTGAGCCAACAGAGGACGCAGCCCAGGTACACGCTCGTCGTCGACGACCGTTCGTCGGACAACACAGGAAACGTCGCACACGACTGCGGCGCCACGGTCCTCCGCGGTGCGCCGCCCAAACCTGGGTGGATCGGAAAGTCCTGGGCCTGCGCACAAGGCGCAGACGCCACACACAGCGACCTGCTCTTGTTTCTCGACGCGGATTTGACATTATCGGTCGACGCCATCGGCGCCATGGCCATGATGCAAAGTCGAATGGGCGGGCTCATCACGGTGCAGCCGCACCACCATGTCGAGCGACCTTACGAACAGCTCGCCGCCTGGTGCAACGCGATCGTCCTTCTCTCCGTTCCGCCCCAACTCACCTCCTCATCGGACTGGCGCACCGGGCGCGTCCCGCGCGGTGCCTTCGGTCCGTGCCTGATGTGTGCTCGTGCCGACTACGTGCGCATCGGCGGCCACCACGTCGTCTCCCGAGAGCCGCTTGAGCATCATGCCTTGTCCGAACACTTCCTGCGCGCATCGTTGCCCGTGCACAACTTCCGGGGCGGTAGCATGGTACAGTTTCGCATGTACCCACATGGCTTCGCGGACTTGTGGACAGGTTTTTCCAAGTCGATGGCAAGCGGGGCAGGCCATACGTCCGCTGCACGCCTGGTTCCGACGGTCGTATGGATCAGCGGTGCCCTGACGTCCTTTTTTTGGCTCCTGCAGGCGCTCCTCAGCTGGTCGCATGTGCCTGGCACCCCACGTACACTGGTCGCCACGGCGATCGTCGCCCTGCTCTACATCGCCAATGTCGCTATCAGCGCTACGGCGATACGTCGCGCCGGCGACTTCAGCCCTTTGACGGCCGTGCTGTACCCTGTCCCGTGCCTCTTTTTTGTGGCTGTGTTCCTCCGGTCTCTCTTGCACAAGACGGGGCGCCTGCCGCTCCTTTGGAAAGGCAGGCGGTTGGATCGATGAGTCTTTTTGCCTCACACGTGCAGGATCTGTTGGCAAGCCGTCTCGTGCGATCCTTCTTGCTGACATCCGGCATCATCTTCTTTTGGCTCGTCGTGCACCTGGGTGCTTCCCTGCTGGGGTTTCGCATGGCTGACCGGCACTTTGAACACGACTCGTGGCTGTACAAGATTCGGCCATTCGAGCGGTCGCGACGATTTTACCGTTTCCTTCGCGTGCACCAGTGGAAGGACCGACTGCCGGAAGGCGACGCGTTGGTCAAAGACGGCTTTCGCAAGAAGCACCTCATGTCTGGGCCACTGACGACAGACTATCTAGACAAGTTTTGCATCGAGTCGCGGCGAGCCGAGTATGTCCACTGGATCGCCATGGCGCCCGGCCCGCTGTTTTTCCTCTCGGGAAACATCGCGGTTGGTGTCAGCATGACCCTCTACGCAGCGCTGGCCAACTTGCCTTGCATCCTGGCGCAGCGCTACAACCGGGAACGCCTACAACGCGTCCGCGACCGCCTCGCTCGCGCGGATGTCAAGTAATCCGCTGACGGCAGGGAAGTCCAAGGGGTAATCCCTCGCCATAATCCCTTCGAGGGTCCGCGCGCCCGTCATCACGATAGGAATGCCGCCTCCCGGGTGCGTACTCGCGCCGACGAAGTAAAGCCCCGCTAGTGAACGAGACTTCAGCGAAGGACGCCA
This sequence comes from Bacillota bacterium, assembly GCA_026627155.1. GTDB lineage: Bacteria > Bacillota > Bacilli > Alicyclobacillales > SLC66 > JAPNUJ01. Next base: position 19,331 of record JAPNUJ010000010.1, on the reverse strand, counting down.
GTAGGCAGACTGGAGCAGCTTTGGCATGACGCCAAACGCCGACCCGTCGCGCAGCGCAAACTGGGTCTGCCAGGCTACCGGGGTGAACACCGCCTCGAACTCGATCTCGTCTTTGATACCGGCAAACCCCTCTTGTTCCAAGCGATTCAGCACACGTTCGCGCAAGACCTTTTTCCCTGTCTCCCAGTCGATCCCCGCCGACAGGTTCGGCACCGGCACGAGCACGTACACGGCCTCGCAGCCCACGGGGGCGACAGCCGGATCGATGGAGGACGGCACGTGCACATAAAAGGACGGGTCCTCCGGAATATCCCGATGATGAAAGATCTGGTCGACATTGCGGCGAAAGTTGCGCGAGAAGAAGACGTTGTGCACGTGCGCCTGAGGATACTTGCGTTTGACGCCGAGATACATCATGAAGGCACTGCACGACTGCTCCTGCCGGGCCATCTTGGCTTCCGGAAACTCGCGGCGCGCCACATCGGGTAGCAGCTTCGTGGCAGCTTGCGCCACATCGGCGTTGACAATGACCGCATCCGCCAGCAGCACTTCCCCGCTTGCCAGTCGCACTCCCGTCGCCCGACCGCCCTCGCAAACAACCTCAGCGACTTCAGCGTGCGTGCGCAGTGCACCCCCCATCTCCTCGAGCACCTTGCAAAGTGCATCGGTGACCGCATGATACCCGCCCTTGCAGTACCAGACACCGCTGTAGGATACCTCCATGAACCCGATCACGTTGTAGATCGCCGGCGCCTGGTACGGGTCGATGCCGATGTACAGGCTCTGAAAGGTCAGGGCCAACTTGAGGCGTTCATCGCGAATGAAACGGCCGATATCCGCGTACATAGGACCAAGGGTACGAAGTTTCAGCAGTTTGACCACCTTGCGCAAATCGAACAGTTCTCGCATCGACAACATCGGCTGCTCGATAAAGTCGTAGCGAGCGATTCGGTAGCGACGATAGAGGTCGCTCAGATAACGCATGTAGCCGGCAGCCTCTCCTGGAGCGAACCTGTCGAGTTCCGTCAGCATCTTTTGCAGATGGGATGTCGAGTCCAAATGACTACCGTCCGCAAAGTTCAGGCGATAGTTCGGATCGAGCAACTGCATGTCAAGGTAATCGCGCAGATCGCGTCCGAGGTCAGCGAACAGTCGCTCAAACACATCCGGCATGAGCACGATGGTGGGGCCGAGATCGAAACTGTATCCTTTGCCCTCCATCCTGCCGAGTCGGCCGCCCGGTCTTGCGTTCTTCTCCAAGACCGTGACCTGCCACCCGTTTCGAAGCAGACGCAAGGCGGCTGTCAGTCCACCTGCTCCCGCCCCCACCACTAAAGCCGTTCTCGCCATGGAAACTCCCCCTGAAGTAAAGCACCTGGCCCCTATGGCAACGGCTTGTCGCCCGGATAACCTCTGTACAACTGACTCTTGAGTTAAATTTGTGGTATAAATCTTATATACACATTTCGGAAGTGTTTTACAAGGTTTCTCGAGATCAATCTGTGTCCGATGCTGACGCAAGCGGCGCAAACCTGGCGCGCTCGTGTCACCATCTGCCCGGAATCCCGAATGACCGCCGCGATTTCGAGCAGACCTCAGCGCGGGATGTGGGGGAGGCAGGAAGAATTGAACGCTATACAGGCCTATGCAACTTGCGAGACGGTGATTCGCGCGCACTCATCCAGTTTCTTTCACGCCTTTCGCCACTTGCCCGCCGCCGAGCGACAGGCTGTCTATGCCGTCTACGCTTTTTGTCGCAAAGTCGACACGATGGCCGATCAAGATGCCCCGCCAGCGGTGAAGCTTTTACAACTGCGCGCTGTCGAAGAGCAGATAAGGGCGGCCAAACACGGCGTCTGGACGGAGGACGACGCGGTCTGGGTGGCCCTTCAAGACGTCTTCTCCCACTTCCCCATGCAGTGGGGGCCGTTTGACGACATGGTGCGCGGCCAGTATGCCGACGTCGACTTTCGCGCGCCACAGTCCCTGGACGATCTGCTCGAATACTGCTATCTCGTGGCCGGGACGGTCGGACTGATGCTGCTGCCGATCCTCGCCCCAGGGCGTTCTGCGCGACTGCGCCACTCAGCCGCAGCACTTGGCGTGGCCATGCAGTTGACCAACATCCTTCGCGATGTTCGCGAAGACGCGACGATGGGACGGGTCTACATCCCAAGCGAATGGATGACTGTGGCCGGTTTGCGCCATGACGACCTTTCCAGCGAACAGATGCCAGCGGGCTTTGTCATGATCGGAGAGGGACTGGCCGCGCAAGCCACCTCATTCTACGAGATGGGACTCCGTGTTTGGCGGCTTTATCCACCACACAGCCGCTTGCCGCTCCTCGCCTCAGGACGGTTCTATGGGGCGATCCTGGAGGAGGCGTGCGCGCGTGGCTGGGACGTGTTTGCCAGGCGAATCGTGGTGAGCGATGACCGCAAGCGACAACTTCAGCAAATTCTCAAAACTGTCGTCGAATCGCCCAAATCGGTGCCAACGCTGGCCCTTCGCCCTTGCGTTGGCGTCCAGGCGGCCACAGCGGATGCCCGCGCCGCCACAAACCGGATTCGGGCTGGACTCGAGCGACGCTGGCAGGTGGGCGTCCAAGGAAGCACCCCCTTATGATAGGGGGGCGTCGCGCGCATCGGACAGAGCGGGGAACGGTGTGCGTCGGGCCGACGTCAACGCGTCCACTGACATGGCGCGGACTGTTCTGGAGCTTTTTCTTTGGTTGGGCGTTGGTGGGAAGCATTTTGCTCGCACACGGACCCCTGCCCCCTTTGCTGGCTTGGTCAAGCCCTTTCTTCTTGTATCTGTGCGCACTGGCTGGCGCTCTGTTGCTGGCGTATCCGTTTGGCGACCGCCAGGCCCTGTGGCTCGCGCTCGCACTGGGCACCGGGGGCTACGTCGTGGAATGTGTCGGCGTGCAGACCGGTTGGCCGTTTGGCCGCTACTACTATACCGGGGCGCTGGGTCCCGAGCTGCTGCGCGTGCCGCTCGCCATGGTGGGCGCCTGGATCTTGACCTCCGCACTGGCCCATCAGTTTACAAGGCGTCTCGCCACATCACCGAGACGCGTCCCAATCGCCGTGGTGTGCGCCGCCTTGTTGTGCACCTCTCTTGATGCCCTGCTCGATCCGGTAGCCGTCCACGTCCAGCGGGACTGGATCTGGCAGCAATCGGGGCCTTATTACGGGATTCCAACAAGCAACTTCGTGGCGTGGACGCTGGTCAGTCTGCTCTTTCAGGCGCTATTGGTCCTGTGGCCGTCGAAGCGTTTTAGAGCCACGCGGTCTGCCGGCGCGGACCGCATCGCCTGGCGTTTGACGGAGGGCACCTGGCTGGCCCTGATCTTGTTGTTCGGAGGCGCTGCGATCCGCGTTGGATGGTGGCCGGCCCTCGCCGTCGGCGTGTGCCCCTGGCTGCTCGTTGGGATTGCGGGGGCTCTCTCCGATCCCCAAAGGGCGCAAGACCGAAAGGAGGCGTTGACGTGACCGACCCACGCAAGTCGTCAGCCTTCGAGGCTCTCTTTGCGGTCTACGTCCAGGCGCTCGCACGCCACCGGTTTGCCGCCGTCCACATCCGCCACGCGGGCGTCGTGCAGGACGCACCCGGGAGCGTGCTCCTGTACGCCAACCACGTGAGTTGGTGGGACGGATTGCTGTTCTTGTTGGCCAACCGTCGTTACTTTCACAGGCAAGCGTACGTTTTGATGAGCGAGGACGGCTTGCTGCGCTTCCCCTTCTTCCGGCGGCTCGGCGCTTTTCCCGTGCCTCAGGATCCGCGCGGCGTCCTGCGCGCCCTGCGGTATGGTGCCTCTCGGTTGAGCGATCCGCGGACGCTCTTGTTGTATTTTCCGCAGGGACTGCAACGCCATCAACAAACGCGACCGCTCGGCTTTGCGGATGGCATCGGCACGTTGCTCAGCATGACAGAACCCGGCGCGCCGATTGCCGTCGTACCGGCGGCGCTCCACTATACGTTTCTGGAAGCGCCCCGCCCGGAAGCCTTTCTCGATCTCGGCGTTGCCCTAGCCGATCAGGAGTGGCGCTCAGCCGTTCGCTCACGCTCCTCGGAGAGCAGGAAGGCCTGGGATCGCAGCGAGATCCATGCCCTGACTGATCGCCTTGAGATGTCACTGACGCAGTTGCTCGATCGGCAACAACAAGAACTGATCCAGCTGGACAGGTCAGCCCGGCGATTCCCTGATGGCTACGAGCCATGGCCTAGGCTCGGGTCAGGCGGCCGGTCATGATCGCGCCGTTGCTCCTCCTCACGCTGTGGTTACTTGTGCAGTCGGCCTGGGTGACCCTGAATCTGCGCCAATGGCCGCGTCTCGCCACGAGCGCCGGGCCGCCCGGCCTTACGCCACCCCTCGTCTCACTGCTCATCCCAGCCCGCAACGAGGCGCACCGCATTCGCGAAACCCTAGACAGCGTGCTGGCTCAAGACTACTCGCCGCTGGAGTTGATCGCGCTCGACGATCAGTCCACTGACGAGACGCTGGACGTCCTCAACCACTACGCAGAGCGTCCGCGACCCGTCCGCGTCCTGACCGGACGCCCGCTCCCTTCCGGCGCTTTTGGAAAGGCACACGCGTGCCAGCAGTTGGCCAACGCCGCGAGCGGCCACTGGCTCTTGTTTGTCGACGCAGACGTCGTCTTGACGCCTGACGCCGCCAGCCGACTCATCGCGACCGCCGTGGCGCGCAAAGCGGACGTGCTAACGGGGTTCCCGCGCGTGGACAACACCTGTTTGACCGCGTGGTTGGCCACGTCGATGATGGTGTTTACGATCGCCGCCCATTTGCCTGTCAGGCTCGTGGAAAGGTCTCCAAACCCGCGCTTTGTGGCTGGTTCTGGGATGGTCATGCTGTTGTCGCGAAAAGCGTACGATCAGATCGGTGGCCATGCCACAGCGGCCCAGCACATCGTCGATGACATGACCATGCTCCGCGCCGCCAAAGCCGCTTCGTTGCGGGTCAGTCTTGTCGACATCAGTGCGTGCGCGTCAGTTCAGATGTACCAGACCGCCACGCAAGTCTGGGACGGTTTTCGCAAGAATCTCTATGCCGGCTTGGGGAGATCGCCGTGGCTCCTCGGCCTCGTCATGCTGCTGTATACCTGTTGGTATTTGGTGCCCCCGGTTCTCGTGCTCGTGTCCCTGATCGCCCTTTTTCTCACACACGAAAGGGCCTATGCGTTTGCCGGGCTCCTTGCAGCGGCGGCGACCGGTATCGGCGTCTTCATGAAGTGGATCGTCGATCGCCGGTTCCGGGTGCCCGCTCGCTACAGCCTTCTTGCTCCTCTGTCTGCCGCGCTGCTCCTCGCCATCGCCGTCACGTCAGCTTGGGACGATTGGCAGCATCGGGGATACAACTGGAAGGGCAGGCGATATCCTTGAAGCGAACGGCTGTGGTCGGCGCGGGGATCGGCGGGCTGTGCACTGCCATCTTGCTGGCGATGCGCGGGCAAACCGTAGAAGTGTTCGAGAAAAATGACGTTGCCGGGGGGAAACTGTGGGGGTTCGAGGCGGAGGGGTTTCGATTCAGCTATGGGCCGTCCACCCTGACCATGCCTTGGCTGTTCACGGAGATGGCCGAACAGAGTGGTCTTGGCGCGGACATCCTTCCTTATCGGCGTCTGCCGATCTTGCACCGCAACATCTTTGCCGACGGACGCTCGATCGATGCCTGTGAGAGTGTCAGTTCGATGCAACAGCAGATTCGCGCCTTTTCCGACGCGGATGCCGCCGCCTGGCCGCATTACCTGCGCGATGCGAACCGGCTGTACGACCTGGCGATGCGCCACTTCTTTACGCGCTCTTTCACGAGACTTCGCGAGTTCGCTTCACTCCCCCTGTTGCGAGCCGTCCTGGCCACGCGGCCACAGCGGTCGCTCAGTGGCTATCATCGCCTATTTTTTAAAGACCCGCAGGTTCTGATGCTGGTCGATCGCTATGCCACCTACGTCGGCTCCGATCCAACACGCGCTCCGGCCACACTTGGGATGATCGGCCATATCGAATACGGCACCGGCGTTCACTATCTGCCTGGCGGGACAGTCGGGCTGATCCACGCCTTGCTAAAAATCTGCGAGCGCCTGGAAGTCGACGTCCACACAAGTTCGCCTGTCTCCGAGATTGTGATCCGAAACGGGATCGCTCGCGGCCTGCGCGTGCGGGGTGAGACCGTTCCGTTTGACGCGATTTGTGTGGCCGCCGATGTCGGTTATGCCACACGGCATTTGATCGCAACGGACGCTGCGCCCACCCTTTGGCGAAAGCGGGTCACGTCGGGTCAGCTGTCTCACTCTGGGTTCGTCCTCCTGCTCGGCGTCAACCGCCGATACGACCATTTGGCTCACCATACTGTATTCTACCCGAGTGATTACCAAGGGGAGTTCAGGCAGTTATTCGGTCAACCGTCCCCTCTGAAGGACCCGACGATTTACATTTGCAACACGAGTGCAAGCGATTCGACGCAAGCCCCGGCTGGGGGCTGCAACCTGTTTGTCCTCGTCAACGCTCCGGCAAACCTTGAGCCCGTGGACGATGCGACGTGGGTCGCCTATGAAGACCACCTGATCGATTTGCTGGAGCACCGTTGCGGACTGCCGGGCCTTCGGACGGCCATCGTTGTGCGCCAGCGCGTGACACCGGACGACCTGGCGACTCGGACCCACACCTTTGGGGGAGCCATCTATGGATTGGCATCCAACTCGGTTCAGTCCGCCTTTCTGCGCCCGCCCATGCGGGTACGCGGCATCGACCGGCTCTACTTCGTCGGCGGTTCAACCCACCCGGGCGGCGGAACGCCGATGGTGGCCCTCAGCGCCCGCCTCGCCGCCGGCTTGGTTGACGATGAATTGCGCCAGCGGCGGTGAATCAGTCGGCGGGTGTGAGGTTAAAGGACCACTCCGTGGCCTGACGGGCCAAAACATTCGCACACTCAGACACGAAGGTGCGCACGCGCGATTCGGTGATCCACTTTGCATCCGCATCGGGCTCCTCGTGGGTGGCAAACCAACCGAGTATGTGCCGCTGCCAGTCCAGGACCTCCGTCTCCGTGAGCAAGTCCTCCACTGCGCACGGACGCGCGTCTCGCAGGCGATCCCATACAGGGTCAACCCAAGGTTCGCCGCGATGTAGCAAAAAATCAACCTTTTCCGTCTCAAGATAATAGAGCGAGCGACGTTCTTCCAAAGGCATGTCGGGGCCCATGGCTTGACGAAAGCGACTGTAGACTTTGAGCCCCCACATGGCATCGGTCAGAACGTGCGCCAGATATCCTGCCGCAAAGGCCCGTGAGCAGTCAAAGGAAGGCACGATCTCCAGAGACGCCGGGTTCCCCGATGACACCCCTTCGCGACTGAGCCCCTCACGCTCCCCAAAAGCCCGGACGCGAGCCAGAAAGGCTTGACGATCGCCTCCCGGAAGGAAGTGCGTTACATCCTTGTCGGCCCGTTGCGTGCCAGGTCGGGCATGAATCGCATCAGGAGCGAGACTGCCAAGAAGGAACCCAGACGGCGGCAGCACGCCCTGCCCCTCGTACAGGCGGACAGCGACCGCCATATGCACCATCGGCAAAGGCATCTCCCACCACTCCCTGTCTCATGTCCATGGTCAGACGGAGTTCTGTTCACACTCTATTGTGACACAGACTCGACTGTCCCCTCAAACCCACCGTCTCGGCCGATTGCGCGCCTGTGTCGAGCCGTCACCTGTCTTGGCACATGATACTCCGACTCCGTCACGCCACTTTCTTGATCCCCTTTTTCTAGGATTGTTTTTTGTAGAAACAATTGTCGAGACATGCTAGACTGGTACGGGTCACACGGGCTGGCCAGCTGGGCCGTCACAGATCGTGTCACGCCTCTCTGGCCTTTATGTTTCAAGATGAAAGGTGGACGTTATGAAGCCATTTCGGATTGTCATCGTCGGGTGCGGTGGGATGTCGCACACGTGGGTTGAGTACGCCTTACAGCAAAACGACGTGGAAATCGTGGCGCTGGTCGACCTCTTCCCGGAGACGGCTGCCCGCCTCGCCACAACGTATGGTCTGGACGTCCCGATCCACACGGACTTGCGCGTGGCCATTCAGGCGACCGGAGCGAACCTCGTTTTTGATGTCACGATCCCGGAGAGTCATTTTGCCGTCACGACAGCGGCTCTTGAACATGGCTGCGCTGTCCTCGGCGAAAAGCCCATGGGGGTCTCCATGGAACAGGCCCACGCCATGAATGCACAGGCCAAGGATTGCGGGCGGTCCTATGCGATCATGCAAAATCGCAGGTATCAGAAACAGATCCGCGCGGCCCGGGAGCTTATACACAGTGGTCAGATCGGGACGCCCGGCGGGGCATTTGCCGACTTTTTCATCGGCGCGCACTTTGGCGGGTTTCGGGATGCGATGGACCATCCTCTGATTCTGGACATGGCGATCCACACGTTTGATCAGGCGCGGTTCCTGCTTCGGAGTGATCCGGTTTCCGTCTACTGCCACGAGTGGAACCCTGTCGGGTCTTGGTACAAGGGCAACGCCGCTGCCATCTGCCTGTTTGAGATGAGTGACGGCAGCGTCTTCTCGTACCGCGGCTCGTGGTGTGCCGAAGGTGCGCAGACCGCTTGGGAGGCCAACTGGCGAGTGACCGGAAGTCTTGGCACGGTCGTCTGGGATGGAGCCGACGGGCTCTATGCAGAGGTCGTCTCACCAGGGCAACCCGCCGCGTTTCAGTTGCACACCTCGCGCATCGAGCCGGCCATGTCATGGAACGGGCGCGAAGGGCATCATGGGTGCCTCGACGAGATGTTCGCGGCACTGCGCGAGGGGCGCCCCGCAGAGACCGACAGCGCCGATAACGTGAAAAGTGTAACCATGGTCTTTGCCGCCATTGAAAGCGCCGCAAGCCAGAGCAAAGTCGCGATCATCTGATTCCTATCTTTGCAGGGGGACACCGAACGGGGATCGTCGGAGACGCTATCGGCCCCATTTGGCTTAGTTGGAGCAGTTGGCGCAGTTGGCGTGCACGGCCAGCGAGACAAAGAGCAAGGTGGCCCGATCCCAGGTTCGGAACCAGGCCACCTTGCTCTTTCAACGATTCTCGGACAAAGAAACGAGTCTACACGCCAGCGGAGGTGGCCTCGTAGTCGGCCGGCGACGTCAGATCAGCCGTCTCGCCTTGGCTGACAGCGCGTAAGATGAGTGTCAACACGACCGCGACAATCAGGTTGACGGCAAGCGCCCAAACGGCGGCATACGCGGAAACCGTCACACCGAACAAGTCGACGGGGAAGATGGACGATTTGAACGACTGTGCAATCGCCATGTAGGTTCCCACCCCCATGCCAGACAGCCAACCCACGAACAGCGCTGCCCCGCGGAACCATCTCGTGTACAGACCAAAGACCACCGCCGGCAGGGTTTGCAGGATCCACACGCCACCGAGGAGTTGGAAGTTGATGATGAACGTGTTAGGCAGAAAGACGATGAAGATCAAGGCGCCCAGTTTGACGACGAGGGAGGTCAATTTTGCCACCCTCGACTCTTGACGGTCCGTGCAGTGCGGGCGAATGTATTCTCGATAGACATTGCGCGTAAAGAGATTCGCCGCTGCAATGGACATAATGGCCGCAGGAACCAACGCGCCGATGGCGATCGCGGCAAAGGCCACCCCTACGAACCAGGACGGAAACTCTTTGAGAAACAGAAGCGGTACGGCCAGCGTCGGCGTCTTCGGGTGCAGACCGGCGGCAATCGCCATGTACCCCAGCAGTGCAATCAGGCCAAGAACAAAGGAATACGCGGGCAACAGGGCAGCGTTGCGTTTGATGACCTGACGACTCGATGAACTGAGCACTCCCGTCACGGAATGCGGATACAAAAACAGTGCGAAAGCGGAACCAAGCGCCAGGGTCGTGAACGCCGTGTAGGCCTTGGGCCCGAGAATCAACGCGCCGGGCGCGGGTTTGCGCAACGGCAACGCCGTGGCTGCCGCGTGGAAGATATGCCCCCAGCCGCCGAGTTTCGCGGGAATGATGACGACGGCTGCAATGACCGTCACATAGATCAAAACGTCCTTGACCACGGCAATCGCGGCAGGCGCCCTCAACCCGCTCGTATACGTGTAGACGGCCAAGATGAGAAAGGCGATGATCAGCGGAAACTCACCGCCGATGCCCATCGCCGAGAGTACAGCCTGCATCCCGGCGAGTTGGAGAGCGATATACGGCATGGTGGCCAGAATGCCGGTCAAAGCGATCACAAGGGCAAGGCTACTGCTGTTATAACGCCCTTTGACAAAATCCGCCGCCGTGACATAGCCGTGCTTTTTCGCAACCGACCAGAGGCGCGGCATCGCCATAAAGACAAAGGGATACGCCACGATCGTGTAGGGCATGGCGTAGAACCCCATCGCCCCTGATCCGAAGACGAGTGCCGGAACTGCGATAAATGTGTACGCAGTGTACAAGTCGCCGCCGAGCAAGAACCAGGTGATGACGGTGCCGAAGCCACGCCCTGCCAATCCCCATTCACTCAGCAGGTTCAGGTCGCCTTTCTTCCATCGGGCAGCCCAGAAGCCAAGGCCTGTTACAAACAAGAATAAGATCAGGAATACGATAAAGGCTGTCCAATTCACAAACTCTCACCTCCGCTTCGCATGCTGGCTCAGCCATTCTCGCGCGTGGCCAGGTAGACAATCCACGTCAAGACGGCACTGATGATCACCCACACAAACAGGTACCAATAGAAAAACGGGAAACTCCCCCACATGGGTTGCTCCGACGCGAAAAACGGGGGCCAGAGCGTGCCAATAAACGGGATCAACAAGAGCCAGTACCACGCTCGTCTGCGTTTTCTGGAAGCGTTCTCATCCACTGCGAATCACCCCCTTCCTTGGCAATGTGACAAGAGTATGACACGCCCAGCCCCTATCAGTCAATACTCAGACACACGGCAGGCAACGTGATCCAGATTTCAGGAATCGTTTGGCTGGTCAAAGCGATCTCGGCGGATTCAAAAACCGACAGCCTTCGATCCCCTCCACCCAGCGGGTGCGCTCGGGCCTAGATCGGAGACATCGGTGATCCTGTTGCTGCGACAATAAAAAAGGGAACCCATCAGGGCCCCCTCTTTACGTCTCACTGCACTTCAGCCGCACAAATCACGACCTCTCATTACCAGTTTGATCCGCTTTTTCCCGACGACGAGCCATTCATCATGGACCCTTTGCCCATCATCGCTTGACCGTAGTCCATCAGGAAGTTGCTGCTCGCAAACCAGACTTTTTCGCCGCCTTTGCCGTCGGACGGGCCGATCAGAACCACAGGATCCGCTGCCCCTTTTGGCATCATGATCATCTGGTCCATCTTGAAGTCACCCTTAGCATTCAGCGCAAAGGGCTTGGTGACGATCGGAGCGGCATTGGCGAAGGTGATCTCTGCAACCAATTGCGTGACGCCTGCGGTCGTCCCCGCTACAGCCTTGGGAATCGGTTTGCCATTCGCCAGGTACCCCGTTTTCGGGATAATCAACCACTGACCTGAAGCCGAGATATCGGTCGAGGTCAACTTGTAGCTACCATCGACGATCCAAGGCGCGCCGCCAGCCGCAACGCCGCGTACCGTCACGTTCGGAATGTTGCCAAACAGCTTGCCGCCCATCATCATCTGTCCCTGCATGTCCGCAAAGGCTGCAGTTCCCATCAAAAGGACGCCGGCAGTCACCGGAACCAGCCATTTTGCCGTGCGTGAAATCATCGAAGCCATCGTCAATTCCTCCTCAAGTGTTTGAATTCACTCTTGTTAACGAGCAGGTTTGGCAACCGGTTTTAGTTTTGCGGACAAACGTCAAAAAAATGTGCAACTTTTCACTTCACACCGCGTATACACAAATGGCAGCGACAAACTTTTCTGATGGAGTGTGACCCATGAGCTTCTTTCGCGAACTCGAACGCCTCGCCCAAGGCATCTCACAGGACATGCAACCGGGCAACTACGGGAACAGCGGCGGCTACGGCGGGGGCTACGCTGGCAACGCCGGGAACGCCGGATATCCAGGAGGGAACGCCGGGTACGGGGGCAATCCTGCCTACCAGGCCGGGTACGACCCCTCTGCACAGGCGAACCAGATGCCGGACCACTTGTGTCATCCCTGTGGCACGGCGATGTCTTATCGTGGAGCTCACGCCATACGAACAGGCGGCATGACGCGTGGGTACGGCATCGCAGCCGACTTGTTTCTCGGGAGCAGCACTGAAGAGTTACTGAACACGGCAACCGAGCGAAACGTCATCGTGCACGTCTTTGCTTGCCCCCAGTGCGGTCGCATCGAGTTTGTCAACGATCCCCGCAAGGGTTTCTAGTGTAGGCAGACACAGAAGGCGCAACGACGGCTCAGCCGTCCAGATGACCCCGTTTACGAAAGGTTTACTTCGCTATGTCTCCCCGTCGCATAGGATACGGTATAATCGGGGAAGACAGAGCGAGGGAGGACAACATGAGAGAAAAACACGTGTTTGCCATTGACATTGACGGGACACTGCTCACTTCCAATCACGAGATTACGGCGCGCACAAGGCGCGCCATTTTATCCGTCCGCGAGGCCGGGCACCACGTGACACTGGCCACCGGGCGGATGGCCGCCTCCACGCTTCCCATCGCCGCTCAACTGGACATGCGAATCCCCATCATCTGCCTGAACGGCGCTGATGTCGTAGACCCTTCCACCGGTGAGAGCCTCGCTTCTCACCCCATTGCGCATTCCATCATCGACCGTCTGGCGCAGCGCTTGCAAGGTTCCGGAGCCGATTATTTTTTGTTGGGCCACCGCTTTGCCGTTTCGCAAACCCGCACCTACGGTTCCTACGAGACGATCCTCACGCGCAGTTTGGAAGACTATTTGCCCCGCGCCGTCGAACCCGTCCTCAAGGTCACGATCGAGTGCCATTCGGACGCGCTCCAAGACGAGCTTTTTCACGAGCTGGCCACCTGGCAGGCGTTCGACATGACGCGAAGCATGGACGGTTCGATCTACGCAACCGCTTGGGAAGTGACCAAGCTCTCGGGAATTCTATCACTATGCGAGTTGTGGGATGTGCCGCTGGGCCGGGTGACCGCGTTTGGCAACGCCGAAAACGATCTTGCGATGTTACAGCACGTGGGATGCGGGATCGCCATGGCCAACTCGGATGACCTGATCCTGCAAAAGATTCATCGCACGACGCTGGCTAACGACGAAGACGGCGTCGCGGTCGAGCTCGAGAATTTTCTTCGCGACGCCGTCACTGCAGTCCATTGAATAGCCGAGCAGCACGGCCTGGCCCGCTTGACCTACAAGACGACGCCCGACCGGATCAGACGGATTGAGTTGGTCATCATCATGTGTTCGCCCGGTGCCAACACCCTGTAACCAGTGACATCGCGCGGAAGACTCAGGTTAGGGGCATTGGTTACCCACGTGTAGGGCTCGATCGAGACGTACCCGCTGTTCCCGTCGCGGTTGTAGATCACCCAGTGCTGGATAGGACCTTGACACGTGTACTGGACTTGAATCGGATCCAGCGCATCCGTGTTATCCTGCAGTACCGCCGTGTGGGTTCTCACTCCCGAGGTGAGTGGGTTCGGGTCCAAGCTCGGGTCCGGTTCGGAGGTGAAGACATCGTCAAGCGGAAGTCCGGCGATGACCTTGCCGGTGCGCCACTGCTCGAGGTCTGGCAAGTCGAGGAGCTTTTCCGTAGGTAACAGCCTGTCATTCAGCTCCCACTGTTTCCCCAACGGCAGTGACACCGTGCACAAGGCGGGATCTCCCCCGTTTCGAAGAGGTAAAGCAAACGTGGTGTGAAAGCCGAGGCCGCAAGGCGCGTACGTATCCCCTTCGTTGGTCGCCCGGATTGTTTGCCAGAGGGCGCCATCCTTCAGTGCATACTCGAGGCGCAACGCCATCCGATGAGGGTACTGTTCCTGAACATCGGGAAAGTCAGCCGCACGCCACTCCATCGCCACGTGGCCGGGTCCGCGGACCTCCGGAGCACTCACGACTTGCCAGGCCTTGTCGTAGGCAAACCCGTGCAAGTGACACCCCCGACTTGGCTCATTGATCTTGAGGCGATACGTATGATCGCCCTCCGAAAACACGCCGTCAGCGATTCGGTTCGGCGGAAACAGGACAGGGCTTCCACATAGGAACACATTTTCAAGATAGCCTGCAAGGTCCGCTGGCGATCGAAGCACATCGAGCCCTGTGCCCGTGTGTCGAAGGCGCGCCAAGTTACCCCCGAAAGCGGGGATGATGGTCGCTTCGAACCCCTCTCCCTCGAGTACGATCGCCTCCTCACCATACATGCGCGTCTCGGCCCCTAGACTCTCCATCCCCACGAAAAACATCCTCTCTTCTATGAAAAGGTGAAAAATGGGTCGCGTCTGTCTCGACCGGCGCATCAGCCAGACACTGCCACTCGCCGGGCTAGCCTGTTCCACCGATAAATCGGCGCCAGAAGGGCAATAGGGCACCACCCTGCATCGCGAAGGCCCCGTCTTGCACCACCTGACCCGAATCATCTGCGCTACGGTTGGTCCGTGTGGATACCAAGCCCCCCGAGGGTGGTCATCTTCTCCCGGATCACGCGATCATCGTCCGAAGTCACAGCGACGATGACAAAGTGCGACTCTCCGTCGAGGTCCACGTCGCCATGCGACTGCAGCCAGCGGCCAATGATGTCGCCCTGGCGGACGCCGTCCAGCGGACCTCCCATGAACAGGACGCCAAACCCGGGAACGAGTTGCGACACAGCCGCCGCTGCACCGCCGACCGTTTCGAGGGCACGCGTCAACCACGTACTATGCTGCCACCAATGTTCATGCGGCGTTGAGGTACTGAGCGATACTTGCTGCGGCCAGATCAGTTCCAGCTGTTCAGCCGCGCGAACGGCTTGCTCGTGTGTCGTCCAGTGTCCGATAACGTGAGATTGCATCCTGTCGCCTCGCCTCGATTAGTTTGATTCGTCATGAAGGTAACGAGAAGCCGTCATCAGCAACAAAGTCGCCAACTCCCCCAAGTTGCGAAAGCGGGAGTCTGCCGTCTGCCCCTGATGGTAGCGGTAATAGATCTGCTGACAGATCCCGGCTGCCTTGAAGTACGCGAAGGCCATATAATAGCCGAGATGTTCGACAGAACGGCCAGTGGCTTCCGAGTAGGCCCGAGCCCACTCAGCGCGCGTGTAAAAGCCAGCTCGTGCCGTGAGCGGTGACAACGTCGTCGCAAGAGCGGGCGGATCGTCGGACTGCGCCCAATACGAGAGGGCGATAGCCAAATCGGACAACGGGTCGCCGACAGTGGCCATCTCCCAGTCTACCACACCGGTTACACAATTCGACTCCGTGTGATGAAACAGCAGGTTGTTGAGTTTGAAGTCGTTGTGAATCAGAGTGGGTTGCCCTTCCGGCGGCACGCCATCCAGCAATTGGCGTCCAATAACCTCACTCCGCCGATCGTCCGACGTGCGCGCCCGTTCATGCCGCGTGATCCAGCCCTCCACTTGTCGGCGCAGGTAACCTTCAGGGTGTCCCAGGGCCGCCACGCCGTCCAAGACATCCACCGCATGAATTTTCGCGAGCGTTTCCACCGCCGCCTGCGAGATATCCCGAGCCGCCTGCGGCGTGTCCGGATACTGCGTGGGCCAGAGGCGATCCAGCGTGACACCGCGCATTCGCTCCATGAGGTAAAAGGGGGCGCCAATCACGCTCACATCCTCGCACAAATGCAGGGGGCGAGGCGCCAACGAGAACACCGGATGAACGGCCGACAACACGCCGAACTCCCGGGTCATGTCGTGGGCACGCGCCGCCACCGGACCCAGAGGCGGACGCCGCAACACCATCTCCTGCCCTGACTCCGCGCGCACGAGATACGTCAAATTCGAGTGACCCGACGTAAACTGCTTGACGTCGAGTCGCCCTTCTGCCCACTCGGGCATGATACCACCCAGGTAATTGCGCAGTGCAGCGCCGTCCAACTCCTCGCCCGGCCGTATGTTGCGGATCCCGTCGAACTCTGTCATCGTGCGCCCCCCTGACCCACGATCTTTTTGCGATCTGCTTGGTGCTTCAACTCGAGTTTGGCAATCGCCTCCCGATGAACCTCATCCGGCCCGTCCGCCAAGCGAAGTGTGCGTGCGCTGGCGTAGAAACGGGCGAGACAGACGTCATCGCTGACACCCATTCCCCCGAAGGCCTGAATCGCCCGATCGATGACCCGAAGCGCCATTTGCGGTGCAATGACCTTGATCATGGCGATCTCCTTGCGCGCCGCCTTGTTGCCGACCTGATCCATTTTCCATGCCGCCGTCAACGTCAAAAGACGCGCCTGATCGATCTCCACGCGCGAGTCTGCAATCCACTGCATGATGACCCCTTGTTCAGAAAGCAGCCGACCAAATGCTCTGCGTTCCCCAACCCGTTCACACAGTAGCGTGAGCGCTCTTTCCGCCATGCCGATCAAACGCATGCAGTGATGGATTCGTCCGGGCCCGAGGCGACCCTGCGCGATGGCAAACCCTTTACCTTCCGCCCAAATGATGTGATCGGCCGGTACGCGCACCTCATCCAACAGAATCTCAGCATGCCCGTGCGGTGCGTCATCGTATCCAAATACCGGCAGCGAGCGCACGATCCTGACCCCGGGTGTGTCCAGCGGCACCAGTATCATACTCTGCTGTTCGTGACGCGCAGCCTTTGCATCCGAGCGGCCCATCACAATCGCGACGCGGCAACGAGGATCTGCTGCGCCAGAAGACCACCATTTCCGACCGTTAACGATGTAGTCATCGCCATCCCGATCGATGCGAGTGGCGATATTCGTGGCGTCCGAAGAGGCCACCGCCGGCTCCGTCATCGCAAAACACGAGCGAATCTCACCCCGTAAGAGCGGCTCGAGCCAGCGGGACTTTTGCGTGTCTGAACCGTATTGCGCGAGAACTTCCATGTTGCCGGTGTCAGGCGCATTGCAATTGAACACCTCAGGCGCCATAAGCGAATGCCCCATAATTTCACACAGCGGCGCGTACTCGAGATTGGTCAACCCGGCCCCCCACTTCGCGTCCGGAAGAAACAAGTTCCAGAGCCCTGCCGCCCGGGCCTCCCGCTTCATCTCCTCCATTACAGGTGGGACCGTCCACCGTCCTGCGTCGGTGAGTTGTTCTTCGTAGACCGACTCGTTGGGATAGATCACCCGCTCCATAAACTCCAACAGTTGCTCCCGCAACGCCGTCACCCGCGGCGACCATCCAAAGTCCACGATGCCATCTCCCATTCTGTGAAAACCCGCCAATTGTCCACCCGAGTCCCGAGCCACCGGGGGCATCGGTCCGCCAGAGTAGCAGGGCCCTGTGGCTCAGAGCCGGGGACTCGGGGCACCGCTCGACCGGTCCCGCAGTCGCAGGCACTGCGTTGAGATCCTACCTGGCGGTGGAGCCGCCGTCGACGGCCAACACCTGACCCGTCGTAAAGTCAGAGGCCGCTGTAGCAAAATAGAGGGCTGCTCCCTGCAGATCACGGTCGCCACCCGTTCGGCCCAGCGGCGTATTGGCCAGAATCTCTTGTCCGTGAGCCGCGAGCACGTCTCGCGTCATTTTCGTAGGGAAAAACCCGGGGGCTATCGCGTTCACGCAGATCCCAAAGCGCGCCCATTTCACGGCAAGGTCCAACGTCAGGGCAATGACTCCGCCTTTACTCGCGCTGTAGCCTACGGCGTCGAGGACCTCAGGTGTAGAGCCGCGCATTCCCGCCACAGATGCGATGTTAATCACCTTGCCAGACTGCTGATGCTGCATATGGCGCCCGACTTCCCGCGACATCAGAAATGTGCCTGTCAGATTCGTCGCCAGCACCTTTTGCCAGGCCTCAAAAGGCATATCGAAAGCCGGAGACCCCCAGGAAGCACCCCCGTTGTTGACAAGTACATCGATCTGTCCGAAACGCTCAGCGACCTGCTTCACCACTTGCCGAACGGACTCCGGATCCGTCACATCCAGTTGCCATGCCTCCGCAGTGGCACCCTGCTCAATCAGCGAGTCGCGCACTTGGATGCAGTTGTCGATCCGCCTGGAAGCGAGCACGACGGTCGCTCCCGCCTCTGCGTAGCCACGAGCAATTTGTTCTCCAAGTCCTCTGCCACCTCCCGTAATTAGGGCCACTTTCCCCGTAAGTGAAAACAGGTCTAAAACGCCCACTTGAACACCCCTATTGTTGAATGATTCGTCATTCATACTGTTATTGCCGGGCACACATCGCCCAATGTCTTCACGCTAGCGCAAACTCGCCACGCGGTCAACCCATGTCGGCCCCATTTGTAGACTCCTTCTGCCCACTTCGTGTCTCCCCGGCAAGCGACGGATCTCCCACGTAGTGTCCACATCACCGTCGTCACCAAAGTAGTCACCGATTCGCGAGAAGGTTGAGCCGCCGCACCATGCCTTCCTCCGAAACCTTCGGTGGCAAGCGGTTTGACGACTGTGCGCCATTTGAGTTCGCCAGTGCAAGGCTGGTTCCTTGTGAGCGCGAGCAGTCACTGTTGTACAATCGCCCGACGAGTTAGGGTGCCTTGCCGCTACTTTGCCGTCCCGCATGCCGTCCCGCATGCCGTCACCATGTCCCAATACCGTGACCTCGCGCTCTGTACTGCCGAGTCGCCGTCCACGAGCAGGTCCCGCCAATATGGATCAGAGGCGTCCACGGGCGGTTGAACCTTTACACGGATCGGCGGTTACTTGTCCAGCGACTGTCCGTACACGTACCGTCGAGCCGCCATACTACCAAGGAACACCGTATCGAACCGCGCCAAAACTGAAGTATCCATCGCTGTCGACCTTACGCTCCTCGCTGAGGAAACTCGTCAGCTTCTCCGGACCCACAAGCACTTTGAGTGATTCATCTTTCAGCCGGTCTACGGGACGTTCTCCGGTTGTGCCATGGATGCGTCGATTAACCTTGTCGCTCCAAGCTCTGGCCTGTACATTCAGGTCATCCAGTGTGGTGAATCGGCGGTCCGGCAGGAAGTTTTCTTTCACGAAGCGCACAGCCCTTTCTACCTTGCCCTTTGGTTTGGGGCCGCCTCGCACGACACACCTTGGGAAGGAACCCCATAGCCAGTGCAAAGTCGGCGAACAGAGAGTGCCACTGTGGCTTGTGGTCGTCTCCCATACCAATCAACACGGTCTTCATTCGGTCCGTCAAGATCACCTCGGGGACACCGCCGAAATAAACAACGCGTTGTACATGCACCGCAAGAATGAGTAGATGTCACAGCGTCTGACAAACTCTACATACACGGAACGAGA
>JAPNUJ010000109.1:252-6905 GCA_026627155.1 Bacillota bacterium | reverse complement strand
CCTCTAGGCCATGGCGAGCACTCAGGTTGTTTGTCCTGATGCTCGGGCCAGGCGTGCTCGCGATGATCGGAGACAACGACGCCGGCGGGATCATCTCCTATGCAGTGACCGGCGCGCAGTTTGGCGTGGGGCTGTTTATCCCGTTGGTGTTGATGCTCGGCTTCGTCACCTATACCGTCCAAGAAATGAGTCTTCGCGTTGGTGCCGTCAGCAAGACCGGATACGCGCGCCTGGTGTTTGACCGGTTTGGACGCTTTTGGGGATACTACCATCTCACGACGTTGACCCTCGAAAACCTGATCACGCTGGTCACCGAATTCATCGGCATGACAGCCGGCTTAGTATTGCTCGGCATTCCCTTCGCAGTAGCCGACATCGGCAGCTTCCTCTTGGTCGCTTCAGTCACCGTGTTTTCGGGCTACTTGACAAAAGAGCGTCTGGCTCTGATCATCAGCGGCCTCAACGTGGTGTTTGTCATCGTGGCGCTCATGACCCATCCGGACTATGCGGCCATCGGTCACGCACTGCTGCACTGGAACCTCCCCACATCGGTCGGATTTGGCACCGTCGTGTTTTACATCATCGCCACCATCGGCAATGCCGTCGCGCCCTGGATGATTTTCTTTCAGGGGAGCGCAACCATCGACAAAGGCGTTACCGGACAACAACTGCGAAACGGGCGCATCGACACCTTGGTGGGAGCTGTCTTACAAGTCGTCATCGCCGCCTTCATCATCTTGTGCGGTGCCGCCCTCTTTGGCAAGCTGACCCACTTGTCGTCCGTCGGACCCGCCTCGCTGATCGCCGCCATGAATTTGCACTACGGTCACATGGCCGCCATTCTCTTTGGATTCGGCCTGTTCAATGCAGGCTTTCTGGCCTCGATCACCATCTCGCTGTCGTCCTCATGGACCGTAGCGGAGTCCTTCGGCTGGGCTCGGAGCTTGAACGACTCTGTCCGCCAAGCGCCCGGGTTTTACGCCGTCTACTTCGGCAGCCTCGCGATCGCGTCGGGACTCTTGCTTCTCCCCGGCTTGCCTCTGGACTTGATCGCGGTCCTGGCTCAAGTGATCGGCGGGATCCTCATCGCCCCCATCTTGATCTTTCTCGTCCTCTTTGCCAGCGACCGCAAGCTCCTTGGTCGCCACGCGAGTCGACTGTGGTCTCGCATCTGGTCGTGGGCCATCGTCAGCTTGTTGATTGCCCTGACCCTCGCAACCGTCTGGCAAGCCATTGTTGGCCTTTGATCACGCGGCGAGACTTCCGCCCGACCCTCGCGTGTCAACGTTTGTGAGTCGCAGGCAGACACAACAAAAAGCCGGACCGCAGGACAATCCCTGCAATCCGGCCCCTTCGAGAAAGGCAAGTCAGTCCTGCGCCCACTCCGTGTGAAAGACCCCTTCGCGGTCCGTCCGCTCGTAGGTATGCGCACCGAAATAGTCGCGTTGTGCCTGAATCAGATTCGCTGGCAAGCGATCGCGCCGGTAGGCATCATAATACATGAGTGCGTTGGCCATCGCCGGCACAGGAATGCCACGAGTTGCGGCCACGGCCACCACGTGACGCAGCGCGTCCTGATAGCGCTCAAAGACATCTCGGAAATAGGGGTCGAGAAGCAGGTTCGGAAGCTTTGGATCGCGATCGTACGCATCCATGATGTTTTGCAAAAAGCGGGCGCGAATGATGCAACCACCGCGAAAGATACTGGCGATCTTGCTGAGATGAAGGTTCCAGCCGTGCTCAGCGGATGCCGTGCTCATCTGCGCGAATCCCTGCGCATATGAGCACATCTTGCTCAGATACAGCGCGCGCCGAACCGCCTCCGTGAATTCGGCGGCAGGCAGGGCCTCGGCCACAGGGCCCGGGCCTTTGAGCAGCTTCGATGCCTCGACGCGTTCCGCCTTCATGCTCGACAACGCGCGCGCAAAGACGGCCTCCGTGATGATCGAGAGGGGAACGCCGAGGTCGAGTGCACTCTCGCTCGTCCACTTCCCTGTGCCCTTTTGCTGGGCGGTATCGAGGACCATGTCCACGAGCGGACGACCGGTTTCCGGATCCATCTTGCGGAAGATATCGGCCGTGATCTCAATCAAAAAGCTGTCCAGTTCACCCTTGTTCCACTCTTGAAACGTCGTTCTGAGCGCCGCGGCATCCAGTCCAAGACCCTCACTCAAGAGGTGATACGCTTCTGCAATCAGCTGCATATCCCCGTACTCGATGCCGTTATGCACCATCTTGACATAGTGACCGGAACCATCCGGTCCGATGTACGTGCAGCAAGGATCGCCGCCAACTTTGGCCGAGATCGCGGTCAGAATCGGTTCGACGATGCGATAGGCGTCAGCATGGCCCGATGGCATGATCGACGGGCCGTGAAGCGCGCCTTCCTCCCCGCCTGACACCCCTGTACCGATGAACAGGATCCCATCTTTGGAGAGGCTAGCTTCGCGTGCGATCGTGTCTTTATAAAATGAGTTGCCTCCGTCGATCAACACATCCCCACGTTCGAGATGAGGTCTCAGCAACGCGATCGTGCTATCCGTCGCATCGCCTGCCTTCACCATCATGAGGATCTTGCGCGGCTTGGCCAGCGAGGCCACGAACTCTTCCACCGTGTATGTACCCTGCAACTTCTTGCCCGGGTTCTCCGCGAGCATTTCCTTCGTCTTCTCCGGGGACCGGTTAAACAGGGAAACTGCGTACCCCCGACTCTCGATGTTCAGTGCGAGGTTTTTGCCCATGACGGCCAGGCCGTACACGCCGATGTCTTGTCCTGCCATTGTTTTCACCCTCCGTATTCTTCCTTTTACTACCTCATGCCATCTCTTAGTTCTGACAACCTCTTCAGTATAGCACCGTCGGTCACCCAGATGAAATCCAAACCGCCTTTTGCCCGCATCTGTCGGACAAAGTTCAACCACCGCCTAGCCGATCAGCGCGCTCCAGACGTACAGCCCTGACAGGGTGACCAGCAAGGTCGGGACGGTCAACACGAGTCCCGATCGAAAATAGCGCCCCCAACCGATCGTGATCCCCTTTTGCCGCAACACGTGAAGCCACAGGAGCGTGGCCAACGACCCGATCGGCGTGATCTTCGGCCCCAGGTCGCAGCCGATGACGTTGGCGTAAATCAGCGCGTGCTGCATGGTTCCGGTCACCCCTGACGAGTGGATCGCGAGCGCGTCGATCATCACCGTTGGCATGTTGTTCATCACGGATGACAAGGTCGCCGCGATGAAACCGGTCGCCACGGTTCCCGCAAACAATCCGCCGTGGGTGCTGGCGAGGATGACGTGTCCCAAGAGCGTCGTGAGTCCGGCATTTTTAAGACCATAGACGACGACGTACATCCCGATCGAGAAGACGACGATCGCCCACGGTGCGTCCCGAATCACGGGCCAAGGCTTGATCACCCTTGTTTTCGTCCCCGCGATCAAGAACACGATGGCCACAAGCCCGGCCACCGAGGACACGGGAATGTGAAGCAACTCCGTAAGGATATAGCCCACCAGCAAAATCCCCAGTATGACCCAAGAAGCCTGGAACATCCCTCGGTGCGCGATGGCACTGTCCGCCGCCGGAAGATCACGAGGATCATAGTGGGCGGGAATGTCTCGTCTAAAAAACAGATAGAGAAACAGCAGGCTCGCCCCGAGCGACACGAGATCTGGCAGCACCATGTGCACGAGGTACGTGATAAATCCGAGATGAAAATAGTCTGCCGACACAATATTCACGAGGTTCGACGTCACAAACGGAATCGACGTCGTGTCAGCGATAAAACCGCTGGCCATGATGAAAGGCAACATGCGACGCGTGTCGAATTTGAGCAGTTTGACCTTCTCGAGAACGATCGGCGTCAGGATCAGCGCCGCACCGTCGTTGGCAAAGAACGCCGATACGATGGCGCCGAGGACGATGACGTAGACGAACACGCGGTGCCCACTGCCCTTGGCAGCATGCGCCATCTTCAGCGCTGCCCACTCAAAGAACCCGATCCGGTCAAGAACCGTGGAAAATATAATGATGCCGACGAACGCCAACGTCGCGTCCCAGACGATCTTCGTCACCGCAACCACGTCGGCGAAGTTGACCACGTGCAGCAAGAGAGCCAAGACGGCCCCGCCAAACGCGCTCCAGCCGATCGACAGACCCCGCGGTTGCCAGATCACAAACAGCAACGTCACGAGAAACAAGCCGATCGCCGCTACAATCAGAGGAGTGCCCGTCATCATCAGCAGCAGCCCCCCTGCGGGGCGTCAACGCGTGGGGCTGATGGCAACAGCTCGCTTCGCAAGCGCGCGGTCACTTCCTCTATCGCCTCTGGATTGGGAAAGTAACAGGTCCAGGGCCCCCGCACCTCACGACGAACCAAATGAACTTTCTCAAGCGCCTTTAGATGGTGCGATGCTGTGGGCTGGGACAATCCCGTCTCGGCCACCACATCACCGACGCAGCAGCCGTTCTCGAAGGCTTCGATGCGCTCGCACGAAGTGGCCACGGACCCCCGGGCCAACAGTTGCAAGATGTGAAAACGGCTGGGATCCGCCAGCGCGGCCAGTTGCGCGAGTACGATGTCGTGATCCATATATACCTCCATCGATATTGACGAGCATCAATATCATAGAGGAGGCAGTTGTCACTGTCAAGTCCTGGCCACATTCAACCACTGCCGTCTTCCAAGCCAAGGCCCATGTGAAACAAGGAGGATACGGGATGAGATCGATTCTCCAGGGTTCCACCCCCGGTTGTATGGCCCTTCACGCCTGGCCCTGACTCACTCCGGTCGTGGTGACCAAGAGATCACGGCCGCGCGATGAGGCCGTGGCTTCATGAACTCCTCGCGGCGCTCACTGAGTACCGCTCGCAGGCGTGCCAGCGCTTCTGGGTCCTCTGCAATTCCAAGACGCGCCGCCATCATCGGGATCGCCTCCGACGGGTCTGTCCAGCGCGGTCCGTGTGACTCCGAAAAGATGCGAACGTCGGCGACAATACCCGCCTGGATCAACGCCGGATAAATATCCGCAAAGTCCGGCATGTGAGGCGCCGGCTCGTGCGGACGAAAGAGCTCCCACAGCGGCTTCATGAACCCCATGATCGGGTCCACATGCACAGCCAGAACGCATCGCCTCGTCGCGGCGCGTTCCATCGCACCGGCAAACCCGGCGAAATCCGACGAAAACTGAATGACAAACGCGGCCAAGGCCACCTCCGCCTGCAGCGCGTCGGCAAGCGGCCAGCTGCTCTCGACGACCTGGACCTGTCCGGACACATCGTGCTGTTCCAGCGTTTCTCGCAAGTGGAGAAGCATCTCGGCGGACGGCTCGATCGCCACGACTTGACACCCGGCCTTCGCGAGCGGACTCGTGAACCGACCCACGCCGGCGCCGATATCGAGCACCGTGCGCCCGTCGCCAAGGTATGCCAGCACCTCCTGCACGATCGGCGACTTCGCTGCGTCCATCGTCTCACTGGAGCGCTTCAGCCCCTCCGCCATCATGGACATGTCGCCGCGCGACCTTGCCCTGTCCTTATGTAATTCTTCAGTCATCGCCCTGCCACCTCTCCCGTTCCCTCGTCGCTCCCCCTTATCATAGTACAGTCCAGGGAAGCTGCGATCCTGACTTGTGAAGGTTTGCGGACACCGTTCGCCCACGTCATGCGCCAGCCTGGACCAATCGGTCTGGACAGGCCCGGTCAACTCTGCTTAACTGATGACAGAGCAAGGTGCACACGATGCAATCGCGATGAAGAGGGGGCTCTCCGCATGGACAAGTGGAAAGAAGTGGTGGCATCGCGTATGCCAGTCGCGATCGAGATGTTGCAAACCTACTGTCGGCAACCGAGCATCAGCGCGCAACAGATTGGCATCCGCGAAACGATCCAGTTTGTGAGCGATATGATTGCGGCAGCGGGCGGGCGTGTGCAAGTGCTCGACGACTGCGGCGGCAATCCCGTGATCTGGGCAGAGTTTGGACCTGACGCGGTTGGCCCGGCGACACCGACATTGCTGTTTTACAACCATTACGATGTGCAGCCACCCGAGCCTCTGGAGGAGTGGACGTCCCCGCCCTTTGCCGCCGAGATTCGGGACGGCAAGCTTTTCGCCCGCGGCGCCGCCGACAATAAGGCGGACTTGGTCGCTCGCCTGCAGGCGATTCAGATACTGCGCCAACACGGCGGCCTGCCTTGTCGAGTGCGGTTTCTGATCGAGGGTGAGGAGGAAATCGGATCGCCGGGGTTGGCGCCTTACTTGCGCAAGCATGCGCAGCGCTTTCGTGCGGACGCGTGCATCTGGGAGTTTGGTGGACGCGATGCACAAGAGCGGGTTGAGATGGTCACAGGCGTCAAAGGCATGTGCTATCTGCAGTTGTGGGCGACGGGAGCGGATGTTGACGTTCACTCGTCGCTCGGGGCGGTGCTGGACAACCCGGCGTGGCGCCTCGTGCAAGCGTTGGCCAGCATGCGCACGGTGGACAATCGGATCGTGGTCGAGGGGTTCTATGACGGTGTCGTCGCACCGTCGGAGCATCTGCGCCGACGCGTGCAGAGTGAACCGTATGATTACGAGCATGCGCGGGCGGTGCTGGGGCTTCGCCGCTCGCTTGTAGTACCCGTTGAAGACGCCCGGGAGGCGCTGGTGTTTGCTCCGA
>JAPNUJ010000109.1:0-242 GCA_026627155.1 Bacillota bacterium | reverse complement strand
GACGCTGTGCGGACTGGAGTCCGGGTACGCAGGCGCTGGGGCAAAGACGGTCTTGCCTCGTCGTGCGCAGGCAAAGCTCGACTGTCGGCTTGTTCCCGAGCAAGATCCAGCAGATATTGAGCGCAAGATTCGCGCACACCTGGACCGCTATGGCTTTACGGACGTCGAGGTGTCATCTATCAATGGCGAGAAGGCGTATCGCGCCAACCTCGACCATCCGTTCGTTGCGCTATGTGAGGAAA
>JAPNUJ010000108.1 GCA_026627155.1 Bacillota bacterium | reverse complement strand
AGCGGGACCAGCTGGCACAGATTGTCGCGGCCTTTTAGTCGGATAAATTTTTGGCTGAGTGATTGCCGCGACTTGCGAAACGCTTTGGGTCATGCTATATTGAAACACGTCTTCTGAATTTGAGCCATTAGCTCAGTTGGCAGAGCACCTGACTTTTAATCAGGGTGTCGATGGTTCGAGTCCATCATGGCTCACCAAGAGATGCCGGGAACGCTCTTAGGTTCCCGCGCAAGGCCCCATGGTCAAGCGGTTAAGACACCTCCCTTTCACGGAGGGAACAGGGGTTCGAATCCCCTTGGGGTCACCATTTGTTTTAGGGACACGGATGGGTTGTTCAGGGCATGGGCGGTTAGCTCAGCGGGAGAGCACTCGCCTCACACGCGAGGGGTCGGCAGTTCGATCCTGCCACCGCCCACCAGAACTACTCATCGTATGGTTCGTCACATGCCCCGTCGCGGGGTGGAGCAGTTGGCAGCTCGTCGGGCTCATAACCCGAAGGTCGCAGGTTCGAGTCCTGCCCCCGCAACCAATTGTGGGCCTATAGCTCAGCTGGCTAGAGCGCACGACTGATAATCGTGAGGTCAGTGGTTCAAGTCCACTTAGGCCCACCAAAGCGACATACGGCGATGGGATCTACAGTTCCACGCGCAGTGCCAGGCGGCACCTCAAGATCCTTGAGGTGCCGCCTTTTGTTGTCGCCGTCTCTTCCTGGGTCTCCAATGCCCTTCGTCGCCATCGCTTCGCAGGGACAAGACAAAGATCGGGGAAATGTTCGCGCCAGGTCAGACCCTGCCTGATGATGCGGAAAAACTCCTTGTTCTATAGGACAATCGGGCGCGCGTAGGCTTTTCTTAGGTGAAGGGAAGGGGAGGTTCGCGTGGACGATCTGATGCAGTTTCTCGCTATCATGGCCGCCTTGTCGACGGGTGCGCAGGCGGTCACACAGCAGATGAAAAAGCGAATCGTATTCTTGCATATGCAAGCCAAGGCCAAACCGAACGACAGCAAGTGGGATGAGGTGTACGAGGAGACGCTGCGTCGAGTGAACATTCAATTTCTGGCGGGTGTGAATGGGACCGCACTCGCTGCCCTTGCTCAGGTCCATCCGATGCAGATGTTGAAGATGAATCCGATTTGGAGCGGGACCACGCCCCCGATCGTATCCAATTCGCTCGATTACGTATCGGCTGGTGTGCTTGTCGCCTACGGTGGCCCATGGTTCCACGACTTGCTCGGGCTCTTGCGCGAGTATAAAGTCCAACTCAGAGGCGTGGCCAAGGCGAAGTAACCGGTCAAGGGGTCCGCGGGGACCGAGTTGTCCAGCGGCTGGAGGCTTTGCGCAGACGCGTTGTGAAAAAACTGGGCGCGGATCTCCGGACTTGCTTCCCTGCTCGATTCGTGGTATCTTATCTCTTGCCGTTGCTTGCAGGTGATGAGCCGAGCAAAGCATCTGGAGAGATGTCCGAGTTGGTCGAAGGAGCACGATTGGAAATCGTGTAGGCGCTAATCGCGTCTCGTGGGTTCGAATCCCACTCTCTCCGCCAGTATTCGGCGGAGTAGCTCAGCTGGTTAGAGCATACGGTTCATACCCGTAGGGTCGGGGGTTCGAGTCCCTCCTCCGCTACCACAGCGTTTGCCACTTTAGCTCAGTTGGTAGAGCGGCTCACTCGTAATGAGCAGGTAGCCGGTTCGAATCCGGCAAGTGGCTCCAAAGATCGTGCCAGCGCCAAGGCCTTCCCGTTTTACTGGGAAGGCCTTGGCGCTTTTTAATGAAGAACACTGCGAGATTTGCAGAGATTTAGATAGAATACATTACACAAAACGAATGACATTTTGGCTTTATGGGACATCTCATGTCTTTGTGGTATATAATATAACGCATAATGTACGTTTTGCGGCTGTAATCCTCACGAAACAAGTGGCCGGACGGCCTTCTCTGATATGACAGTTTCTATTACGCGGATGGGGGTTCGGGCTATGCGGATCCATGCCGGCGATTTGGCTGAGGGCCACCATTCGGAAGTGGAACCTAACCAAGCGCCCTCACCTTTTGCCAAAGTGCTTGTCGCCAACCGTGGCGCGATCGCTGTTCGAATCATTCGTACGTTGCATCGGATGGGGATCACGACGGTGGCCGTGTACACGGACGCGGATCAAGACAGTCTGCACGTCACCGCCGCCGATTTCTCGGTACGCATCGGCACGGGGCCAGCCGCAAGCAGTTATCTTGACGCGGAGTTGATC
Source organism: Bacillota bacterium (assembly GCA_026627155.1). GTDB lineage: Bacteria > Bacillota > Bacilli > Alicyclobacillales > SLC66 > JAPNUJ01. Next base: position 4,882 of record JAPNUJ010000108.1, on the reverse strand, counting down.
ATAGAGACGGCGGTCCGCGCAGGCGCGGACGCGGTCCATCCAGGATATGGGTTTTTGAGCGAGAGCGCCGGATTTGCGCGCGCCTGTCGTGACCGAGGGCTTGTTTTCATCGGACCCGACCCTGATCAGATCGAACGCTTCGGGCAAAAGCACATCGCCCGGCAAATCGCGGCGACCGTTGGCGTGCCCTTGCTACCAGGCACGGGACTGTTGCAAGGTCTTCCCCACGCCCGCGAACAAGCAGCAGCACTCGGCTATCCTGTCATCCTCAAGAGTACGGCAGGCGGCGGTGGAATCGGTATGCGCGTCTGTCAGGATGAGGCAGCGCTTTGTGCTAATTACGAGGCAGTGCGTCACTTGGCCATGGCGAACTTCAGCGATGAAGGGCTCTATCTTGAGCGTTATATCAGCCGGGCGCGTCACATCGAAGTGCAGGTATTTGGCAACCGGTTTGGCGAGGTGATCGCACTCGGGGAGCGAGACTGCTCGGTTCAGCGTCGCAATCAGAAAGTGGTGGAGGAGACGCCGGCGCCGGGCTTGGCGGCGACCGTGCGGGACGCCTTGCTTGATTCTGCCGTGCGGTTAGCCAGAGTCGTCGGCTATCGTAGCGCCGGCACTGTCGAATATCTTTTTGACCCGGAGGACGGTGCGTTTTATTTCCTTGAGGTGAATACCCGCCTGCAAGTTGAGCACGGAGTAACGGAAGCGGTGTGGGGAATTGACCTTGTGGAATGGATGGTGCGCGAGGCTGCCGATGATTTAAGAGACATGGGGTCAATGGTGGCGGGTCCTCGTGGACATTCAATCCAGGCGCGCCTTTACGCTGAGGATTGCTGGCGAGATTTTGCCCCGAGTGCCGGACGCGTGACCCAGGTTGAGTGGCCGGCGCAGGTGCGAGTGGAGACCTGGATCGGAGATGGGACAGATGTGTCGACCTTCTATGATCCGTTGCTGGCCAAGGTGATAGTGCACGGAGAAGACCGGGTAGAGGCTGTAGACAAGCTCTCTCGCGCCTTGCAAACTGCTCGCATCTATGGCATCGTCAGCAACCTTCGATTTCTGCTGGCCATCGTGGCCGACCCGATTTTTCAGCAGGGCGACACGTACACACGGTTCCTTCAAGACTTTTCGCCCGTTCAGAGGGCGATTGAAGTCATCGATGGAGGCCTTCAGACGACGGTGCAGGACTACCCGGGGCGACTGGGGTTTTGGGATGTCGGCATTCCCCCTTCAGGTCCGGTGGATGCGTGGTCGTTTCGAGCTGGCAACAGACTCGTTGGCAATGCAGACGGAACGGCGGGTCTGGAACTGACTATGCGAGGCGGTGCCTATCGCTTCCGGGATTCGTTGCGCTTTTGCATCACAGGGGCTGACATGAGCGCCACACTGGACGGTGAGCGCGTCGCACTAGGAACGCCGCAGAGAGCTAGGCGCGGTCAGGTGCTGCGTTTCGGGGAGGCCCGCGTCGGGATGCGCGCGTACCTCCTCGTGGAAGGGGGGCTCGACGTGCCTGCGATCATGGGGAGTGGATCCACTTTTGTCATGGGGGGGTTCGGAGGGCTTGGCGGTCGCGCCTTGCGGTCGGGCGATGTCTTGGAAGTGGGGGATGCCACGCCGACCGAACCCCGTCCTCGACAACCGCTGATCATGCCGCCTGAGATGATGCCTGAGATGACGCATGACTGGGTAATCGGCGTGGTAGCGGGACCGCACTCCACCGAGGAGTTTCTCCTGCCGGACTATCTTCAGCAACTGACGACATCCCGGTTCCAGGTGCATCACAACAGTTCCCGGACGGGCGTTCGCTTGATGGGTCCGATTCCACTCTGGAGTCGCCAGGACGGTGGGGACGCCGGGCTTCACCCATCGAATCTGCACGACAATCCCTATGCGATCGGCGCGTTGAATCTCACCGGCGACATGCCGATCCTACTTGGACCCGACGGGCCAAGCCTCGGTGGGTTTGTCTGTCCGGTGACCACGGCCACCAGTGAATTGTGGAAGCTGGGGCAACTGCGTCCTGGGGATACGGTTCAATTTCGCTTGCTGACCTTGGCTGAGGCACAAGCGGCCCGAATCGCCCAGGAACGGTGTCTGACTGAGACGCCGAGCGGGATCTCCGTCATGCGTGAGCCCGCGCGCGCGACGGAGACTGAGCCCCTTTCTAGCGTGACCCAAGGGCGGGCAACCTCCGTATACAGTCCAATCCTCGCACGGGAGCTCCTCGACCGTCGTTTCTTACTGACCGTTCGGTGTTGTGGAGACGCCAACCTGCTCGTGGAGTACGGCGATTTGGAGTTTGATCTCCTGTTGCGATTTCAAGTTCATGCCTTGATGGACGCTTTGCAAAACTGTGGTGATCTGCCCATCATCGACTTGACCCCCGGCATCCGATCGTTGCAAATTCACGTCGACCCGTTGCGGATTTCCCTCCAGGCGCTGTGTCAGCGTGTGCTTGACCTTGATCGGCACTTGCCACCTCTTGAAACGCTCAGGGTACCGTCTCGCATCGTCCGGCTTCCTATGTCTTGGAATGACCCGTCGACGCAACTTGCTGTCACTCGGTACCAGGAAACCGTACGTGCCAACGCCCCTTGGTGCCCGAGCAATATCGAGTTCATTCGCCGGATCAACGGGCTTGCTACCGTCGAGGATGTCGAGCGAACTGTGCTGGATGCCACGTACCTGGTCCTGGGGTTGGGCGACGTGTACTTGGGGGCCCCGGCCGCCATACCGATCGATCCTCGTCATCGCTTGGTCACAACCAAATACAACCCTGCACGAACCTGGACGGCCGAAGGTACGGTAGGGATCGGTGGTTCCTATCTGTGTATCTATGGGCTGGAAGGACCTGGAGGCTATCAGCTGATTGGACGGACGTTACCGATCTGGAGCCAGGTACGGGCTCCTCGTCAGTTTACACAGGGCAAGCCATGGCTGTTGCGCTTCTTCGATCAAATCCAGTTTTATCGCGTCACTCCTGAAGAATTGGTTGCGATGCGCATGGACTTTGCGCGCGGTCGCTGTGACATTCGTATCGAAGAGACAACATTTGATTTGGGACCCTACCTGTCGGCGTACGGTACGATGGATGCCGAGGCGGCTTTGAATCGCCGGCGGCAACAAGACGCCTTCGTGGCCGAGCGGGAACGATGGAAGGCGAGTGGTTTGGCCGAATTTTCCTCCGAACAGGACGTCACTGCCGCCGCCGAGGAGGCGGAGGTGCAGCCTGGGGATTGGGCGGTTCGCGGTTCGATGCCGGGAACCGTGTGGAAAGTCCATGTCGCGGTGGGTAGCCAGGTGGTGCAAGACGAGCCGATTCTGACGCTTGAGAGCATGAAGATGGAGTACCCGCTAGTGGCTCCTTGCTCTGGTGCGCTGCTTTCACTTCACGTGCGTCTGGGCGAACACCTCAAGCCGGATCAGCTGGTGGCAACGATCCGACCGAGTTTGGACATGGAGGTGGCAACGCGATGAGTTCCACGTCGATGGAGGCTGAAGCGCTAGCGATTTCCACGCTGCGGGGTCGGTACCTGCGCGGTGAAACGACGCCTCGTGAGATCATCCGGGAAATTATGGAGAGCGTTCAGGCGACGGTGGATCAACACATCTGGATCACTCCGCCCGCTTGGGGATTGGTCGAACCCTATCTGCAACGGATTGAAAGCGTGGAGCCGTCTTCTCTTCCTCTCTGGGGCATTCCCTTTGCGATCAAGGACAACATGGATCTGGCCGGGATTCCCACTACTGCAGGTTGCCCGGTATATGCCTATCGTCCGGAGAAGAGTGCGCCAGTCGTGGAGCGATTGGTGGCAGCGGGTGCCATTCCCATCGGAAAGACCAACATGGATCAGTTCGCGACCGGTCTTGTAGGGGTGCGCAGCCCATACGGGGAGACGAAAAATGCACACCGCCCGGAGCTGATCAGCGGAGGTTCCAGTTCGGGGTCGGCGGTCGCCGTGGCAGTTGGTCAGGCCTCGTTTGCCTTGGGGACAGACACGGCGGGTTCTGGTCGCGTACCAGCGGCGCTATGCGGCTTGGTCGGCTTCAAGCCGGCTCTTGGAGCCTGGCCCAAGTCCGGTGTCGTGCCAGCCTGTGCGAGTCTGGACTGTGTCACGGTCTTCACTCAGAGCGTCGAAGAGGCATTGCTCGTGGATCGCGTGGTACGCGGGTACAGTGACTCCGATCCGTGGTCCCGCCCACTCGCGCCACCGCGGCCGGCCCTTCCATCGCGGCTTCTTTTACCACGGACGATGCCGACGTTTTTTGGCCCGTTTGCCAAGGAGTATCGTGTGGCTTGGGAGAAGGCGGTCGAGGCCTGCGTGCAACTGGGGATTCCGGTCGACTATGTGGAGATCGATGCGTTGGACGAGGCGGGCGCGCTGCTCTATGAGGGGCCATGGGTTGCCGAACGTTGGGCAGAACTCGGAGAGTTTGTGGACCTCCACGGCGGCGATGTGCTTCTTGTTACAGAACGAATATTGCGATCGGGGGCGGACGAACGGCACACGGCCGCCGCGTTGTTTCAAGCGCACCATCGCTTGCAATTCTTGAAGATGAGCGTATGGGCGCAGATGCAAGATGCTGTTCTCGTCCTGCCGACCGTTGGAGGGACGTGGACGCGTGAGCAAGTGGGCCGCGATCCACTGAGGACAAATCGCGAGTTGGGGCGCTACACAAATCACTGTAACTTGTTGGATCTTGCCGCCATTGCGGTGCCTATGGGTGAGGCGGCCCACGCGCTTCCTTTTGGTCTGTCGGTCTTTGCACGAGCCGATCAAGAAGGGCTGGTCGCAGGAGTCGCCTTGAAACTTGAGGCGAGCATCTCGCAGACAAAGATGACCCCTGTGGCGGTGTGCGGTCTCCACATGCGCGGCTACCC
>JAPNUJ010000107.1 GCA_026627155.1 Bacillota bacterium | reverse complement strand
GGCGACCAGCAGCGGCAGTAAGAAGTTGTTCCAGGAGCCCATGAAGACGATCAGGGCCAAGGTCAGTAACGAAGGTTGCACCATCGGCAGAGAGATCTGCCAGAATAGCCGCCAACGACTTGCTCCGTCGATGATGGCCGACTCTTCGACTTCGGCCGGCACGTTCAAGAACGCCTGGCGCATGAGGAAAACGCCCATCGCCGAGACCGCCTGCGGCAGGATCATGCCCATATAGCTGTTGAGCAGGCCAAGGTCGCGCAACACGATGTAGACGGGCAGCATGATGGCTTGAAACGGGATCATCAACATCGAGATGATCGCAAAGAACAGGGTGGATCGCCCCCGGAAGTTGATGCGGGCCAGCGCATAACCAGCCAGGGAGTCCAGCATCAGGTTCGCGACCACGACGACGACAGCGACGATGGTGCTGTTCAAGAACCAGGTGCCCATCGGAACGGTTTTCCAGGTCTGGACGAAGTTGCTCCACAGAGCGGGGTGAGGAAGCCACTCAGGCGGAAAGTCGAGTGCCTGCCCCAGGGGCTTCAGCGCTGTCGACAGCGTCCAGAGAAACGGGATCACCATCACGAGTGCGCCGACCGTCAAGATCAGCAAGTACAAGCCCCTTGACACCCAGCCTAACAGTCCGCGCGGACGCGCTCCTGCCATTGTTCATCCCTCCTCTCGTCATTAGTAGTCGATCGGCTTGCCTAGCCAGCGATTCGTGAGAATCGTCAACCCTAGCACGAGGACGAACAGAAACACCGTCGCCGCTGCGCCATAGCCGACATTGCCGTAAGAGAAGATCTCTTGATAGATAAAGAGGGCGATCGTCATGGTGGAGTTGAGGGGCCCTCCGGTACCACCCGAGATGATGAAGGACTGGTCGAACATCTGCAGCGTTCCGATCATGCCCATCACGACGATGAAGAACGTTGAGGGCTTGAGCAGGGGGACGATGATCTTCATGAATCGCTGAAACGAAGAGGCGCCGTCGATCATGGCGGCCTCGTGCAGACTTTGCGGAATCGATTGCAGCCCTGCCAGAAAGATCACCATGAAGTACCCCGACGTGCTCCAGATGTTCAAGATCATGATGGCCGACAGCGCGTACTGAGGATTGCCGATCCAGTCCGGTCCGTTCACGCCAAACACGCCAAGAAATCCGTTGAGCAGCCCAAGTTTGTTGAATATCCACATGAACATCAGTGACGTGACGGCAGACGAACTGATCGAAGGAAAAAAGAACGCGAGGCGAAACAAGCCTCGCGCCGGAAGATTCTGGTTTAATATCACGGCGAAGATCATCGCGATGATCGTCTGTGTCGGCATGACGATCGCGGCAAACACCACAGAATTCTGCACGGATGTCCAGAACAGCGGCATGTTGAGCAACTGCGCGAAATTTTGCAAACCGACCCAGTGCGCCGTGTTCAGGAGATTCCACGATACCCCGCTTAGGTAAAACGCGTAGAGTGCCGGACCGAGTGAGAACCCGATCAGAAGCAGGATGGTCGGCAGCGAAAACAGATACGCCGTGGAGGCCTCCTGGCGACGCCAGCGCTTGATACCACCTTGTCGAGGTTCCCATGCCGCGATCGCCATACTCAGTTTCCTCCGCCGTTTTGAAGGCTGTTTTGACCTTGTTGCTGGAGTTGCTGCAACGCTTCCTTGGGCGAGATCTTGCCTTCCACGGCCAGTAAGGTCTCGTTGGAGAGCGTGCTGTTGACATACTGGTCAAAGCCGTTCGGAAAAGTCCACGGCACTGCAGTCGGCAACTGTTTGATGATGTTGGTGTAGATCGGGTGCGTGCGGTAGTAGGGCATGTGCACCAGCGATTTGCGCACAGTCACCAAGCCGCCTTGTTCCACCCACTGAGCTTCACCGGCGCCGGTCAGGTACTGGATCACTTCCCAGGCTTGCTGAGGATACTTGGCGTCCTTGGTGATCGCCCACGCCGTCGGGAAGTCGAGGCTGTCGTTGTTCTTGGGTCCTTTTGGCAGTGGAACGATGGCAAAGTGCGTGTTCGGATACGTATCTTGCAGATAGGGAATCGCCCAAGCACCCTCAAGGGTCATCGCCGCGCGGCCCATCCCAAGCGCCTGGCCACCCCATGTGGCACCGACCTCTGACGGTTGCGCAGCGATGCCGGAGCGATAGAGATGGATGAAGAACGAAAAACCTTTCAGCGCAGCGGGCGTATCAAGCGTCATTTTTGTCATGGCGGGATTCATGACGCTGCCACCGGCCTGGTAGATGAACTGGGCCCATCGCGGTTCCTGCGGTGTCTGCACGAGACCGTAGACCTTTGCCTTGACGTCGGTCAGTTTGCGAGCGTCCGCCTCAAACTGTGCCCAGGTTTTTGGCGGGCCGCTGATGTGGGCGCGCTTGAACAGCACCGGATTGTAGTAAAGGGCCAGCGGGGACTGATCTCGTGGCAACCCGTAGACGGTGGATCCCGTGACAAACATGTCGAGGGCGCCCGGGTAAAAGTCTTTCAGAGAGTAGTGCGATTTTGCGATAAATGAGTTGAGTGGGATGACTGCCCCTTCCGACTCAAACGTCGGCGCTTGCCCACCGTTGTTGACCGTGATGATGTCTGGCGCATCCCCCGCGACAAATTCCGTCTTGAGGATCGTCTCGTAGTCGCCCGAAATCGGACGGTACACAGCGTGAATTCCGGGGTGACTGCGGTTGAAGGCGGCGAGCTGGCGGTCGATAATGCCGTTGGTCACGTTGGTGCCCGACCAACTGGCGACGACGATCGTCACCGGTTTTTGGGTTGCGGCTGCTGCATCTTGAGGAATCGTCGCGCAACCGACACTGGCCATGGCCAGGGCCGTCACACCAAAGACAGATAACCATGGAACCGACTTTTTGCTTTTCATGTTCTAACGCCCCTTTTTGATATGGATTCCGACAGCGAGACTGTCGGTCGTGCGATATGCCATTGCCATGCCACCGGTAGGCCCGTCACGTGAACCGAATCTGGTGCCCAATCGATGTCGACGCGCGATCCTTCGATGGGCAAGCCGCGGATCGTGATCGGTCCGAGTTCTTCGGGACATGGCCCCACCTGCAATGTTTTCTGGCAAGCATCGATGTTCACTTGCAGCACGCTGGTCAGCAGGATCCAGAGTGCGCCTGCGGCCCAGGCTTGTGGAGCGCACGCCATCGGGTAAGGAAGTGGCTTCGCGGGCGAATGCGATCGCGCTGCCCCCGAGAACAATTCAGGAATCCTGGCCTGCGGGAAGGCGCAGGCTGCATCGAGCAGGGCACACGCGAGAATGGTGGCCTCCTCGACATATCCGTAGCGGGCCATGCCGGCACCGATCAGGCTGGTGTCATGCGGCCAGACGCTGCCGCGGTGATAGCTGTACGGATCGAAAGCCACTTCACCGGACCCCAGTGTGCGAATCCCCCAGCCGCTAAACAGTTCGTTGCCAAGCAGCGTGCGAATCACGTCGCCACTGAACTGTTCGGGGATGATGCCGGTCCACAGACAGTGCCCTGCGTCCGAGCTCAGGACGTTCAGGTGTCGTCCTACAGCGTCGGTCGCCATGGCGTAGTAGCGGCGGTCGTCCATCCAGAACTGCTCATGAAAGCGAACCTGCAAGGCTTTCGCCTGTTCTCGGAGCGTTTCAGCGCGCTCCCTTTGCCCGACCGCCGTCAAGATCGACGCCATGGCCAAGTAGGCTTGAAAGAGGTAGCCTTGCACCTCGGCGACCGCGAGGGGGGCCTGCGCCGGACGTCCGTCGCCGTAGACCATCGAGTCGGATGAGTCTTTCCACGACTGAACCACCAAACCCGCTTTGTCTGAATCGTCGAAGATGAGAAGTCCCGATGTATGCGCTCGCGCCATGGCTTCAATCCAACCGAGCGCCGCCTCTGCCGCATCCAGGTGCCGTGTCAAGAGTTCGTTGCGACCTGTTCGCCGCCATGTCGCCTCAAGCAAGGTGATAAACAGCGGGGTCACATCAACCGACCCATAGTACCGTCCAAAGGGCACAGCGCCTGTGTTCGCCAACTCGCCGAAACGGACTTCGTGCACCATCTTCCCGGGTATCTCCCCACGCGCGTCGTTCCTGACCTTCCCCTGAAAATGGGCCAAGGTCGCCAACGTACTTTCCGCCACGGTCGGGTCGACGACCAACGTTTGCAGGGCGCTGATGACCGCATCGCGACCGAACAAGGTGCCGAACCAAGGGAGCCCCGCCGCCAGCACAGGCCCGAAACCGAAATCTGTGCGCAGCATCTGGAGGTCGTCCCGCGCTCTGTCGAGTGCCGCTTGCCAGCGTGGGTTGGCCAACTTCACCGTAGGCCAGGCAGGGACGGTGGCCCCCTCATCGTCGCGTGCTGGAGCCCCGCGGGGGACTCGCCAACTGAGGTGCATGGCGAGCTTGCCTTCCTGCGCTCCGTGTGCAAACCGCCAACTCTTGAAGCCAAGCTCGTTGTCATCGGGAGACGGGCAGAAGGAAATGTCCAATTCACGCGCCAGTCCGTCCTTGCCCAGGTAATGGTGATGCTCGTTGCCGTCCTCCAGCAACTCGGAACGCCGCGTTCCTTTGGACTCTACCTGAAATCCCCGCAACTCAAAGATGTCCCGAAAGTCTGGCGAGACTTGAAGGTCCAACTGCCAGGAACACGGTTCGCCGTAGTGCCGCCAGTGCCATTCGTCGTGCAGTGACGTCTCGCTGAGGGACAACGTCCGCGTAATCTCCAGTGTCCCCGTTTGGGGAAGGACGACGTATCGCATCTGGAATCCTGTGTCCGTCACGGTCGTCGTCATGGCTTCGAGCGGTTCCCCGTCGATGTGCACGTGATAGGCGTTCAGCCAATGGGTGTCTTGAAAGAAGATCCCATGGTTGCCTTCGCGGGGGTCCATCATACCGGACGGAGACCAAAGGCTGAAGCAGTGTCCGCGCTTCAATACAATGTGCGCGGCGGTCAGCGGTCGGACCTTCGCCAAGGGTACCTGTCCCGTGCTTTGCCGGACGATGAGTTCCGGTAGCACCGTACTTTGCACGACGCGCTCGCGTTCGCGCTCAAGTTGATCGACGAGTTGGCGCGCCATACGTCGCCCGAGACTCGTGGCGTTCTGCGATACCGTGGTGAGCGGCACTGTCAGTTGACTCGCCATCGGAATGTCGTCGAATCCGACCACGGACAGCTCTGATGGGATCCGGATGCCGAGCTCGGCGGCCGCCTGATAGAGACCCTCTGCCATGATGTCGCCCGCCACAAAGACGGCGGTGGGACGCGGGTTCATCGAGAGCAGGCGCCGCCCGACTTGGTAGCCTCCATCGAGCGAGAATGGCGCTTCAATGCAAAGTGGCATCAAGTCCCGGTCCCAGGACCGTAAGCAGTCCTCATACCCGCGCCGCCGTTCGGCACCGACACGGTCCGCTGCGGCCGGACCGAGGTGCGCGATCCGGCGATGGCCGAGTTCCAGCAGGTGGGTGGTGGCCATCCAGCCTCCTCGGTGGTTGTCGACTTCGATCCAGTCGATCGCGTCGTTGCAACTTCCGAGGAGCGTCAGAGGAATCTTCTCGCGTCTGAGCAGAGAGATCCGCTCGTCATCCGTTTCGACTTCGAGCAGGAACACGCCGCTGACCATCAGACTCCGAAGCTCCGTCATCAAAGTGGGCGTCGGCGATTCACCCGGTATGAGCACCACGTGATAGCCGAGCTGCGCGACCTCTTGGGCAATGCCGGCAACCACAAGGGAGTAAAATGGATCGTTTACTCCTCGGCCTCGGGGAGTCACGAGGCCGATCGATCGCGACTTGCCGGAAGCCAGGGTGCGGCTCACGATGTTAGGCTTATACTGCAAACGCTGGGCCGCCGCCAAAACCCGTTCCCGCGTCTGAGCCGGAATGTTGCCTTTTTGGTTCAAGACGTAGGAAACGGTTGCATCGGACACGCCAGCTTCCTTCGCGAGATCTGCGGATGCGAACGGCGCGCACTTCTTTCGTTTCTTTTTCCATCAGACCGATCTCCAGACATGAAGACTTGATAGGAGCACTGTAAGCGTTCTCTGTACAGGCTTGTGAAAACCCGGATCATCGTTTCAGGAGATTATCCCATGCTGTCGCCCCCTATCCCGGACGTTGAGTGAAATCTTAAGTTAAGCGCTTCACCTGCTGTAAGTAGTCTATACCATGGACAGAGGATCTGTCTAGTCTGTCAGTGACTCCATCTCGGGGCAATTTGTGATGGACGCGTCACACAGGTCATCAGCCGCACTGCATTCGCCTGTACCATGACGACGCTTTAATCATATATTTACAGAAACTAGAGGGAGTAGGTGACATGCCCTTGGCGTTGGTTGACATCGTTGTGGTGAGTTTCAACACAAGAGACCTGTTGACAAGTTGCTTGCACAGCATCGACCGCTGCACGACTGAAGCGCACCACGTGATCGTGGTGGACAATGCGAGCACAGATGGCACGCAGGCCTGGCTACAGACACTGCAGGGCAGCCAACTCACGGTCATTTTCAATGCGGTCAATCGGGGCTATGCGGCTGCCTGCAATCAAGGGATTCGCGCGGGCAGTAGCCCTTTTATCCTGCTAGCCAACAGTGATATTCGCATGACGGCAGGATGGCTTGCCCCTTTGCTTACTTGCATGGAGGCGGATGAGCAAATCGCCGTGGTCGGGCCGAAGTTGATCGACCTGCGAGGGCGAATTACAGGGGCGGGAATTGTCGGCACTTTGACCGACCATCGCCCGCGAGGCAACCACGAAGTCGACGGCCCAGCGATATTCGGGGAACCAGAAGACTGTTTCAGCGTGTGCGGCGCCGCCTATTTGATACGACGTACTAATCTGGAGACGTTAGGATATTTCGATGAGCGCTATTTTTTTTATTTTGAGGAGACGGACTATTCCCAGAATGCGCGCTCTCGAGGCTATCGGGTCGTCTACTGCCCAGATTCACGCATCATCCACATCGGGGGTCGAAGTGATGGAGACCACGTCAAGCTGCGCGGTTGGTTTGAGACAAGCAGGAAGTTGTTCTTGGAGAAGTGGACCCAGGGCGACGATTCGTGTGGCGAAGAAACGTTGCCTGACGACGACTAGGGGGTGCAGATAGTGACGGGCTATCGCAAGGCCTCAGGTAACAAGCTGACAGCGATGATGCAGGTGCGCAATGAGGCAAATCGCTACCTAACCATGGTGCTCGACGACCTCTCGAAGTACGTTGATGAGATCGTCGTGCTCGATGACGGGTCGACGGATGCTACGGTGGCGATCTGTCAATCGTATGAAAAGGTTTGCTTGCTCAAGCAGTCGAATCACTCGCTTTACGGAATCAATGAAGCGCAGCTCAAACGTCGCCTTTTTC
>JAPNUJ010000106.1:3170-7566 GCA_026627155.1 Bacillota bacterium | reverse complement strand
ACTGATCAACCGATCGTTTCCCTGGATGGAGAATTACCGGACGCAGTGGGTCGACATTCAGAACGTGCGCTATCTTGATCTCGATCCGGAATACCGGCTCGAAAAGCTGTCGCTCACGGCGAAGCGGCTCGCGGAACGAAACGCGGAGTACATCCGCCTTGAACGAGATATCCTTGATGCGGCAGCCCGTTACAAGTGCACGGCGGACGGGATCGACATCGGTCTCAGATATCCGGAATTTGAGTGGTAGTCGCACGGCCTGCTCAAATCGGCCGGCACCTGGCCTGGCCCCGGCAGATAGAGGCCAACTGCCATCGCCGCGCACTGCTAAGCCCGATCACGTCCTCCGCGCCCAACAACCGCCGCCTCCCCACCCGCTACGTCTCCTCTACGCCAGCCGAAACAGTCGGCGCGGGCGGCCGACGTTGCCGTAGAGCAACTCCTCACGGGCCATGCCTTGTTCCACGAGGTGGTCGAGGTAGACGCGTGCCGTCGAGCGACTGAGGCCAGCCATCGCTGCGACGTCCTCGGCCGAGCAGGGGGTCTGGCTCCCGAGCAAGCAGGCCTTGATGCGTTCGAGCGTACGAAAGTCGATGCCGGATTCGGGCAAGGGGCGTTTCGTGGCGCTGACGGCGCTGACAGGGCTGACAGGGCTGACATGGCTGATGTTGCGAAGGGTGCGCAACTCGTCCACCAAGTCTTGGTCGATCTCGGCCGTGCTGGACAGTTGGGTGCGGAACTGCGCGTATTTGCGTAGGGAGATGCCGAGCCGCTCGATCGGGAAGGGTTTGACGAGATAGTCGACGACGCCGAGTCGAAACGCTTCTTCGACGACATCGAGTTCCTTTGCGGCGGTGATCAGGATGACGTCGCAGGCGCGTTTTTGGGAACGCAATGCGTTCAGAACCTCGATGCCGGACGTGTCCGGAAGGTAGACGTCGAGGATCATGAGGTCGGGGGCGGTCTCCTGAACGCGGGACAGCGTGTCGGCCGCGTTGGTGGCTGTGCCGACGACGCGAAAGCCAGGTTGGGCGCTGATATATTGGCTGTGCAAGCGCACAATCATGAAGTCGTCGTCGACGATGACGACTTTGTAGTCCTCTGGCACGGTCACACTCGATCCCCCCTATCCCGACCCCTATCCCAATCCCTACCCCAATCCCAATCTCGACACCTACCCCTACCCCTACCCGTGGCGCGTGACCCCGAAGTACGCGCGCTGAATGGCGTCATCGTCCTTGAGTTCCTGAACCGTGCCCGAGAATCCGATGCGTCCGGAGTCGAGGACGTAGACGCGGTCTGCGATGTCGAGAAACTTTACGTTTTGTTCTGCAATGATCATGGAGAGTCCCTCTGTGTGCAACTCTTGCAAGATGCTGATGATCTCGGCAACCAAAAGCGGTGAGAGCCCAGCAGACGGTTCGTCCATGACGAGGAGCCGCGGGCGACTCATGAGCGCCTTGGCCGTGCTCAGCACTTTGCGATGTCCGCCACTGAGACTGCTACCTAGCCCCCGGCGTTTTTCGGCAAGGATCGGAAACTGGTCGTACATCTCGCGCAGGCGCTGTGCGCGCTCTTGGGCCGGTACATAAAAGGCACCGAGTTTCAAATTGTCTTCGATCGACAGCGTCGGAATGATGCCCAGTTCCGAGACGTAGCTGATGCCGGCTCGGATGCGTTGATCCACGGAGTGGGTGTGAATCGCCTGACCGTCCAATACAATGGTCCCGGTCCACGCGGGAAGCAGGCCCACGAGGCTTTTGAGCAAGGTGGTTTTCCCGGCGCCGTTGGAGCCGAGGATCAGCACGCACTCGCCGTCGGCGACATGGATATCGGGTTCCCAGAGTATCTGCATTTTATCATAGCCAGATGTGATTCCGCGTAGTTCCAATAAGTTCGTCATGGGCTGCCTCCGTCGGTTCGCTGACAGCGTTACTGTCCGAGATATACTTCAACGACCCGCTGGTTCTGGGCGGCGGACGCCAAATCGCCCTCGAAGATCTCTTTGCCCGCGTTCATGACGATCACGCGCTGCGTAAGTTGGTTGACGAATCCCAGCAAGTGTTCGACGATGAGTAGGGCGACCCCGCGGCGTGAGATTTCGATCAGTCGCTCCGCGATCGTGTCTAGCTCGACGGGGCTCAATCCGGCGGCGAGTTCGTCAACGAGCAACAGGTCCGGGCCGGCGGTGAGGGCGCGAGCGAGATCGAGCAGTTTTTGTTGTCCGCTGGTGAGCGCTGCGGCTTCTCGATCACTGAGATGGCTGAGTCCGACGAACTCCAGGGGATCATCAACCGACGCTTTCCTGTCGGCCCGCCGATGCACGACCTCGACGTTTTGGCGCACGGTGAGTCCCTTGAACGGTTTCGGCGTTTGAAAGGTGCGGTTGATGCCGCTCTTTGACAGTACGTGCATGGACTTGCCGCGGACGGATTTGCCTTTGAACAGGATGTCGCCCCCGTCCGGCCGGTACAGGCCGGAGATGATGTTCATACAGGTCGTCTTGCCCGACCCGTTCGGCCCGACCAAACCGACGATCTCTCCCGCCGAGACGTCCAGGCTGATTCCGTCGAGGGCGCGAAAGCCACCAAAGATCTTGACGACATTGTTGACGACGAGTAGTCGTTCAGGCGCCACGGATACCCCTCCTCCGAAACAGTGACATCAGTCCGCGGGGAAGAAAGAGCACCAGCGCCATGATCAGGACCCCATAAATCAGTTGAAAATACTGCGGTTCCGACACGCCGATCACGTTGTACATCCCATACAGGATGAAGGTGCCGATGATCGGGCCGATCACTGTGGCGCCGCCGCCAAAGAGTGTAAAGACGATGGCAAAGATGCTGATCGGGAGACTGAAGACCGACTCCGGATAGAATACCGAGATGTGCCAGGCGTAGACGGCGCCGACCAGACCAGCGATCAGGGCGGCCGCCAACCACACGAGAATGCGCGTCCGCACGACGGGGATCCCGGCCATCTCTGCGCTCACCCAGTCCTCGCGTATCGCGAGTAAGGACTTGCCAAATCGCGACAGCCGCAGATAGGCGACGAAGGCGGTGGTCAACAGGACGACGACGAGCATCGCGTCGTAACTCTGAGCATCGTTGAAAATCGAGATCAGGTTGACGCCGTAGGGGCCATTGGTGACATTTTGCAGGCTACTGTTGGAGACTACGTAATACAGGATCTGCGACGCGGCGAGCGACCCGATCGAGAAGTAGGCGCCGGACAGTCTCAGCAAGGGCGAGAGGATGATGCCGGCGACGATGGCGGTCAGTCCTCCGAGCAAGATGCCGACGACGATCGGCACGTGAAAAAGGGTGACGAAGACCGACATGCCATAGGCTCCAATCCCGAAGAAGCCAACGTAGCCGAACGGCAGGTAACCGGTGAATCCGTACAGGATGTTGATGCCCTGTGCCAGAGCGAGGTAGACCATCAGTTGAAAGAGGACGGATTCATTGCTGTATACGCCGGGCGCCCATAAAAACAGTGCGGCCAGTACGACCAGGATGAGTGCACTCGACAGCAGCTGTTTACGCATTTCTTGTCCTCCTGCCGAGAAGTCCGCTGGGTCTGACCAGCAAGATCAGGATGAGCAGCACGTAGGGAATCATACTGGACCAGGACGGGAGATACGTCTCCATCAGCATCATGGACAGACCGTAGATAATGCCCCCGAGGATCGTCCCAAGTGGGTTTCCGAGCGATCCGATGACGATGATCGCAAATGCCGTGATCGTCAGATCCACGCCCATCGTGGGGTAGATGGCACCGAGCATAAACGGGGTCAGGACGCCCGCGATGGCGGCGAGTCCCAAGCCGATTCCGAACGCCAACGCGGATACCCGGTGGACGTTGATCCCGCTGCTTTGCGCCTCTTCACGGTTGCCCATGATCGCTCGGGTAGCGATCCCGAGCCGCGTGTGGTACAGGTACAGATAGATGCCCACCATGCAGACGAGGCTGACGACGACACCTGCGATCCACACGAACGGGAAGTCTTGTCCCGCAATCACCAAGGGTTGACCGCCGATGACGGAGGGGTCGATCGTTTCGGGGTTGTTGCCAAAGGCCATCGTTCCGATCGCTTCGATGATTTGAGACAGCCCGAAAAACAGGATCAGGGACAGCATCTCTGGATCTCGTGATTTGAGAAGGCGGGGGATGAGTCCGTAGTACAGCGGCAGGCCAATCAGGAGAAAGACGATGAATTCGATGATCAGCGTGACAAATGGATTGATCCGCCAGATCGACTCTCCCAGATACGCGCCAAACGCGCCGAGCATGATGAAGTCACCGTGCGCGAGGTTGACGATCTTCATCACGCCGAAGATGAAGCTCAGTCCGAGTCCCATCAGGCCGAAGAAGATGCCAAGAAGCAGACCTGAGA
>JAPNUJ010000106.1:0-3161 GCA_026627155.1 Bacillota bacterium | reverse complement strand
GTCTACGGGACGCTCATCAGGTTCGCGCTGTGCCGGGTTTCGGAATTGGGTTGTGGAATGGGCTGGTCGCCATCGTCCGCCACGGACCGCAAAGGGGCCGGGCGGACACAGCGAGCATCATCGGTTCAGGTCAGAATCTTGGCGACCAGAGTATGCGGTCCATGGGCCAGAAGTTGTCCCACGGGCAAGTACTCGCCGAGTTGCGCGCCGGATGCATCCACTTTGAATTTGCCGTCCAGGGTGGTGATATGGCCGGAGAATTTCGAGATGGCGTCGCGCATCCCCAGTTGGCTCAGGTTCGGGGAGGTCTCGAGCGTTTTCTCAATGATCAGCCCGGTGTTGTAGCCAGCCACGTTGAGAAAGTTGACGGTGCTGTGCGTGGCCTGCGTAAACTTCGCCTCGAACTGTGGCAACGTCAGTCCGATCGGAATCGCGATCGAGGTGAGCACGGACCCGAAATCGGAGACTAGGATATTCACCTTGTTTTGCGTGATCAACTGGTTGTACAGGTTGGTGGCCGTCGAGACGTCGCTCTCGTCATTGTACGCCACGAGTTTGATCTTCTCTTTCCTGTGTGTTGCCTTGACCATGACGCCGCCGGTGGCGTTTACTTGGTTGACCCAGAACTGCAGCCCTTGGTATTCAGGCATCGATGACGTGGCAAATGCCCCCGAGCCGGCATACAGCGTTCCCACGGTGATGACGGGTGCCGGCGCCTTTGCCGCAGCGGCAGCTCCCCCGGAAAACGCACCCCAGGCGAGTGAGAGAGCCATGGCAGCGGTTGATGCGATGCCGAGCAAACGTGTTGCTTTTTTCATCCTGTGTTCCCCCTGTTCGATCGTCGTCCGGTCACCTCGAAAGAGAGCGCTTTCAACCGGACTCTATGCTACATTATAGAGGCGAACCTGCAAGTCCGATAGTTTTCGACGAATGCTGTAGATAGCGTGATTCTGGTGATTTTGTCGATTGTGGCGAGGAGACTTCAGTTCGTTCAGCTTTCGAATAGGGCCAGGTGATGATCGTGCGGGTTGCTCGTGGCTACTGGCAGGTAGGCGCCGCCGTCACTGTCCTCTTGTGGGCCGTGATGACAAGCGCACTGGTTGTGGACTGGGCAGTCAGCCCACGGCGGATGGTTGCTGCCGATACGAAAGCGGCCCTTCTTGCCTTCCTGCTGGCTGGCCTCATCAGCATGGTGGTGACGACCGCACTTTTTGTCAGACTGAAGGGACTGGAACCCCTTCAGGTCTTTCGCATGTGGCAGGTGCGCAACGCCATGCTCGAAGCCGTCCGCGAAGGCATTCTGGCGATTGACATCGAAGGTCGCATCGTGATCGCCAACGCAGAGGCGAGTCGTGTCTTCAAGACAGCAGGGCTTTCACAGTTTCCCATTGGGCAGGATGTCCAGCAATTTTTGCCGCGCTCGCGCTTGGGCTATGTACTCTTGCGAGGCCTGGCGCTGTACGATCAGGACTACGATCTCAATGGTACGACGTTGCTCGTCAACTATGTGCCGGTTCGCGTCAACGGGCGGGTACTCGGTGCGATTGCCACGTTTCGCGACAAGACGGAAGTGAAACAACTCGCCGACAAGCTGACCGGGGCCAGTTTCTTTGCTGAAGCGCTGAGAGTGCAGACGCATGAGTTCATGAACAAACTGCACGTGATTCTTGGCCTTCTTCACACGGGTCAGACGGAAGAATTGGCTGGGTACGTGGAGCGCATCAGTGACTCGTTTCAGATGGAGGTCGGGGCGGTCTCCAGCCATGTGAAGGACCCGATTCTAGCGGGATTCCTTCTCAGCAAGCTGAGTCTGGCGCGGGAACACAGCGTCCAGTTCAACATCGCTGCAGATGGCGTTCTCCTCCCTCCGCAGTGCCCTGACACGATCGACGACATCATTACCGTTGTCGGGAATCTTGTCGACAACAGCTTTGACGCCGTTCAAGCCGTCGATCACAAGCAGATCTCGCTCTCGCTGCGGTACGCAGAGCAGATACTGATGATTTCAGTGTGGGACAACGGCGGCGGCATCCAGGAACAGCTCATGGACAAGGTGTTCGAAAAGGGGTATTCGAGCAAAGGTGAGTCCCGCGGCTATGGGCTCTACCTTGTTCGCAAGACGGTCGACCGCTGTCACGGACATCTTGAGTTGTCGACGGGGCCAAACTGGTCGCGATTTGACATCCACCTCCCGTATATTCACTAACCACGGGGGCGCTTGCGGGCATCCGTCTCCTATGACCACTTGGCGCTCCGGTCTTGCCGCAGGATGGCGTTGCGCCAAACGGCGCGATTTGCGATGCGCAATGGGATACACTGCCACTGGCCGGACCGGCGTTGCTCGGCGTGCAAATGCAAGTGGGGTTCGCTCGAGCGTCCCGAGTTGCCCACCTTGGCGAGGAGATCCCCTCGCTTCACTTTGTCTCCGGTGCGCCGAATGATGGAGTCCTGCATAAGATGAGCGAGCACTAGACGTCGTCCAGTCTCATCTTCAATGATGAGGAGGTTGCCGGCGGGGTGTGCTTCGTCTGCGGATCCGATCGGCTGGTCCGCATGCCTCGCGTCAACGAGTGTGATCGTGCCGTCGATCGGGGAGACGACGTCGGCACCAAAGCAAAAGTAGGCCTCTGGTTCTGCAGGGTATAGGCCGATTGCTCGTCGGCCTAGGGTGTCGATGACGATGAGGTCAACCGCAAATTGTTGACTTGTGGTTGTCCAATGATGGTTAAGCCATCGTGAAGGCCCTCCTTGAAGTACGTAAGCCGTATGCTTCAGTGGGCTGGGAACGCTAAGACTTGATGCCTGTCGGGAACGGAGGCAGGCGATGCGGACGCTTAACAGTGCGGCTACATACAGCGTTGCCATTGGCCAGTGATGCGAAAACAACAGTGCGGTGATCAGCGTGACAGTCCAGAACGTTCTTGCGTGAACGGTCAGGACGGCCCACGGGATGATCGGCCAAAGCAACAAGGCATAAAGAGTGCATAGGACAGGCCACATGGCGTCTGGGGCCCATGCTGTTTCGATACAAAGCGATAAGGGCAGGATGGTCGTCGACACAAGGATTGCAAACGTCTTGATAGTTCGTCTCATCTTGACATTGTGTCATGTTCGGATTCTAGCTGGCAACTCGCAAGCGAACATTGGCCGATCGGGATAAC
>JAPNUJ010000105.1 GCA_026627155.1 Bacillota bacterium | reverse complement strand
ACGGCCGAAACCGTGGCCGCGCGCCCACGATCCGCGATGGAGGATCGCAGAAGCAAGTAGCCGATATTGAGAAACCAGAGAATCAGCGTGGTGGTCAGCGTCGGATCCCACGTCCACCACGTGTTCCACACGGCGGCACCCCAGATCGAGCCGGAGACCAAGACAAACGACGTAAAAACGAGTGCAATCTGCGCGGACGAGAGCGCCAGTCGGTCCCACGCCCAGGGATCAAACACGAGCGCCAACACGCCGGTGCGAGGGCGCGCCACAAAACCACTCAGTCGACGAAAACGCAAGACGAGCATGATAAACCCTGCCACCGCAACGACGCCAAAAGCAAGAAAGGCATCCAAGGCACTAGCGATGTGAAAGTACATGATCCGCACGACGTTTCCCATCTGGGCTTCAGGAGGCGACCAAATAAAGTCCAAGTAGAAGCTGAACAAACCGGCAATACAAAGCATGGCAACGGCCGCAATCCGCCACTTCACAGCCTTACACCTCCACGATGATCTCAAATAGCAACCCGGGCAAGACCAGGAAGACGCCCGCATAGCCGGCCAGTACAACCCACCAGACACTCGCGTGAAAAAACGGGTCGGGTGGCGAAAAATCCGCAGCGGTCAGCGATACCAAGGCGAGAAACAGCGGAACGGCCAGCGGCATCAGGAGCACGGGCGCAAGGATTTCTCGCAAACTGCTCGCAGCAACGACCGCAGTCAAAAACGTGCCAAGGGACACAAAGGCTACCGTTCCGAGCAGCACAGCCAGAACAAAGGCGACACCGTCCACCGGCCAGCCCACGCCAAGGACCCAAAGGAACAAGGGGATCGTGACGCATTCCACGGCATAGACGAACAGAAGATTACCGAGAACGCGGGCGAAAAACACAGCGCTCCGGTCAACCGGTGCGGCCATAGCACCGATCGCGCCTCCATCCCAGCGCTCCTTGTCCTCCAGTCTGGTGAAGCTGGTCAGGGCCGCGAGCACCTCGACCAGCCAAAGCGTACCACTGGCCCAACTGGCTGGCAATCCCCTTTGTTGACCCACGGAGAAGCCAAGTAAAATGACGGTCAAAGCACCATAGGAAACAGCGGCGAGGTAGAGCGCCTTTCCTCGCGCCTCGATGGCCACGTCTTTCCTGGCCATGGTCCATACGGCTCTCCATATCGTCACGGCGCCCTATTCTCCTTCCCCACTTCGCGTAGCATGCCTCGCTCCATGCGTACGATCCGGGTACTCAAGGACGCGACCATGCGCTCGTCATGACTGATCAACACGACACCGCACCCGGCCTCTCCCCACTCGCGAACCCAGCGCGCCAGGCGCTCCGACTGTCGCTGATCCAACCCGTCAAACGGCTCATCCAACAGGAACAAACGGGGTTGGTGCAACGCGGCACGAGCCATGGCGAGCCGCTGGCGCATGCCCTTGGAGAATGTCTTGACCAGTTCATCCCCGTCCCGGGTCAACTCGATTCGCTCCAGCCACTCATTGGCCGCATCCGCCGGGCGCTTGATCCCGTACAGACGGCCGTAGTACAACAGAGTCTCACGGGCCGTCAAATCGCCGTAGAGGAAGCCCGCCTCCAACAAAACACCAATCCTGGACCGCGACCTCGGCCCCGGCTCCTGGCCAAACAGCCATACCCGACCTTCGCTTGGTTTGGAGAGCCCCGCCATGATGCGCAGGAGGGTACTCTTCCCCGTGCCGTTCGCCCCTGTCAGGCCGATGATTTCGCCAGCATTCAGTCTGAAATCGACATGGCTCAAAATGAAGCGCTCAGCATAGTCTTTTCCCACACCATCGAGTTCGACGATCGCCGTCACGTCACTCGCCTCCCGGATCCAGGGCCTGCAGTTCGTGATCGATCGCAAGCGCTCGCTCGATGTACTGCTCGCGACTTGTCTGGTAGGCGACCGCATCGGCTGCAGGCGATAAAAGCGACACATGCGAGCGTTCGAACTCTGTCCACTCACGCATGACTACCTCGCGACGTGCCAACAGCCGCGCGCGACGTTCCCGTCCCTCGCGTCCCATCGACCCATCCCCGACACCCGAGCGGCGAATCGAGATCATGCCCACGACCAGGATCGCGACGGCCAGCAACAGGTTGCCAGTGGCCTCGAGATCGACTGAGTGGCTACTGTACGCGTTCAGGATCGGCTGGTGACGCGGTAAAGGCGTCTGCCGCCCGCCCGCCGTCGGAAGCAACGTCAGACTCATCGACCAAGGCACACCAGCCTGAAGGTCGAACTTGGTGAAACGCCGGTAGGTCACATCGCCGGTGACAAACGTGTCCGATGACGTCAGAAAGCCCCCTTGCGCTGACACGAAGAGTCCGCCTTGCGGAACGATCAGGAAAAGCGCCTGCACGTTCACCGGTTCAGTGAACGTCAAGTCCGCGGACTGTCCGCCCAGTGCCGCTTGCATGCTGACGACGAGCGTCGAGTTTCCGCTTGGCACGCGCTCGTTGACAAATGCGCCCTTTCCGTAGAACCAGCCCTTGCTCTGCGCCGCAATGAAGCCGGGGTCGGTCGCGCCCTGTGGCACGGTAACGGCGAACGCTGTGGGCCTTCCCGTGCCATTGTGCAGTGCCACGGTCTCGACAATCTCCGCCGTGTTCCCGTCTTTCGAAGGGATGGCCACGATCTCGATGGCACTGATGTACACAGCTTGCGAGAGTGTGTCGGCGTGCGCTGGGACAGGTTGCAACACCCATGTTGTCATCATCAACAGAAGCAGCAGTCCGAGCGTCCCCGACCAGCACCGCGTTCCCCGTCTTGCGCGCAGGTTCGCCATCACGACTCCCCCTTGACGGGTGCCACGGCAAGACGCGCCGCGAGCTCTTGCTCGAGACGGGACCGCCCGCTGATCGACGGGTCGCGATCAGCCGCCGCGCCAGCGAGCAGCGAGCGGGTCTGTTGATACGACGCCTCGTCTATCTTGCCCATGCGAAAGTCGTACTCAAGGTCCGCGAGATCGACCAGAGCGGCCTCACGTCCCCGCCTTGCCAGCGCTCGAGTGCGTCCCTTGCGACGCTCAGGCCACAAGCTCAAAAAGGTTCCGGCCACATAAAGATACCCCCCGAACCAGATGAAGCCGACAAGTGGGTTCAGATGAATCTCGAACAACGACTGGCCCGTCTTGAAATCCGATCCATCGAGAACAACGTACAGGTCGTCCAGCGGCAAACTGTACAGCCCCATGTTAGTCGTTGGCTGATCCCCACTGATAAAGAAATCGACACTGGGCAGCAGCACCCCGAGCGTGGCAAATGGATGCAGCGTCTGAACGAGCATCTCCCCTTGCAACTCCTCTTTCCCAGGCCTGTCCACAGTTCGCAGGCCGAGAAACGTCAGCAGATAGTCACCGACCGACACACTTTGACCGGGGGCCATGTTGGCCGTGATCTGCTTGGCATACGCGCCCGTACTTGCAAATCCGAGCACCATGATGACCACGGCCATATGGACGACATAGCCCCCATAGCGGCGGCGGTTGTTCGCCACAAGTCTGTAGATCGACCGCAGCGGCGGATCGTTCGTGACGCGCTTGCGTGCCACGGCAGCGCGGATAAACTCCATGAAGGTCGCGACGACGGTAAACCCTGCAGCCATATAAGACACCAGCGACAGGAGATTGTGGTAGCCCAGGGCGTAGGTGAACACACCAATGCCGATCGCCGCGATCAAAGGCCAGACAAGCATCGCGCCAAGTCGGCCCAACTGCGACCGTCGCCACGCCAAGAGCGGACCCACGCCCATCAACAAAACCAGGGCAACGCCGATGGGCAGCACGACCGAGTCGTAAAACGGGCCGCTGACGAGCATCTGCGACCCGGTCACGGCCTCCGAGATAATGGGAAACAGCGTTCCCCAGAACACCGCGAACAACGCCCCGATAAACAGCAAGTTGTTCATCATGAATCCGGTCTCGCGCGAGACCGCCGCTTCAAAGCGGACGTCCGGTGTGAGCGACGGGAACCGCCACGCGATCATCGCGACGGTCAGTACAAACATGACGCCTACAAACGACATGAACACGGTTCCCACTGGCCCATTGGCGAAGGCATGGATGGACCAGAGCAGTCCACCACGGGTGAGCGCGGTCCCGAAGATCGTGAGGAGGTAGGTCAGACTCACCAGCACGATATTCCATTTTTTCAGTTGCCCGCGCCGCTCTTGAATGATCGCGGAGTGCAAAAAGGCCGTCGCGGCAATCCAAGGCATCAGTGCCGCATTTTCAATGGGATCCCACGCCCAGTAGCCACCCCACCCCAGTTCTTCGTAGGACCAACGAGCGCCGTAGAGGATGCCACAACTGAGAAAGAGCCACGAAATCAAGGTCCACTTGCGGGTCACAGTCAGCCAGACGGCATCCGTCTTCTTGAGAAAGAGCGCCGCCATGCCATAGGCAAACGGAACCGTAAACCCGACATAGCCAAGGTACAGATTGACGGGGTGCACGGTCATGCCAGGATTCTGCAGCAAGGCGTTCAGGCCATTGCCGTTTGCTGGTGCGACGGCCGACACGACGAAGGGATTGGCGACAAAATTGAGGACGAGGACGAAAAATAACAAGATAAAGGACATCACCGCAATCACGGCGGGAATCATCTGCTCACTGTGGACATGGCGAATGCGACTTGCCACCAGGAGGTAGAGAGACAACACCAGTACCCATAACAACAGCGAACCCGCATCGCCACCCCAGAACGCCGCTATGCGGTAAAGCAATTCAAGACCGCGGCTCGTGTAATCGGCTACATACACGTAGCGAAAATTCAGCGTGACCAGCAGATCGATCAGACAGGCCGACGCCAC
The DNA here is from genome assembly GCA_026627155.1 of Bacillota bacterium. Taxonomy (GTDB): domain Bacteria; phylum Bacillota; class Bacilli; order Alicyclobacillales; family SLC66; genus JAPNUJ01. The sequence continues at coordinate 2,980 of JAPNUJ010000105.1, read as the reverse complement.
CGCGATCAAGGCGAACTGCACCACGACGGACCAGCGTGCCGCCGTTCCCAAACGCAGACTCTTGCGCCAAACCGACCCGATCCCGAGGATCAACGAACAGGGTACGACAAAGATCAGCAAAAACAGAGCGCTGCGGCCGACATCCCCGACCAACATGTCAGACCTCCTGATTCGAAAAGAACCATAAAATGACGACTGGATGTTCCATCTATACTCTTCTAGGTATTGCTGGAGGTATAGGTATCCGAGTTCGACCCCGCCGTGTACTTGGACGGACACTTGATGAGCAGTTGTGTGGCATCCAGCACACCGGAGCGCTCCACGGTTCCGGATACGACGATTGGCCAACCGTTGGTGAAGTCATCAGGTCGCAAACCGTGATAAGTCACGTACAGTTCACCCGACTGCCCCTGGTCGTGGATGGCAAACGTCAGGCTTTCATGATTGGGCAGCCACGACACCGTGCCCCCGACGATCTGCCCACTTACAGTCACGGGTACTTCCGGGCCTGGCCGGGCACCAAGAACCTGCGCCACCGTCAAATCGTAACTCATCGACTTGGCCACACCCACCGCAATCAGGCAAACGATGACCGTGGCCACAAAACCGAATGCAATCCAAAGCCGTGTGCGAGCTGTCACTTGCTTTCCTCCCTCCCAAAGTCGCGTGACCACTACAGATACTGGCGCCAGTCTTCCGGAAGCACGTTGACGCTGCCATCACCGCCCTCCGCCGCCACCCTCTCGCTGCGTGCGGACCGACGCCTTGGAAGCCACACGAGCGCCACAACGAGGCCGAGCGCAAGGATGGCTAAAAATAACACAGGGAGAACCCAGACGAAGACGCCAAAGCCGCTAGCCGACGGATCCGCCAGGGAGCTTGGCCCGTACTCCGCCTCGATCGTCGCCAGGACGGTCTGGTTGCTCTCACCCTGTGAGAGCAGTTCCTGAATCTGCGCCCGCATCTTCCAGGCTGCAGGAACGGTCGACGTCGCGACGGTTTGCGTGGTGGTGTCTCCAGGCGCATGCAACAACGACGCAATCGCCCACAGTCTCTGTTGATCGGTTCGCTCGTTCCCGATGGAACTGCGGAGTGCAAGACCAAGCCCCGTGGCAACGAGCAGCATGCCCACCAACACCCACACCAACACCAACACGACGGGTCGACGCATCGAGCATCCCTCACTGACTAAAAACATACCGAATCTTATTATACTTCTTATCGAACCGGACGCATAGAGAATGTGTCGGCGCTGGCACAAAATCATGGCGAATTCCGTTCGGCCGATCTCGCTGGCTCCGGGAGTATAATGGAGGAAGTATTCAGCAAGACAGAGAGAGGTGGAGACAGCCATTGAACCTCGTCGAAGACCTGCGGGCTTTTCTGCGCCCTGATCAAGTCACGGTCAACGAAACGGAGCGCGCTCACCATGCGCAGGATGAATCCTACCATACCCCTGTGCTGCCCGATGTCGTCGTATTTGCCGAATCAAGCGAGGATGTGGTGGCCGTCATGCGGTTTGCGCATGACAGACGCATACCGGTCACGGCTTTCGCCGTGGGCAGCAGCCTCGAAGGCCACACCATTCCCGTGAGGGCCGGGATCAGTCTCGATTTGATGCGCATGAACCGCGTCCTCGAAATCCGTCCAGACGACTTTCTGGTCCGCGTGCAGCCGGGTGTCACAAAGGATCAACTCAACGAAGCGCTAAGGCGGCACGGGCTCTTCTTTTCGGTGGACCCGGGTGCCAACGCGTCGGTGGGTGGCATGGCGGCAACAAATGCAAGCGGCACCACGACAGTCCGTTACGGTGTGATGCGGGACCAAGTCCGGGCACTGAAGGTCGTGCTGTCGGACGGACGCGTGCTTCATACCGGGTCCCTCGCGGCCAAGTCCTCTTCGGGTTATCACTTGACGGGACTGTTTGTGGGTTCGGAGGGCACGTTGGGGATTTTCACCGAATTGTGGCTGCGCGTGTTCGGATTGCCGGAGAAGGTCGTGGCCGCGCGCGCCGCATTCTCCGACGTGGCTGCCTGTGTGCGCGCGTCGACCGCCATTATGGGATCCGGTGTCGCCGTCGCGCGAATGGAGCTGTGCGATCCGCAGATCCTGCGCGGCGTCAACCGCTTTAAGGGAACGGACTACCCCGAAGTGCCCACCCTGTTTTTCGAGTTCCACGGAACCAAAGCCGGGCTGGCGCAAGAAATCGAACCTGTGCGCGAGATTTGTCTCGGCGAGGGATGCGCAGTGTTCGAATTTGTCGAATCAGAGGAAGCGCGGCGACGGTTATGGGACGCTCGCCACGTGGCTGCCACTGCCTTCACTGCCCAGTACCCTGGGAAACGCCACCTCGCCACCGACGTGTGCGTGCCGTTATCGAAGCTCGCCGACGCAGTCGAAAACGCTCGCCTGCTGATTGACCAATCGGACGTCCCCGGCGGCATCGTGGGCCACGTCGGCGACGGCAACTTTCACGCCGTGCTTGTCGTGAACCCGGACGAGGCCACAGAGGTCGCCGCGGCCTATCACATCCATGAGAAGTTGGTCGAGCATGCCCTGGCAGTCGGCGGCACCTGCACCGGCGAACACGGTGTGGGACTTGGAAAACGCCGCTTTCAGATCATCGAACACCAGGATTCACTTAGCCTCATGCGCGACATCAAACACTTGCTGGACCCGCTGCAGATTCTAAACCCAGGAAAGCTTGTCAGCGACTGAGACACATAGCGTCCCGGGGACCGGCACATGCTACTTGTGGGGGTGAGTGCCGATGCCAAGCGCAGTCAAGTGTGCCGTCGAAGAATGCGTGTACAACCAGTCTTTGCATTGCACTGCCAGCGCGATCATGGTCAAGACGGTGGGCAATGACGTCGTGGGGACCAGTCGCGGGACGTGTTGTGCGACATTTTCCTACCGCGACCCAGAACACCGACCTGATCGTTCCTGATCGTTTCCAATCGGCCCGGAACCGCAAAGAGAC
>JAPNUJ010000104.1 GCA_026627155.1 Bacillota bacterium | reverse complement strand
AGTTGATTCGACCCTGTGCATCGATCTCGGTCACCTTGACGCGCAGGGGATCTCCCACCTTCACGACATCTTCGGTGTGAGCCACGCGGTCAGCCCCCAGCTGCGACACATGCACAAGCCCTTCTTTACCCGGCAAGATCTCCACAAAGGCACCATACTTTTCAACCCGCATGACTTTGCCTTCGTAGGTCTCACCCGCTTGGACCTCGCGGATGATCCCTTCGATCATGGCCTGCGCTTTCTCGCCCGCCACCACGTCGGTCGCGGCAATGAACACTCGCCCATCTTGCTCGATATCGATTTTGACCCCGGTCTCCTCGATGATCTTGTTGATGACGCGACCGCCTGGTCCAATCACTTCCCGAATCTTGTCCGGGTTGATTTTCATGGTGATAATCCGTGGTGCGAAGCGCGACAACTGCTCGCGCGGAGCGGCAATGGCCTCCATCATCTTGTCGAGAATGAACAGCCGGCCTGCATTCGCCTTCTCCAGCGCCGTCTTCAGAATCTGACGATCAATGCCGCCGATCTTGATATCCATCTGCAGGGCGGTTACCCCCTGTGCCGTCCCCGCCACCTTGAAGTCCATATCCCCGAGGTGATCCTCAAGCCCCTGAATGTCAGTCAAGATCGCAACACGGTCGCCTTCCTTGACAAGGCCCATGGCCACGCCGGCAACAGGTGCCTTGATGGGGACGCCGGCATCCATCAAAGCCAGCGTCGATCCACAAATGCTCGCCTGTGAGGACGAACCGTTGGACTCGAGCACTTCCGAGACAAGCCGAATCGTGTACGGGAACACGTCGTCTTTGGGGATAATGGGCTCGAGCGCCCGCTCACCGAGGGCACCGTGACCGATGTCCCGGCGACTCGGGGGACGCAAAGGGCGCGCCTCCCCTGTTGAAAACGGTGGGAAGTTGTAGTGATGCATAAACCGTTTGCTTTCTTCGGGACTAATGCCATCGAGGATCTGAACGTCGCCCAGAGCGCCCAGGGTGCAGATGGACAACGCCTGCGTCTGACCACGCGTGAACAGCCCGGACCCGTGCGTCCGCGGCAAAACACCAGCCTCGACGGAGATCGGTCGGATCTCGTCAAGCGCGCGGCCATCCGGACGCATGCCTTGATCCAGAATCGCAGCGCGAACGACCTCTTTCTCCAGGTCGTGAAGGATTTCCGAGATCGCAGACCCTTGATCCGCATACCGTTCCAGCAGGGCCGCCTTCGTCTCTTTGATCACGGCATCGATCGCATCTTGACGCGCATGCTTCTCCGCCTGGTAGATCGCGGTCTGCATCCGTTCAGACGCGTACGCCCTCACTTCGGCCGTGAGTGCCGCATCCAATTCATGCAAGACGATCGGCATCTTCGGCTTGCCCGCAACGTGCCGGAAGGCCTCGATGACCGACACAAGGCGGCGGATCTCCTCGTGGCCAAACATGATCGCCTCGAGCATATCCGCCTCGGAGATCTCCTTGGCACCCGCCTCGACCATCATGATGGCATCGCTCGTACCTGCCACGACGAGATGTAAATCACTGTCTTCTGCCTGCGCTGTGGTCGGGTTGATGACGAATCCGTCACGGGTGCGCCCGACGATTACGCCTGCTATGGGATGATCGAAAGGCACGTCAGAGACAGCCAAGGCCGCGGACACGCCGATCATGGCCGCGATTTCCGGAGCACAGTCTTGGTCCACCGACATGACCATCGCGACGACCTGTACGTCGTTGCGAAACCCGTCAGGAAAGAGCGGACGGATCGGGCGATCGATCAAGCGACTGGAAAGAATCGCCTTCTCGCTCGGCCGGCCCTCGCGCTTGATGAACCCGCCCGGGATCTTGCCCACTGCGTAGAGACGTTCTTCATAATTCACAGTCAGCGGAAAAAAGTCGAGGTCTTTCGGATCTTTTGAGGCGGTTACGGTGGCAAGGACCACCGTTTCACCGTAGGTCACGAGTACGGCGCCACTGGCCTGCTTCGCCAGGCGCCCCGTCTCCAGGGTCAGCGTGCGTCCGCCGAGAACGGTCTTTTGTGTATGAACCACTGCGAGTATCCCCTTTTGCTTCAGGACCATCCACCGGGGCGCAGTGCCGAAGCAGACAGCCTGTCCGATATAAAGAAAAAGCGGGCAAGCCCGCTCCTTACTTGCGAAGTCCCAGACGGTTGATCAGTGTCCGGTAACGATTGATATCCTGTTCACGCAAAAAACGCAAAAGGTGAGCCCGGCGGTGAACCATCTTGAAGAGTCCACGCCTCGAGTGATGATCTTTCTTATGTGTGCGAAAGTGTTCGTTCAGATAGTTGATGCGCTCCGTCAGCAGCGCGATCTGCACTTCCGGAGATCCGGTGTCGTTCTCGTGGACGGCAAAGGACTCGATGATTTCTGTCTTGCGTTCCGGCGTTGTTGCCATGTCTGGATTCCTCCTAGAATCAGTCCATACTTTTGCTGACTGCCCAGTAGCCGGCGGAGTGACGGGTAACCAAGCGGTAGCGGACTCTCACTGCACAGTATGGCACAATCTTTATCAGTATACACGTCTGAACCCATCACGTAAAGCGCGCAGCCAATAATCGCGATTCGACGGCATCTCGACCGAGCTGAGCCTTGAGCTCCTCCAGCGATGAAAATCGGCGTTCATCGCGCGTCCGGCCGATCAGACCGACAACCACCTCGCGCCCGTACAGATCGGCAGAAACGTCAAACAGGTGGACTTCGAGGCTCAATCCCCCGTTTTGTTCGACGGTCGGACGCCGACCGATATTCATCATCCCCACGTTTGACGTCTTGCCGTCAAGACGACAGCGCACGGCATAGACCCCCTCTCTGGGGATGACAAACGGCTCTGTCAGTTGCAGGTTGGCGGTTGGATAGCCAATCGTTCGGCCACGCTGATCACCACGGATGACTTTCCCCCGCACCTCAAACAGCCGGCCCAGCAATGCCTCCGCTCGTTCCGGATGCCCATCAGCCAGGTGCTCCCTGATGCGCGAACTGCTTACCGGTATCCCGTCGAGATCGACAGGCTCGACCACATCACACTCGACCCCATGTGCACTGGCAATCCGCGCCAGATCCCGCGTGGAGTACGCGCCACTCCGTCCAAAACGAAAGTCGTAACCGACCACGATGTGTTTGACACCCAGTGGCAAGAGATAGTGCTCGACAAACTCTTCGGCCGTCTGCGCCTGGAACGCTGAATCAAAGGTGGTGACAAAGGACTCGTACACCCCATACTCCATCGCAATTCGCCCGCGCTCAGCCTCAGGTGTCAGCCACCGAAGATAAGCTGAATCGCCTTGCAACACATACCTCGGGTGAGGGCTGAAAGTGAACAGAGCCACCCGGCCTCGTCCCTCATTCTGACGAACGATGGCCTGGGCAATGACTGCCTGATGCGCTTTGTGCAACCCGTCAAACTTGCCAATGGCAAGGACCCTGTCCATCGGCTGGACTGACGCTGCAACAGGAGCCGAAAGCCTTCTTACGACAAACCCATCCATCACAACCGTTCCTCCTGTGCCGCCAGAACCTTGCGTGCGGTAACAGTACCCGTACCGTCCTGCTCTACACCATCCCACGCGTAAATGGCGATCAGGTCCCCATCAGGGCCATGCACTCGCAGATCTCCGCTACCTGACCCAAGGGTCTCCACATCGGTCTCGAAACTCGAGCCGTGAGCCACCTTTTGCGCCGTCATGCCATCGACATGAACAAGCGGCAAATGCCGCACCGCTGCATCCATGGACAGGATGCAGGGACACGGATCGCGTTCCAACTCGGCAAACCCGTGAGCCTCCTGGATCCCGAAGGGCCCTGAGCGCAAGCGGACGAGAGACGCCATGTGCGCGGGCACACCGAGCTTCACCCCGAGATCGTGACAAATCGTCCGAACGTAGGTGCCCTTGCCACAAGCGATTCTAAATCGGGCGGAGACAGTTCCTTGTGAGTCACGTTCACAAGCGAGGAGTTCAATCCGATCGATCTGCACGGGCCGCGCCTTCAGATCGGCAACCACCCCACGACGGGCGAGCTCATAAGCGCGAACGCCATCGACATGGAGCGCCGAGTACTGTGGCGGAACCTGGCTGATACCGCCGACAAACTCGGACAGAGCCAAGCCGATCGCTTCGCAACGCAAGGTCGAGGCATCCCCCACCGCCAAGACAGCTCCAGATCCATCCTGCGTATCGGTAGACCAGCCAAAGCGGGCGACGGCTTCGTACTCTTTGTCCAAGTCCTGAACATACTCTGCCAACCGCGTGGCCTTGCCAAACAGGACGGGCAAGACACCAGTGACCGCAGGGTCGAGGCTGCCGCTGTGCCCGGCCTTCTTGACACCGAGCATGCGCTTGACGCGACTGACCGCCTGCTGGGACGTCATGCCCGCAGGTTTGTCAAGAATCACAATCCCTGACGGATTCCCCACGGCAGACCTGACCTTTGTTTCCACATCTGCACCCAAGCCGAGTCACTCTCCGAACGCGGCGGCCACTTCTGACTTGACACGCTGCAAGAGCAACGACACCGCGTCATGAAGAGGTCCCGGAAAGTTACACCCTGCCGCACGCACGTGCCCGCCCCCGCCGAAATGGAGGGCAATGGCACCGACATCCACCCGATCGCGAGACCGCATCGACACTTTCACCGATCCGTCGGGACGTTCCCGAAACAGTAACCCCACCTCGACCCCTGACAACGAGCGGGTAAAAGGGAGTAACACATCTGCGTCTCCCTCATCCGCCCCTGCGGCGAGCAACATCTGGCGGTCCACCGCAACATGCGCCACGCGACCGCGATCATCGATCGTCAAGGTCGCCAGCCCGAGGCGGATCAGTTCAGCCTGTTCACGCGTCAACGCCTCAAGCACGCGATCCGCCACCATGAACGGCTCGATATCGCGCGTCAACAAATCCGCGGCCGCCAGATGGATCTCTGGCGTGGAATTGTTGTAGCGAAACCCACCGGTGTCGAAGACAATTCCCGTATAGAGACACAAAGCCATGGCGCGGCCGATCGGCGTTCCGCTTGCGCGCATCATCCGATACAACACGAGGCACGTCGCCGCAGCTTCGCCCTCCACAAGGGAATAGTCACCAAATCCAGAGTTCGTATCATGGTGATCGATATTGATCAGTTCGCAGTCTTTAGCAAACAGCGACGCTGCGTTTCCCATGCGGCGTTCATCCGCACAGTCGACCGCCACCGCCTGAGCAAACCGCTCCGCAATCGCTGCGCTCAGGCGAAAGCGCTCCGCGTATGGGAGAAAGTCATACCGCGCCGGGATGGGATCGTCGTTGACGAGCACATAGTCCCGGCCCTCGCCCTCGCAGTAGTGTGCGACCGCTAAAGCCGCACCTATCGCGTCGCCATCGGGGCTGATGTGGCAGATGATCAAGAGCGGTCCGGGCCCTTGGCCCAGTCTGGCGAGTACCTTTTCATAGTCCAGCTTACCCATCCTCGTCGGTTCCCCCCACCGACTCGGCGGTCGAAGTGCCCTCGCGCGCAGCAATCTCATGAAGCACTTGACCGATCCGCGAACTGTAGTCTATCGACGCGTCGAGCTTGAAATGCAATTCCGGCGTCACGCGCAACCTGATCCTGCGCGCCACCTCGCTGCGAATGTACCCTTTCGCACGTTGCAAGGCTTGCATGGTGCGCTCACGTTCCTCTTGATCTCCGAGTACCGAGATGAACACCTTGGCGTGCGTGTAGTCTGTCGACACTTCCACCGCGGTGACGGTCAAAAAGCCAACACGCGGGTCCTTGACGCCAAGGCGAATGATGTCACTGATCTCTTTTTGCATTTCCAGCGCGATGCGCTCTCCCCGAATCTTCACACGAATCCCTCCACTCGGCGACGTCTTGGCGGACCTCAGTCCGCCTTGACTGCCTCCATCTTGAACACCTCTACAATATCCCCTTCCTTGATATCGTTGAAGCGTTCCAGCGTCAGGCCGCACTCGTATCCGGTTGCCACCTCGCGAACATCATCCTTGAACCGCTTCAGCGTGTCGAGTTTCCCGTCGTGCACCACAGTGCCGCCACGAATCAGGCGCACGCTGCCATCTCGCACAATCTTTCCATCCGTCACCATCGCGCCAGCGATGGTCCCCACCTTCGACACCTTGAACAGCTGGCGAATCTCGGCGCGACCCAGAATGACTTCCTTGTAGACCGGATCAAGCATTCCTTTGAGGGCGGCCTCAATTTCTTCTACGAGGTTGTAGATGACGCGATACAAGCGAACGTCGACACCCTCCGTCTCGCCCACTTTCGCGGCGTTCACTTCAGGGCGCACGTTGAAGCCAAGCACGATGGCGTTGGACGCTGAGGCAAGCAGGATGTCGGATTCCGTGATGGCGCCAACCCCACTGTGGATCACCTTGATTCGCACGCCCGCAACGTCGATCTTCTGCAAGGCGCCCAGAACCGCTTCCTCAGACCCATGAACATCGGCCTTCAGAATGAGGTTCAAGTCCTTCACTTCACCCTCTTGAATCTGTTTGTACAGGTCATCAAGGGTGACGCGCGACGTGGCGCCGAGTTCCTCCACACGTTGCCGCGAGGTGCGCCGCTCGGACACTTGGCGCGCCGTGCGTTCATCGTCGTAGACGACAAACGGGTCACCAGCATTCGGAACATCGGAGAGGCCGATGATTTCCACTGGCGCGGAGGGAAGCGCCTCTTTCACACGGCGCCCGCGATCGTTGACCATGGCGCGAATCCGGCCAAACGTGTTGCCAGCCACGACGATATCGCCAACGCGCAGGGTTCCGTTTTGCACCAGCACCGTGGCTACCGGCCCGCGGCCGCGATCCAGTTCGGCCTCGATCACGCTGCCTCGCGACCGGCTGGACACGCTCGCTTTCAGGTCAGCCACTTCGGCCACAAGCAAGATCATCTCCAGCAACTCTTCGATGCCTTGCTTCTGTAGGGCGGAGATCGGAACAAAGATCGTGTCGCCGCCCCACTCTTCCGCCACAAGGCCGTGTTCAGTCAATTCCTGCTTGATGCGATCGATGTTCGCCCCAGGCTTGTCGATCTTGTTGACCGCGACGATAATGGGCACGCCCGCCGCCTTCGCATGGTCGATCGCCTCGACCGTCTGCGGCATGACCCCGTCGTCCGCTGCCACCACGAGCACCGTGATGTCCGTGATTTGCGCGCCACGCGCCCGCATCGTCGTAAAAGCGGCGTGACCCGGCGTGTCCAGGAACGTGATGCGCTTGTTTTTGATCTCGACCTGATAGGCGCCGATATGCTGAGTAATGCCCCCGGCTTCGGACGCCGTCACGTTGGTCTGTCGGATCGCGTCGAGCAACGTGGTCTTCCCGTGATCGACATGCCCCATGATCGTCACGACGGGGGCCCTGTGCTCGAGCAAAGCCGCGTCAACGTCCTCGTGCAGCATCTCTTCTGCTTCGAGGTCACGTGGGGCATCGACGATGACTTCCGTTCCAAACTCGCCGCCAACCAAGGCCATCGTGTCCGTGTCAATCTCTTGGTTGATCATCGTGACAACACCGAGGAACAACAGCTTTTTGATGACCTCTGATGCCTCGCGGCGAATCAAGTGTGCAAACTCCGACACAGTCATCGGCGCGTCAACCCGAACTTGACGCGGGCCCTCAGGGGCTTTGACAACCTGCTCCCGATTCCCGTGCCGCGAGGACCGCGGCATCTGCAACTTGCGGTTGTTCTCGCGCTTGTCGGACCCAAAGTTGCGGGTCCCACTTTGACGATCGCCACCACCGCGTTTGCGTGCACCTGCACCGGCCCCACCCGTCGCACTCGACGATCCGGCCGTGGCCCCGCCGAACGATCGGCCGCCGCCACTGCGGTTGCCGCCCGCACTCGACGCGCCGCCATAGCCGCCACCGCCGCTGCGGTTGCCGCCCGCACTCGACGCGCCGCCATAGCCGCCACCGCCACTGCGGTTGCCGCCCGCACTCGACGCGCCGCCATAGCCGCCACCGCCACTGCGGT
>JAPNUJ010000103.1 GCA_026627155.1 Bacillota bacterium | reverse complement strand
TTACCAGATGTTTCGTCCCCTTGCAAGTGGTCTTTCTGCGTTCGCATCGACTCTCCCCGTATCACGATTCGATAAGCCCGCTGCAAAATGGGGTCCATCACTGCATCCGTTACGGTGGGACCTTGCATCTGCTCGTGAAAGAGTTCAAACGGAAGTTGGCTGGCGATGCAGGTCGCGCGCGTACCCGTGCGATCGTCCAGCACTTCTAACACCTCACGCGCTTGTGCGCTGGTCATGAGGGCGAGGCCCTAATCGTCCGCTTGCATCAAAAATGACATGGATCGGCTTGAGCAGTATCAACAGCCCCTCGCCCGTCGGCTTGTAGTTCCGGGGACGATTCGGAATCCGCAAGTGATAGGTTCTCCCACACAGGGGACGCAGGGGACGCAGGAACCACTGCAACCTGTAGCACGCGGCCTCCTTCCCTTCACGCAGGGCGCCGACGTCCTGCCAGGCATTCGTCCGCCAAGCCAAGTCCTTGAGCGTCTCTCCTTCGGAGAACAAGTAAGGTAGACGCGAGACAAACTTCAACTTCAACCGACGACTTTGGCGTTCATAGGCGCCCTCGAGGGAAAAGGAGGTCGTGTCACAGTGCATCGGCCGTGACCCCGGGACCAAAGAGCAGTTCGACGTCTTGATCTTCGTAGAAATCCTGGACTTCGTAGAGAGGATCGCGCCCACACAGGATAGTGATCGTCAGCGCTTTGATCCGCGCCCCAGGCGATAGAGTACAGCGACAACATTTTCATCATCGAGCCACAGCTCATTCCCGAATCGAATGCGATAGGGGAATGTTTCGCTAGTCATACAGAACGTCCTGTGTTTGCCGACAGCGCGCTGAGTCGGGTCTTCGCGGCCAGCCTAGGTCTCCCACGCAACGCGGTTTGACGAACTGACGACTACAGACCACAACATAGACAGCGACCATTGCACCGCACAGGTGGGCGCCATTTGACACTCACGAGTAATTCACCATGTGGAAGCAAAGTAGGAACGAACGTTTGAAGGCATGAACGCATGGATTTCACTGATGGATCTTCGTAATCGATTTACTCGTACCCATCCACCTGGCTGTAAGTCGAATTGGAATTGACCGTATATAAACCTCAAGGCCTGTATGGCCTGCACCCTCGTCATTCCTGCTAAGCTAGGACGCCCGGCCAAAACTCCCGAAATCCCTTGAAGATAGATCCCAATGGAGTAAAGATGATCAACTCCCATGTCCTTAAATTCAGAATCAATTCCGATCAATATTCCTGACGTTATATCAACAGGTCCCGCGCATGAATCAAAGTGACTCACGCTGTCAGTTCTGTTGATGCACTGCAAGGCGTCAAGCAAGGAATATGTTGCTTGTTGGAACACCGATTTAGCTTGGATTTGGATATTAATTGCTCGTTGATAGGCGCTCACGTTACAGTAGATTGAAAACAGCAATAATATTGATAGACTCGTTAGGATCCACTGCATGGCTCTTGATGACTGCCGATTGTCGTAAATACGTGGCATCAAGGCAACACCTCCATTCTGCATCACCAGTATGCGAGCGTCGGCAGCCAGGCGACCAGTCCAGCCAGCCTCCTTAGCCCCTACCTGCTCATGTTGGTTGCTGGTGCCATGCACCTACGTGATCGACTTTGGCGATCTGCTGCGCCCCGTGCCTCTGTATGCCATCATTAGTGGTTTCCTTCTCGGTCATGCGCTCGGCCTTGGCACCTTCTAAGACTCTTTCCAACGCCTTTGGTCTGCTCCCAGTCCTCATCTAACTGGACGCATCCGACAAAGGCGCAACAAGAAACCCGTCAAGGGCAAGGAGATGGGACAAAAAAGATCGCAATTAACCAAAAATGAAAAACTTGGTAGCCGCACCCTTCTTCGCCTTAGTGCGAGCTCTTCCTTGCCAATCGATCGCCTCATGTCCCTGTCTCCGGACAGATTTGTGCAGGTCTCTGCCTCACTTGGCATCGTCGAGGATGTCTCTGCACTCTCGTCGGCTGGGGATTCACCCCCATTCGGACGGCCGCGCCCCCGCGTCGTCAGCGCTTGTGTGCCTGTGGAGAACAAGGCATTGACTCGTGTTCCTGTCCTCGTGACTATTCACAGCCTGACTATGACATCGGGTGGGACAGCCATCTCGAACGCTATTTCTTCCGGTCCATTGGTACCGGTTCACGGCCTCCGAGAGTCCCTATGCCCTTCCCCTCTTTCCCAGGCTGGGAAGGGATTCTCGCCATGCCTCCAAGTCACTCGTGGTGAGCAGTGTAGAGTTTGAGCACTCCTATCCGCAGTGGCGCTGGAAACTGGTTCTCCTGGATGCCGCTCATGACACGATGCCTTTCTGTCGATACTTTGCGTCCGAAGGGATCTACAAACGAAGGACAACTGCAGAGCGCTCCAACAATTGAGAGAAGGTCGACTACAAGCTCGAAGCGGGTGAGCACCGCAGTACGAAGATGTGGCTCATTTGCATCTTTGGCATCATGATCTGTCAGCGCATGGATGTCTGGCACCATGAGATCGATGTCAGCCTGAAATCGATACTCTCGGCGGCCAAGGGCCAGTCAACGATGATCCCGAAGCCACGTCGACCTTCTGAAAAAGCATCCGGGCCGCGGCTTGTTTGCCACGCCCAGTTGCAAGGATTCATCCGACACAATGGGACCGCGGCGGGCAGCATCTTATACTTTGATGCGATGCCGTTGACGACAACGTCCCGAGACCAACCACTCATTTTGTCCGCCAATGCCACCTCTTGCAGCAGCACCTGGCGTTGATAGCGACCCGTGCACCGCGCCATGAGTTGTGGTGTTGTGGACTCCTCCGCCATGCAGGATCCCTCCACTTCCCCCCCTTCAGATCGCATGCAATCCTATCCGCCCGAGATCGCTCGCAAGACCCATACTTCCGACCCGTCGTCCACAGGCGTCGACGTGGCGGCCTGAGAGGCGAGTCTGCGCCCCGAGACAAAGACACTGAGGTGCTGTCGAAAGCGCCCGTCGGGTTCCGCCAGCCACGATGCGATGCCCGGATACCGGCTGTCAAGCGACTGAAGCATCTCGGCGCAGGTTCGTGCCGTCATGGTCAACACCGGATCCGCCCGAAACTCATCAGCGAGACCGGCTGGCAAGTGCACCGTGATCATGATTCCTCGGCCGCGACGACGGAATAGATTCGCGGCAAATGTTCCGCCAACTGATGCCAGTGTTCCCCTTCGTCCGTGGAGTAGAAGATGGAACCAGACGTGGTCCCGAAATACAGGCCAAGGGACGTCCTGGCATCCGCAGTAAAGGCGTCGCGTAGGACGCCAGTAAAGGCTTGGGGAAGCCCGTCTCCAAGTCGCTCCCACTCGCGTCCGCCATCGCGCGTGCGATGAACCGCCAACTGCTGACCCGGCGACCACCGCGGCTCTTCTAGTGGCAGAACGTAGGCGCAGTCTGGATCCACGGGATGGCCCACGATGGGAAAGCCGAAATCGGATGGCAACGGTTCGCCAACAGACACCCAACTGTCGCCACCATCATCAGAGCGGTAGACGCCCCCGTGGTTTTGCAGCCAGATGCGCCCGTCACGGGTCGGCGAAAGCCAAAACTTGTGGACACACTGGCCCGACTCAGGGTACCTCTGATCGTCAGGCAGAAAGTCGGCCCGAATCCCCTCATTCACCGGCCGCCACTGGCCACCACTGTCATCCGAGCGATAGATACCCCCGGCGGAACAGGCAATGTAGAGGCGACTGGGATGAAACGGATCGGGCGCGATCGTGTGCAAGCACTTGCCCCCGTACCCGGGAACCCATGTTGCCTGGGTAGGGTGTTGACGCAAAGCACTGACCTCAGACCACGTGTCCCCATCGTCTGTGGATCGAAAGAGTCCACTGGCCTCGACGCCGGCATACAAAAGACCGTCCCCTACCACTCGGATCGACCACACCCTCGTCACCCGTTCCGGGTCGTCGGCGTCATACGCCAGTCCACTGCCGCCCGTGTCCCACTGTTCACCCCAATCGTGCGAGCGACGGATCGAAGGCCCGTAAAACTCGGAATTGACCCCCGCGTACACGGTACCAGTCGCCGGATTATAGGCGCTGGCATAGACGGGGTCTCCCGTCAGGACAGGGCCAAGCGCGTGCCAGTCCGTTCGATTGTCTGTCCGGTAGCGAAATAGTCCTTTGGCGGTTCCCACCAAGAGGTACACGGTGCACATCCTTTCGCCCGCTGCATGGGGCTCGATGTTCAACACATTCTCGCACTATTGTCGCACAGTCCGTCCCGTGGCATTTCTTATAAATTGCGATATCGATTGTCAGATAACGCAGGTGCTACTTCTGATGGCGTCTTGGCGTCGCGCATTCTGCTTAGAAAGCGATCCATCAACAAAGGAAGTGAGATCAAGATCGGCGGGTCGTCGAGCCGAGGCGGGAACAACGTCACAATCTGATCCGGTACCGTCGCGCCGTGAGTGACCACGATGGGCACTCGCGACCGGGTTCGTAGCGTGGTGCGAGGGATCACGTAGTCCGCAGTAGCCATGTTCCAGGATACAGAGGTGGCCATCAAAAAGTAGGTTCCCGGTTGGACGTCGGCGAAACTGAACCCGCCTAGAGCCGGAAGCACCGTCCCGTACAGCGGCAGACCCTCAGGTATGGGTTTGGGAAAGAGCCCAATGAAAATGATGCCCTCAAAATATTCGACAGCCTGAACAACGCCTTGAATCCGTGCTTGCGGGCTCGTCGAAGGGAGTCGCCAGGCCTGGCTGTCATGCAGGCGCCGGAGCGTCTCCATGCCGCGATCCGCCTGCTGGGATGACGCCCGAAAACTGGAGGGGGTCACGCCCACTCGCTGGGTAAATCGAGTCGTGAAGGTGCCCAAACTCTGTTGACCGACGTCCAGACCGATGTCGCGGATACTCCACTGTGTGTAGAGCAATAACTCTTTGGCTCTTTGTAGCCTCAGGGACGATACATAATATTGCGGGGAGAGGCCGACTCTCTCCTTGAACATACGCGAAAAGTGGTAAGGACTATAGGCGACGTACCGCGCCAACTGGGACAGCGAAAGAGGCTCCTGGAGGTACCGGTGGATGTAAGCGACAGCCGCGTCGATTTCAGCATGCGAATCACCCGACATGGTTATAATTCCTTTCGCTGGTCCGTAGCCACGACAACATGCACAGAACCGCATGCGTGGACCCACACCAAGGAAT
The DNA here is from genome assembly GCA_026627155.1 of Bacillota bacterium. Lineage (GTDB taxonomy): Bacteria > Bacillota > Bacilli > Alicyclobacillales > SLC66 > JAPNUJ01. The sequence goes on along the minus strand of JAPNUJ010000103.1, from coordinate 2,874 downwards.
CCTCAGCCACTCTCGCGGCGCAATGGGACGTGACCGGCACCTCCCCGTCAGCACAACTCAATTGGGTTCCTTTGTCACTTCAGTATACACGAAACTTACGAGCGGCTGGACATAGCCACCGCAATCTCTGCACCCACTTTCGCATTGTGTTCAATCAGCCGGACATTGGCGCGAAGCGATTCGCCATGCGTCAATCGCTCGAGCGCCGACAGCAGAAATGGCGTGACGTCCTTGCCCGTGACGCCGCCCGCGGCCGCTTCTTGCAACGCCTGACCAATCGCCGCGTCGATTCCGAGGGCATCGAGTTCCGCGTCCATCGGAATCGGATTGCCCACCAGGATCCCCGCGCCAAGTCCCATCTCCCTTTGCATCCAAGCGATCTCCGCCACTTGTTGCGGCGTATCGACGCGGTCACTCGCGGCGTAGCCGCTGTCGCGCGTGTAAAAAGCCGGGAAGCGATCGGTCTGATAGCCGAGAACGGGTACACCGAGCGTTTCAAGCACTTCGAGTGTCAACCCGATATCCAAGATGGCCTTCGCCCCCGCACACACAACCACCACGTCCGTGCGCCCCAGTTCCTGGAGGTCTGCCGACACATCCATCGTCATCGTAGCCCCCCTGTGCACCCCGCCGATGCCACCTGTGACAAAGACCGCGATGCCCGCCAGCTTGGCCGCAATCATGGTCGCGGCAACCGTTGTCGACGCCGTCATCCGCTTGGCGAGAAGGACACTCAAATCTCGGCGACTCGCCTTGACCACACTTGGATTGGCGGCCAATGCCTCGATCTGTGGCACCGTCATGCCCACCTGAAAATGGCCATCGTCCACGCAGATCGTCGCGGGCACGGCTCCAGCATCGCGTATGATGCGCTCCACAGACAGCGCAGTTTGCACGTTATGCGGATGCGGCATCCCGTGCGTAATAATCGTGGTCTCCAAAGCCACGAGCGGTCGCCCGTCGGCTACTGCCTGCTCCACTTCTTCACTATATCGAACCAAGTGCCCATGAACTGTCACGTTTCGCTCTCCTTCAGGTTCCCTTACGATCCTCTCGCGTCAAGGTTGATCGCACGGAACGCAGCACACGTGCTGCCAAGTCTTGTCCCGACTGCACACACTCAGCCAGCGTCCACTGTTGTGCCATACCGGCGATCACACCAGCCGAAAAAGCATCACCGGCCCCAGTCGCATCGATGACGGACAACTCCGCGGCTAGCACGTGCCCCTCGTCATCCCTCGTCCGATAGTATACACCTTCCTGCCCCATTGACACGATGACCCCGCCCACCCCTTCCCCCAACAGCCGCGCCACCGCGCTGCGCACATCCGCGATGCCCGCCACCGGCAGGCGGGCAAGAATGGCCAGCTCGTCCAGATTGGGCTTAAGGAGGTCAATGGAGTCAAGGCACCGCAGCAGTTTCCGGGCCTTTGGCGTCGAGACCGGATCGACCAGCGAGCGGATTCCGTCCGCTTGCGCACAAAGGAGCGCATGTTGGAGCGTGTCCTCGCGCAAATTGGCGTCTAGACACATGACCGCAGGTTTATCACAAGTCCGGCGGACGGAATCATAGACGGTCGGCGTGAACGACTCGAGTATCCCCATATCCGACACCGCCACCACCAGTTCACCAGACGCGTCCAACACCGCGAGATAGCGTCCGGTCCGCCCTTCCAACCCGCAAAGTTCCGACACGACCTTCACCCCGGCGTGCGCCAACTCCGTCAAGGCAAATCGACCGTCCGCATCGCCTCCCACAGGCGCCGCCAACTGAACATCGCAACCGAGCGCGGCGAGGTTGACGGCGATATTGCACCCCACCCCTCCGAGCGTCGACCAGATCTGGCCGGGATTGCTCGTCTGCATGGCCCAGTCCGTGCGACCGATGGCCCCTTTGACGTCGACGTTCAGTCCACCCGCGACCAAGATTCGCTGCGTCATGGCACACCTCCTTCTCCCGAGAGCCCCATCCACTCACGAGCCGACAACACGGCCCAGCGGTCATCGCATGCTCATCACTATACCATGACAGGGCGCCCCTTCCCCATACGCAGCCTACGCAAAAGCCCCCACCGGTTGGTGAGGGCTTTTGCGCATAAACAGGTCAGGGAGAAGCGCCGCCGTTCACTGCCTGTCCGCGAATGCAAAGACTACGAACGGGATTAACCAAAATGGCGGTTCAAGAGCGAGATCACACTAGTGAAGAAATTCGATATCTGCGCTGACAAAGCAGCCAGCGACGCCTGAATGTTGGCCAGAGCCTGACTGATCGCACTCAAGTGCGCTTGTTGATTGTTCAACATCTGATTGTTCTGTCCCGTTACAGCCTGCAGGTGACCCAGTGTCCCGCTGACGCTCGTCATCCAGACAGCGGCAATCACCAACCCCACCACAAGCCCCACGATCGCCCATCGCAACCCGTGGGATGGATGCTCGCCAACAGAGGCATCCTTGACAATGATCACTCGCGGACCTCCTGACATGGAGGTGTCCATGTCATCCGGCCGTTCTCTACCCGCTTCGCGCTCCCGACTACTCTGACTGGTCCAACTGTTGTTGCTATCCCCTGTCCCGTGGGTCGATTGGAACATGGACTCATCCATGATTGTTCCCCTCCTCCAAAGGCTTAGAAGGAGAATACGTCGCAGGTTCGCCATTTTTGACCGTCGCAGACGAATTTGCTCGCTGGACATGGCGTGGGAGCCGACGAACAAAATGTAATTGTTACGCTTTACAAGAGAGAGGGCGCATGGTATAGTCATATCGTAATCATTACATATTGTCGAAGGAGTCATGGACTATGTCAACAAAATCTCGCAAGAAGCCTGCTCTGTGGATCGCCGGTGTCGCCGTCTGCGCTGCTGGATTGGGTGT
>JAPNUJ010000102.1:5899-8111 GCA_026627155.1 Bacillota bacterium | reverse complement strand
TTATTCTTCTGGCAGACGGTGGCGCGAGAGCGCCATGTCACCGTCTATCCAGAATAACGGCGCAGCCGATTATTCTTGCGGGATCTTCACACGATGCCGAGAGACACATGCGGTGCCGAGCGATGCACTGGCGGCAGATGCACTGGGTACAGGCACCGCAATGATTACAAAAGGGGAGACTGATACTAGTGGTGGCACGCAAAGGGTCCACGCGCACGAGCGCGGGATCGGGAAGTCGAGGTTCAGAACAGGGTGGACAGCCGCGCAGGGGGGCCTTTGGCTCCGGCGGCCGAAGTGACCGGTTTGGCGGCCGCGGTGGAAGTCGGACGACTGGGGCGGGAACCTCAGACCGCGGCGAAGGACGCACGGAGGATCGTAGAAGTGATCGCGTGAGCGATCGCACCGCAGGCAGAGATCGAGGACGCGGCACGTCTGTGCGACTGCGCGGGAGTGTTGAACGCGGCAGGGTTTCCGGCCGCAAACCGCGCCCGGAGTCGGTCCAGGAGGTGTCGTCGCCGGCCGAAGAGTTTATTACGGGGCGGCGGGCCGTCATGGAGGCACTGCGCGGCGATCGGCCGATCAACAAGTTGCTGGTTCAAGAAAACAGCAGTGGCGGCGGATTGGGCGAATTGTTGGCGCGGGCTCGTGAGAACGGGGTTGTCATCCAGCAAGTTCCGAAGGCAAAACTCGACGAGGTGGCGACGAATCGCAGTCATCAAGGCGTTCTTGCCTATGTCGCGGCGAAGCCTTATGTCGAGCTCGAGGATCTCATCGCGAGGGCCAAGACGTCCTATCCTGGCCTGCTCGTGGTCCTCGACGGGGTTGAGGATCCGCACAATCTCGGGTCTATCCTGCGCTCCGTGGACGGGGTCGGCGCGGCTGGCGTCATCATCCCCAAGCGACGTGCAGTGCCTCTGACCGGTACCGTATCGAAGGCGTCCGCGGGGGCGCTGGAACACGTGGATGTCGCGCGTGTCCCTAACATCGTTCAGGCCCTTCAGCGACTGAAGAAAGAGGGTTTCTGGATCGTCGGGGCAACCGGTGGAGCGAAGCAACTCTATACGGAAGTCGACATGACAGGCAATATCGTGTTGGTCGTCGGCAATGAGGGGGCGGGCTTGGCGCGCTTGACGGAGCAAACCTGCGACTTGCTGGTAAAGCTCCCGATGCACGGGCAGGTGAACTCCCTCAACGCTGGCGTGGCGGCTGGTATTCTTCTTTATGAAGTCACAAGGCAACGCGCGAGTCGCGCGGCTGCCACCAGTCAAACCGGCCACAAGGAGTAAAGTGCCGCTGGATGACTCGGCGCTTCCATGCCGTGTCCTATGCAGGCTCCCGTACAGGCTCCGTCATTGGACGGAGCCGTTTCCACGTGTGCGGGGATCGTATGCCACACCGCGGTCAGGGCCCTGTGCCGGGCTCTTTCCTGAAACCTTTCATTGACCATGACAGATTACATAATGTATACTAGGCTTGCCCATTGACCCTCGAGCGCGATGCTGTGATCGCGTGCCGATCGGTGTTGTTCGGGATGATGGACTCCGGAGGAATGACGGCTATGGCCATGGAGATGCACCTCTTCGTCAGGCGCAACCTAGAAGACATCCCGGATGAGGAACTCGTGGAAAGCGTGCGCTATGGCGATGACGAGGCTCTGGAATATCTGATTCAGAAGTATAAGACATTCGTTCGCGGCAAGGCTCGATCGTACTTTCTTATCGGTGCGGATCGCGAGGATATAGTGCAAGAGGGCATGATTGGACTGTATAAGGCGATTCGCGACTTTCGCGATGACAAACTCGCTTCGTTCAAGGCCTTTGCCGAACTCTGTGTAACCCGTCAGATCATCACGGCGATCAAGACGGCAACCCGTCAGAAGCACGTGCCGCTCAACTCGTACATTTCGTTGGACAAGCCGATGTACGACGATGAGTCTGATCGCACGCTGATGGACGTCATTGGTGGAGCGAAGGTCAGCGATCCTGAGGAACTGATGATCCATCAGGAGGAGTTCTCCGATATCGAGTTGAAGATGGCGGAGCTCTTGAGTGGCTTGGAACGGGATGTGCTCATGCTTTACCTGGATGGTCGGTCTTACCAAGAGATCGCCGTCGATTTGCGCCGTCATGTAAAGTCGATTGATAACGCTTTACAGCGGGTCAAACGAAAGCTGGAGAAGTACCTGGAGGACCGGATCGGCTAAGCGTTTAGC
>JAPNUJ010000102.1:0-5889 GCA_026627155.1 Bacillota bacterium | reverse complement strand
TGTCGATACTGTGAAGGACCCTCGCCTGAAGACGGGTTCCGTTTCGGTCGGACCCGTCGCTTTTGCGTAGAGAGCAAAGGCTTTTCGGCACCCGTTTCTTGACATGTGGGCGTCTGCGTGATAGAGTATTCGGGTATTTGTGGATGGAGTGAGGAGGTGCCCCGATGCGCGTGATTATTACCCTGGCCTGCACGGATTGCAAACAGCGGAACTATTCGACGAAGAAGAACAAGAAGAACAATCCGGATCGTCTTGAGCTGAAAAAGTACTGTAAGCACTGCAACTGCCATCGCGTTCACAGGGAGACCCGTTAACAGCGTTGGCTGACATCGGAGGTGTACTTGTTTGGGCAGCGATGAAACTGTTGTGCGCAAGCAAGCCGGCGCTTCGGCGGTCGGGTATTTTCGTGGGGTATGGAGCGAGCTGAAAAAGGTTCGTTGGCCTACTCGCAAAGAGTTGACCAACTACACAGTGACCGTCTTGGCGGTTTGTGCCATCATGTTCGTGTTGACCTACCTGTTTGACTTGCTCGTGACGCAGGGCTTCCAACTGCTCGGCATTGGCACCTAACGACATGGCGAGGAGGTGCGGGCATACCGCCCTCGACGATGGATACGCAAATGGAAGTGAGCTGGTACGTGATCCACACGTACTCCGGGTACGAGAACAAGGTCAAAGCCAATCTTGAACGCCGGGTCGAATCCATGGATATGGCGGACAAGATTTTTCGCGTCCTCGTTCCGACCGAAGAAGAAGTGGAAATCAAGAACGGAAAGCGCAAGACGGTACAGCGTAAAGTCTACCCCGGCTACGTTATGGTCGAGATGATCATGACGGATGATTCATGGTATGTCGTGCGCAACACTCCGGGCGTAACGGGCTTTGTGGGGACCAGTGGAGCCGGCTCGAAGCCTACGCCGCTGCTTTCCAACGAAGTTCGCTCGATCATGCGCTCGATGGGGGTCGACGATGTCAAAACCCGCTTCGACTTCACGGTCAGCGAGGCGGTTCGCATCGTGGATGGTCCTTTCGCCAACTTTGTCGGCAGCATCGACGACATCGATATGACCGAGCAAAAGGTGCGGGTACTCGTGTCGATGTTCGGGCGCGATACGCCGGTCGAGCTTGATTTTGAGCAGGTTGAGAAACTATAATCGATAAGCTTATGTTTGCACGGTCGCTATGCGTGCCTGTGTGCCGTAGTGGGAGGTCGTGGATTCCTCCGCGTCCGTCAGACCACATTTTGAGAAGGGGAGGTGTGCCAAGTGGCAAAGCGCGTGATGAAGTTGATCAAGCTGCAGGTTGTAGCAGGTAAAGCCACTCCAGCACCGCCGATTGGCCCGGCACTGGGTCAAGCGGGTGTCAACATCATGATGTTTTGTAAGGAATTCAACGCCCGTACGTCGGACCAACCGGGAATGGTGATTCCCGTTGTCATCACGGTGTATGAAGATCGGTCCTTTACCTTTGAACTGAAGACGCCGCCCGCGGCGATTTTGATCAAAAAGGCGATCGGTATCGAATCGGGTTCTGGCGAACCCAACAAGAAGAAAGTCGGGACGATTACGCGTGAAAAAGTGCGCGAGATCGCTGAGACGAAGATGGTAGACCTGAACGCCGCTGATATCGATGCCGCCATGCGGATGGTCGAGGGCACCGCGCGCTCCATGGGTGTTTTGGTGTCTGAGTAGACACGGCCAAACGACCGCTACTACAAGGAAGCGGCGTGTGGGAGGTAACGGGCGTTACCGTTGACCACGATGAAGGAGGAATTACGATGGCAGGGAAAAAGTTTGCCGATGCGTCGAAACTGATCGATGCAGCGAAGCAGTATGATCCGATGGAGGCCTTCGGTCTCGTCAAACAGACGTCTGTCGTCAAGTTTGACGCGACGGTCGAAGTGGCTTTTCGGATGGGTTTGGATCCTCGCAAGAACGATCAGCAGATCCGCGGCGCGGTGGTGTTGCCGAATGGCACTGGTCAAACGGTGCGGGTTGTCGTGTTCGCCAAAGGGGATCGCGCACGAGAGGCAGAGGCAGCTGGCGCCGATGTCGTGGGGGATGACGATCTGATCGCGCGGGTGGCCGGCGGCTGGCTGGAGTTCGATGCCGCGATCGCGACGCCGGATATGATGGCGAGCGTCGGCAAGTTGGGTCGTGTGCTCGGGCCTCGTGGGTTGATGCCGAATCCGAAGACCGGCACTGTGACGTTCGACGTCAAACGCGCCGTCGAGGAAGTCAAGGCTGGCAAGGTCGAGTACCGTCTTGACAAGTTTGGCAACGTTCACTCCGTGCTTGGCAAAGTTTCGTTTCCGGCAGAGAAGCTTGCTGGCAACTTTCAGGCGCTCGTCGAGGCGATTCAAAAGGCAAAGCCGGCTGCCGCCAAGGGTCAGTATATCCGCAACGTGACCGTGAGCAGTACCATGGCACCGGGGATTCCGCTCAACCTGCAACGACTCACGGCGACCACGGTTGCAGAGTAGGCTTGGATCAGTTATAATGCAGATTGTCTTGTCGGACTGTAGACAGCAGGTGCCCTTTGGGCTTAATCCTACCTGCCGAGGTTACGACTCCGTGCGGTGATGGGTGTGTTGATACCTTGCGCTGACGTGAATCGAGCTCTCGATAGGGGTCTCCGTCCTGACCGACGGAGACCCGTTTATTTCTTTTAGTGGAGGTGTGACAGGCATGGGTGTAAGGGAAGACAAGGCGGCACTGGTCGACGAGATCGCCGGGAAGCTGGCGGAGAGCAAGACGACCATCGTGTCCGACTACCGTGGACTTACGGTAGCCGAGATCACGGAACTGCGCAAGAAGCTTCGCGATGCAGGCATTGAGTTTCGCGTGCTGAAGAACACCCTGACCAGGCGGGCAACCGCACAATCGGGAACGGCTGGCTTGGATGAGTATCTGAAAGGTCCAACGGCGGTGGCCTTCGGCGTGACGGATGTCATTGCCCCGGCCAAGATTCTGAACGACTTTGCGCTCCGCCACAAGGCCCTGGAAATCAAAGGCGGTATGGTGGAAGGTCGCGTCGTGGATGCCGATGGGGTGCGGAGCCTGGCTGTGTTGCCGTCCCGCGACGGTCTGCTTTCCATGCTGCTTAGCGTCTTGCAGGCGCCGATGCGCAACTTTGCCTACGCGACGAAACAGATCGCCGATCAAAAAGAAGCGTCCGGGACCTGAGCGTGTCCGGACTTATCCTAAGGAGGAAGTAACGTGTCTAAAGAGCAAATCATTGAGTCGATCAAAGGCATGACGGTTTTGGAACTGAACGAGCTGGTCAAGGCGATTGAAGAGGAGTTTGGCGTCACGGCAGCTGCACCGATGGCCATGATGGGTGGCGGGGCCGCAGTTGCAGAAGAGGCGCTTGAGCAAACCGAGTTTGACGTCATTCTGACCGCCGCTGGTCAGTCCAAGATCAACGTGATCAAGATTGTCCGTGAGATCACAGGACTGGGCTTGAAAGAAGCCAAGGACCTGGTCGATAACGCGCCGAAGCCGTTGAAAGAAAAAGTGAGCAAGGACGACGCAAACGGCATCAAAGCGAAGGTGGAAGAAGCGGGCGGTACCGTCGAAATCAAGTAATGCCCGTCCGAATCTCGTAGTGCGCTGACGTTCCCTCGCTCCGTACCGTTCGGGGCGGGGCACTCTGCGTTTTCGGGTGATGAACGAAGGGTGGCGAGAGCGTGGGTGAACAGTATTACACGGTACAACCTCAGAGCAAAAGTGCGCCTGCGACCTTCCGAGCCACGCTGTTGGGCCATGATTTGCTCTTTGCGACCGATCACGGAGTTTTCAGTCGCACGGGCATCGACTACGGGACGCGAGTTCTTCTGGACAACGTACACATCCCTGATTCCGCGCACGTGCTGGATCTTGGCTGTGGGTATGGCCCCGTGGGCATTGCTGTAGCGCGCGCTCATCTTGACGCGCTGGTCTGGATGAGCGACGTCAACGAGCGAGCGGTCGAACTGGCCAGGGCCAACGTCGTTACGAATCGGGTGGCCGATCGCGTCCAAGTGCTCCTAGCCGATGGGACGCTTTCGTTCCCGCCCAGCCTGCGCTTTGACTTGGTGGTCTTGAACCCCCCTGTGCGTGCGGGAAAAGCGACGGTGTACCGGTTGTTTGCCGAGTCTCGCGGGGTTTTGGCGGCCTCGGGTCGAATGTACGTGGTGTTGCAAAAGAAGCAGGGCGCCGAGTCGGCCAAACAGTATCTCGCTTCGCTGTTTCGAACCGTGGAGACGGTGGCGCGCAGCAAAGGGTATTTTGTTTTTTGTTGTGAAGGAATGGCTAAAAGTGATTGACTCCTCTACGTGGGCGTGGTATTGTTGACGAATGCAGAATATTATATTGGGGATGTCTGCTCCTGTGCTGAATATTCTGCCCGATATTTGGCAATAGAAGAATATTACGCGTGCTTTGCAGGGAGAAATGAGGCCGTTGCGCCCCGTTTGTCTTTCTTTGTTTTCTAAACCAGCTACTGTGAGCGGGCTTCTGGGCCGACTTGGTATGAGGGGTGACCGATTTGCAGGGACACGTGGTAAAGTACGGACGCCGTGAACGCAGAACGTACTCCCGGGTTGCGGAGGTCTTGGAACTTCCGAATTTGATCGAGATTCAGCAAAAGTCTTACGAGTGGTTTCTACGCGAAGGCCTGCGGGAGATGTTTGCGGATATCTCGCCGATCTCCGACTTCACTGGGAATCTGGTACTCGAATTCATTGATTACAGCCTCGGGGATCCTAAGTACGGCGTGGACGAGTCCAAGGAGCGCGATGTCACCTATGCGGCTCCGCTGCGTGTAAAGGTCCGTCTGATCAACCGCGAGACTGGCGAGGTCAAGGAGCAGGAAGTCTTCATGGGCGATTTCCCGCTTATGACGGAAACTGGAACCTTTATCATCAACGGCGCCGAGCGGGTCATCGTCAGCCAGTTGGTTCGGAGTCCGAGCGTCTATTTTAATGCGAAAGTCGACAAGAATGGTAAACGTACGTTCAGTGCGACCGTCATTCCCAACCGTGGGGCGTGGCTGGAGCTTGAGACGGATGCGAAAGATATCATTTACGTGCGGATTGACCGCACGCGCAAGATTCCTGTGACCGTGCTGTTGCGCGCGCTCGGGTTCTCTTCCGATGCGGAGATCATTTCGTTGCTGGGTGAGGATGACTACCTGCGCAACACGTTGGAGAAAGATGCGACGGATTCCACGGAGAAGGCGCTGATCGAGATTTACGAGCGCTTGCGCCCGGGGGAACCGCCGACGCTGGACAATGCCCGCAATTTGCTTGCGTCTCGCTTTTTCGATCCCAAGCGCTACGACCTTGCCAACGTGGGTCGCTACAAGATCAACAAGAAACTTCATCTGAAGAATCGGTTGCTGAACCAACGGCTCGCAGAGTCGTTGATCGACCATGAAACGGGCGAAGTCCTGGCCGATGCCGGGCAACTGGTTGACCGGCGGCTGCTCGACCGGTTGATGCCTTATCTGGAGGGCGGCCTCAACTCGGTCACGTATCGTTCGGATGCCAACCTCGTAGAAGACCCGTTGATGCACGTGCAAGAGATCCGCATCTTCAGCCAAGTTGAGGACGGGAAACCGATCAAGGTAATTGGCAACGGTCAGATCGGCAAGCAGGTCAAGCATGTCGTCCCTGCGGATATCATTGCGTCGATCAGCTACTTTATGGATTTGCTCCATGGTGTCGGCGTGACGGATGACATCGACCACCTCGGCAACCGCCGACTTCGTTCTGTCGGGGAACTCCTGCAAAACCAGTTTCGGATCGGGCTCTCGCGGATGGAGCGCGTTGTGCGGGAGCGGATGTCGATCCAGGATGCGAACTCGATCACGCCGCAGGCGCTGATCAACATCCGGCCGGTCATCGCC
>JAPNUJ010000101.1 GCA_026627155.1 Bacillota bacterium | reverse complement strand
AGCATCCACAACCTGTCCCCGCGACACATCCGGGCGGAGCCCCTGTTCGATCACGGTCAGCCCGTTTCCGATATCGAGGGTGACGCCCGTGCCGGTTGCGGCCGTGACCGTCCCCGTATGGATGGCACGCACGGAAACGCCAGCCGAGCAGCGAATCTGCACGCTCTCTGGTTGACCATCTGAACCGTTGACGCCGAGGATCGGATCGTTCCTGTCAGCCACGGGCCATACCCATTCTGGGCTGAGAGGATTCCACGCCTGATAGACCACTGCCAATTGCAGCACTTCGCGCGCGTAATCCGTGGAGTGGTTGTACGCCAACACTGCCTGATCGGGATGCTTTGTCACACCGGTTGCGGCCAGATAGTGTGCCGCAGTGAAGATGGCGTCGATGGGGCTGTACGGATCGGCGTTGCCATCCCCGTCTGCGTCGACGCTGTAGGCGGCCCACGTGGCCGGTTCAAACTGCATCCACCCGATGGCACCCGCGGAGGAGACGGACAGGGCCCGCCCGAAATCGGTCTCCACCCGGTTGATCCCCGCCAGAATCGTCCACGGCACGTGGTATTTGGCGCTTGCCGCGTGATAGATCTGCAAGAGCTGTGGGGGAATGGGCTCGATGGTGGCAGGGGAGGTGAAGGGCACGGCGTTGTCCTGAGAAGAGACAAGGGCGCCAAGGGTCATCAACAGCAGAAGGAACAAAAGTATCACGATGGCCACGCCCCAGCCGCCGAGTGCCCCGAGGACCCAGCTGAGCACGAGACGGGTTGGCCGTTTCACGATCCGTCCCTGCCATCGTCTCCGCCACTCTTGGGCCGGAAACGGCGGTACACGCCTTTGGCGAAGTTCCCGGTACGTCCGACGGAACTCGAGGTCTCGCGCCAGTGGTCGCGAACGTAGACGACCGACGTGCGCAGCATCTCGTGCGGCGTCGGCGCGCCGACTTTCGAGAGGATGGCGCCCAGCACCCGTTTGCGAAAGAGGAAGGCGAGAAAGAACAACACCGACACGAGCACTTGCTGCAAGATGAGCAGGCCGGTCGTTTTTGTGACGACGTCGGCGAGCAGGAGCGTCAGGCCGAAATAGAGGCCATACACCACCTTCGTGCCGAGCGCCCCGATAAGCCAACCGAGCCACGTACGGACCAAGCCAAAACCACGACCGGGCAGCACGCCGATGAGAAACACGATGGGGCAGACGAGAATCAGCGCCAGCGCCATCTCCTGTGCTGCGATAAGCATCCCGGCAATCACGGCGGCAAAGAGCAGAAAAGTGAGGGAGGCGACCAGTGAAAAGAGCGCGATCACCATCCGGGGCACGACGCTCCCAGCGCCAAGGATATTGGGCATGTCCGCATGTCCGGCGTGATTGACGGAAGGGTCACCCAGTGTGGTGGCGAGAATCGTGCGCTGCTGCGATCCGTCCGGGTAGTCGCGCATCAAGATGAGCCAGTTGTCTCCGGGGGAGACGGGCAGGGCGACGTTGTCCGCCGATGCCGATTTCTCGATCGCGGACGCTTCGGCAGGCGTGACGGACATCGGCTGCATCTCCGTCTGGTCGAACTCGCCAATCACCCAGGGTCGGGTCACGAGCAGATCCCAGACCTGGTTGGCCGTGACGACCAGTTCCGTGTCCGCCGCCTGACCGGGGGACATGGTTGAGATGCCCTCGATTTGCTGAAACGGCGCGGCGAGGGACCCCATCGTTACCTGTGACAGTTGGTCCATCGTGTTCGATAGAAACCGGATGTCCGGTCCGCTGTTGGCCATGAAGAAGAGGCCACCGGCGAGCACGATCACGCTGGCCAAAATCCCTGACCAAACCCGGGCTGGTTGGTTGTCCACTATGGCCTTCTTCACCGCCCACAGTGCCAGCGCGATGAGACTGAATGGGAGGAAGCGTCCGAACAAGCTCTGGCGCAGGCCGACGAGAAGCGGCGTCACTGAAGACAACTGGTCGTTGACAAGCTGCGTGTGAAACCCGAGTTCGGACAGAAAGATGCCAAAGCGCGTGATGAACCCAGACCCGATGAAGATCCAACTCGCGATCGCGTTGCCGAGAAACGGGATCGGATCGTTCAGGCTTGGTTTGAGCCCGCCCCACTCCCAGGTGACGAGGTTGTAGCCGAGATCAAACGCGTACCGGTCTGGGGGATACGTGCGGTACGTCGGGATGACTGTCGTGGTCACGCCCACCTGCTGTTCGGTCGGAAGAATTTGATTGACCATCGACGGAGGCGGCTGTGTTGCGGCAAACGCTTGAGTGGAGAGGAAGATCGCGGCGGCGATAAGACCAAAGAGGTACAGGGTGGCCGCCATACCCCAGACCCAGCGTCTTCTGTAATTCATCCGGAACGCCCCCCGTTGACAGACGTGTTGAACACGTCGAGCAAATCATCCGGAGTCGGGTCGACGTGCATCAGGCTGACACGCCCCTCGATGTCCTTGAACAAGCAGTCCCCCGAGCGCAGGCTACGAAACTCCTGCCACAAGGCGGATTCATCCGGGTCGAGGCCAAGCAGGATCGCGTTGTCACGGCTGGCGCGCGGGTCTTCGGTGCGAAAGCAAAAAATGGTTCCGAGGTTGTTGCGCAGTTCCTCCTCGGCGATATCACCCGGGTTTTGCGTGACGAGAATTGGCACTACGCCATACGAGCGTCCCATGCGCACCGTTTCGTCGATGAGCTGGCGGCCTTCCGGGAAAGAGCGGAGCAGCCATGCCTCGTCAATGCCAAACAACTTCAAACGACTTGGATCCGCGTGAAACAGACGCTCCCGACCGAGGGCAGCCATGAGATACATCATGCCGACGCCAAAACGTTCGTTTGGGGTGAGAGCGCCTGTCTCGCCGGGGGTGCGCTTTGGGAGGGGCAACCCGGCGAGGCTTGCCACCACAAACCGGGTGTCGGGAAGTGTGGAGGCTCCGTTGTCGCGCGCAAACACGAGTCGCCCGAACGGATTTTTCGCATAGCCCTGCAGCCGGGTCAGACACCGCCGCGCCTCGGTGCGCATCGCCTCATGACCACTGGAATGGGTCAGGGTTTGCAGTTCATTCATCACATGGAGCATGTCGCGCGATGTTCCAGCAAAAGTTCGCTCGACCGCTTCCATGAGGATGTCCGCCCGTTCATCGTTGCGCTGGCCATCCAGGAGCAGACTCAGATAATCGTGTGCAATGGCGTGACTCCGTTCTTCACTGGGAGACAGGCGAAACGGATTGATCTGCGTGCGCGATCCGGCGGACAGGCGCAGTACCGTGAGTCCCTGGGCGATCTCCGGGATACGGGCGAAGCAACCGTCCTCGTCCTTCGGGTCAATCGAGAAGATGCTCCCGCCACGGTTAAACGCCAGATAGAACAGGAGTTTTTTTAGCACCGACTTGCCACCGCCGAGCGTCCCGACAATGCCGATGGCTCCGCTGCGATTGATCTCGCTCGACATCGGCCGGGCGAGATCGAGCAGCACCGGCGTCCCCTGGCGCGTCTTGCCGATGTAATCGCCGGTCGGGTCGCCTGCGTCCCGGCTGCCGTGCGGCACACCGGCTGCCACGTATCCCGGATCCATCGGGATGAGCCATGGCTTTTTCTCAATGTCGGTTGCCGGGAAAGTATCCAGCCAGCCGCGCAGTTGATCGCCTGGGGAGCGCACAACGCGCAGGCGCAGCGCACTGCATAAATGCGCGAACTGGGTGGCTCGTGCTTCGAGTTCTGTCCGCGTGGAGGCGGAAACGACAAACGTGGCGGTCGCATGGACGAGCGGCATGCCATGCTGGAGCTTGTGCTCGAGATGTCGGCCGCGATCACCCGCCCATTCGAGCGTGAGCGGCAGATCGCCCGTGCCCTCGACAAACTCGCGCTGTTGATCTTTAAGCGCTTTGCGGCTGCGTTCCAGGCCACCCGCCGCCGCATGCGGCGCCTCGACGTCGAGGTGAAGGCTGAATTCCACCGGATCGGGCAGTTCATCCAGTCGATACAGCCACTCCTGCCCGATGTCCGACACCTCTTCGGGGACATCGACAAGAAAGAAGAACGTCTGCCAGCTTTGCAGTTCTACTTTGTGATGGATGACAAGCGCCCGCATACGCTCTTCGATGACGGTGTCGCCCGCGATGAGAATTGGCAGCGATTTGCGCGGGCGCAGCACCACACGTTCGCCGCGCACGGCAATCTGGTAGCTCGGTTCCAGCCCCAAGCGACGTGTGGATTCACCGGGCAGGGCACGATGAAATGGTTGGCACAGGAGCCACTCAATGTCGGAGTGATGCAGTCGCACGCCACCCAGGGCGGTGTGTACCGATTCTGCCACAAGCGCCTCAGCACTTATCAGATCATCGAGCACCTGTCGGTCGATTTCACCGAATGGCGCAAAGAGAACTCGCTGCTTCAGCGCGCGCCCCATTCCTTTGACGAGGCCGCCGAGCGAGGACAGCGTTCGTCCGGGCGCCGCTAGGTCAAAGTCGGCAAAGCGGGATCGGGGCAGTTTCACAAGCAGGAACAAAGACCGGCGCCACGGCCGTTGTCCGGCGACCTTCTGAATGACCGCATCCTTGTATCGCTCGAACTCGCCGGCGCCGGTTGCGCCACCCGCAAAGAACCCGGTGGGGCGGATGTCATCCGTGAGGGAGAGTAGTTGGCAGGCGCCGCGATGGGCATGCAGAAAGTCGCGCAGACTGTCCACAATGGCCAGCTTTTTTTCCTGCGAGGAGAAGGCATACGGCTGTTGCGGAATCCGATACGCTGCCCACGCCTGCCGTTTCGTGTCAAACAGCATATTCTGCTCGTAGTAAAGAACCGGGCATTTCACGGTGCGTCCCCCCTCGCATGCGGATGGATGGATGCGTCGGAGGCGCCGAGCGTCAGGTCGGTCGGGGACGACACGGTCCATTCCCAAAATCGCCGTGTTTGCTTGGTTTTTACGTCCTTGATGCCGAGCGCCTTCTTCTCAGGAATGAGAGAAAGAGAGAAGCCGTGCGAGCGCTTGTGCCAGCGCAGTTTCGCTTTGGGATACACCCGCAGCACAGAACCGGGCTTTACAATGCCTTCGAGGGGCTCGGTGAGAAAGAAGCGGATGACGCGTCCATCCGCAAGACGAAGCGTGTGGTATCGCCTTGCCTTCAGGGACCAGTGAATCTTGCGGCGTGTCCGCGGCGGCGAAATGGATTCGAAGCGTCGAATGAGTTTCTTGCGCAGGAGGAAGCGCAGAATATCCTGCAGATACGCAGACGTCGATTTCCCGGCTGGATCGAGCTTGTGCAGTGTGTACGCGAGCGCCGCTGGCCCAACACTGAGCGTCAGTGCCGGGCCGAATGGAGAGATCCACTTCAGAATCGGGATCACGTAGTAGAGCAGCACAAACACGAGAAAGATTTGCAGCCAGAGCAGGATCAGATCCTGATCAATCGGCATCCACAGTTGCACGTCGCCAATCTGGTACAGGACCGTCTTGACTTTGAAAAGCGATCGATACGCGTGGTAAAAGGTCTGACGCGGGTCGGCCATGTGTATCACACTCCTTTGGCGGCCGCCTCGTCAGGAGAGGGTAATGCCCAGTTTTTGCAACAGGTACTGCGCGAGGTATTCGGCAATGGTCGGGAAGAACACGAAGATGGCTAGGATGCACGAGAGAATGATGTGGCCCCACAGCCGATTCTGCTCTCCGTGCGCGTAGAGTTTGACACCGCGATACACTGCCACGCAGAGAAACACCGCTTGCAGGACATGCTCTGCCCACGCAATGCCCGTACTGATAAAATCCACAGGTTTCACCTCTTTCGACTTCTGGAATCATCACAAGTGCGTTGAATTTGGGTTGCGTTCCGTACGAAACGGACGAAACTGTCAAAGACGTGACGAGCGGCTCTCTTCGATGATGCGTTGCCCAAGGGCGGTTACAATCTGGGGCACGACGGAATTGCCCGCCTGTTTGTACAGTTGGGTCTCGGAGACATGCGTCGCTTTGGCCCGGTCAAACTCTTCATCTGTCCGACCCATGAGTCGCCAGCATTCTCTTGGCGTCAGACGTCGGATTCGCGGTTCCCGAAGGATACCCATGTCTTCGCCCTGCACCGAGTCCCTTGCCCCGACCAGCACGCCGGTGCGCATTTGATGGGCGTCCAGCCCCTTGTGGTAGCTCGCATCGAGACACGTGGCGACATCGCGCAACGTGAACCGTGCGTCTTGACCGCGACCACGCCTTGTGACGAGTACGCCGTGCGTGTCCATGGAAGTGAGCGTGAACATGGGGGCATCCGGTTCCTTGAACCGTCGACGCTGGTGCTTTCTGAGAAATCCAGGTGTCGCGACGGCAGAGGCGATCAATTCCTTTGCTAGGTCACTCCCGCGGGGTTCAGTTAGGGACGGGCCTGGGATTGGCCAGGTGACCCTTGGACGACTTGCTCCCGGATGAGTTGCTGTAGGAGGATCTCTTGTGTCGATGTGGAGAGGAAATAGCGTTCGTCGACCGTAGCTTCGAGAATGTCCGACAAGGAACACGCGGTCGCGGTGTTGGGGAATGCCGAACGCGGTCGCGTTGCACACGTCCCATTCACAGTCGTACCCGATTTCGGCCAGTGCAATTTGGGCGGCAAGGAAGTCGTAGCCGCGGTTTGAAAAGAGAAAGCCGCCAACGTTTTCAGCGACCAGCCATTCGGGTCGATCCGTTTCGGGACGGGCTCCAGCGAGTGCAAGCACGCGAAAGAACAGGCTGCTTCGCTCGCCGCCAAATCCCAGTTGTTTCCCTGCGACGGAGAGATCTTGGCAGGGGAAGCCGAAGGCCCAGATGTCCGCCTCGGGCATGGTGTCTGCGCACACCGTTTGGATATCATCGGCAAACCATTCTCCCTTCGTCTGAAAAATCGCTTCGTAGGAACGACGGGCGAACTTGTCGCGCTCGACATAACCGACACACTGCATCCCGGCATCCTCCAG
This sequence comes from Bacillota bacterium, assembly GCA_026627155.1. Classification (GTDB taxonomy): domain Bacteria; phylum Bacillota; class Bacilli; order Alicyclobacillales; family SLC66; genus JAPNUJ01. Next base: position 1,230 of record JAPNUJ010000101.1, on the reverse strand, counting down.
TCCGCGGCGCATGCCGCCGATACCGGCAAACAGATCGAGAAATCGCAGTGTCATGCGTCGCCCTCCTTGGCAGGCCCTTTGCGATGCGTCTTTCCAAACGTCGGTTGGATGCGGACCTGTTTCCCAAACGGGATGCTTCGGTCTGCGTGTCCCCCTTCAAAACGTGGAAAGTAGAGGAAGGAGACGGGTTCGCCTTCGACGCCTTGCCAAACCGAATCGAACAGATGTCCCGAGGCGAGTGAGGACTCCGTAGCCGTCCACACGGCAGGAATGGGCTGCCGCAAAAAGGCGTCTTTGCACATGTCGCGCCAGAGCGTCCGAATGCGCTCGGAGCGACGCGCATCGCGGGTGATGAAGAGTACGTTCGCCAGGGAGACGTTTGCCCAGAAGGATTTCAGGACATCCGCGTACTGCCAGAGCTTGTTGTGCAGCACCCACAGGTGTTCACTGCCGGTGTCATACTCCACATGAAAAATGACCTCGCTCTCATCTCGAAATCGATAGGTGCCGATGCCGTCCGGACGCAGCGGGGTGGAGCGCTTGCCGTTTCGATCCGTGATGCTGTAACGCTCACCAGCGTCGCGCATACCAATCCAGTCGATGAGCCCCTCAGACAACTCACCAGCAAGACTGGTTCGGATCAGGTCGATGAAAAATTGGTTGCTTCCGTATAGATGTTCTGTCTGCCCCGCAAAGAGGCTGGACTCCCGGAGAAGGCGGGTGCGGTATTCCTTGGTCAGCCCAAAGGCGACCTCCATCCCCCCTTTCGTGAGCACCCAGCCTTTTACATTGCGGGGCAGGAAATCGAGCGACAGGGACTCGGTCCACCCCTTCTGCTTCAGGGTGCGAAAGGCGGCATAGAGGGTGGGTTGTTCATAGTGCAGCAGAACACTGAGTTGCTCCGTCGTCAGCAGGCTGAAGCGGTAGAGGGCGAGCAGTATCTCACGTTCGATGTGACGAGGCACAAACATGGACTTCTTCCTTTCCGGGGCGGCGGATGTGGACAAATGTCCCGAAATCGGACGGCTGTCACGGCGCGCCCCGCGCGGGATGTGGGGACTTAGGCGAGTCCATCACGATGCGTAAGACTGTGCCAAAGGCTATGCACAACCCGATGCGTAACCCTCTGTGAGCCAAAAGGGGTGGAGGGGACTTGTTAGGTCTGGAAGGTGTTGGTTCCTCGTCCCTTGGCAGTGGGATACATGGCCAGAATGTCGTCGTCGACCTGTT
>JAPNUJ010000100.1 GCA_026627155.1 Bacillota bacterium | reverse complement strand
AATACACAGGAGCGCTCACGCAGCGAGAGATGCAAGACCAGGTGCTCGATCAGATGGACTTGGAGCGCGAACGCGGCATTACCATTAAACTACAGGCTGTGCGGTTGCAGTACCCGGCTACGGATGGCCACGTCTATACTCTCAACCTGATCGATACGCCTGGACACGTCGATTTTACGTACGAAGTCTCGCGCAGTCTGGCGGCTTGCGAAGGCGCGCTCCTGGTGGTCGACGCGGCACAGGGCATCGAGGCGCAGACGCTGGCCAACGTGTACCTGGCCCTTGACAATAATCTGGAGATCTTGCCCGTCATCAACAAGGTGGATCTGCCATCTGCCGAACCGGAGCGGGTGCGTGAGGAGATCGAACGCGTTATCGGACTTGACGCCTCGGAGGCCGTGTTGGCGTCGGCAAAGGCGGGCATCGGCATTGGCGAGATCCTCGAGCAGATCGTGCACAAAGTGCCGGCGCCAGTTGGCGATGAGACGGCGCCGCTGCAGGCGCTGATCTTTGATTCGCACTATGACCCATACCGCGGCGTCATCGTGTATCTGCGGGTGGTCAACGGAACGGTGTCGCCGGGCATGCGAATTCGGATGATGGCGACGGAGGCGGAATTCGACGTGGTCGAGGTCGGTGTCTTTCGACCACGCATGACGACGGTTCAGGCACTGACCGCAGGGGACGTCGGGTACATCGCGGCGGCGATCAAGACGGTTCACGACACGCGGGTAGGCGATACGGTGACCGATGCGCATCGCCCGACGGCCCAGGCCCTGCCTGGGTATCGGACGATCAACCCCATGGTCTTTTGCGGTATGTACCCGGTCGACTCGTCTGACTATCCGCTCTTACGCGATGCCCTCGAGCGCTTGCGGTTGAATGATGCATCGTTGCGCTATGAACCGGAGACCTCGTCGGCACTCGGATTTGGGTATCGCTGTGGCTTCCTGGGGTTGCTCCATATGGAGATTGTGCAAGAACGACTCGAGCGAGAGTACAATCTGACGCTCATCACGACGGCGCCGAGCGTGATCTATCGCGTCTTCAAAACCAACGGCGAGATGATGGAGATCGACAATCCCAGCCTGCTCCCTGACACCGGATCGGTCGAACACGTGGAAGAACCCTACGTGAAGGCGTCCATTATCGTGCCAAGCGAGTATGTGGGCAGTGTCATGGAACTCAGTCAGGAGAAGCGCGGTGTCTTTCTCGACATGCAGTACCTAGACGCGACGCGGGTGACGCTCGTTTACGAACTGCCGCTGACTGAGATCGTGTACGACTTCTTTGACCGCCTCAAGTCGAGTACGAAAGGCTACGCGTCGTTTGATTACGAATTGATCGGATATCGCGCCTCGCACCTCGTCAAACTCGATGTTTTGCTCAACGGCGAGATTGTCGATGCCTTGTCGTTCATCGTTCACCGCGACAAGGCCTATCAGCGGGGTCGTATCTTGTGTGAGAAGCTTAAGGAACTGATCCCGCGGCAGATGTTTGAGGTCCCGATCCAGGCGGCGATCGGCAACAAGGTGATCGCGCGTGAAAGCATTCGCGCGATGCGAAAGAACGTGTTGGCCAAGTGTTACGGTGGCGACATCTCGCGTAAACGCAAGTTATTGGAGAAGCAAAAAGAAGGCAAGAAGCGGATGAAGCAAGTGGGCTCGGTCGAAGTCCCGCAAGAGGCGTTCATGGCGGTGCTCAAGATTGAGTAGGGATGGGGACGCGACGATGCCGGCGCCGCGGTCGCTCTACGTGCACATCCCTTTTTGCGGCAGCAAGTGCTTCTATTGTGACTTCAACTCCTACGTGACGGGCACGGCGGCACGCCAGACCTATGTGGACGCACTTGTCAAAGAGATGGCGATGTTGGCGCAGGACGTTCAGGCGCGGTACGGCAGAGTGCAACTGGACACGATTTTTTTCGGCGGGGGAACGCCTACGCTCCTGTCATTGGAGCAGTGGCAAGACGTGGCCCGCACCATCCGTTGCTACTTCGAGCTGTCGCCAGACCTGGAGTGGACGACCGAGGCCAACCCCGGCTCAGCCGATCGAGAATTGCTTTCGGGTCTGCGCGAGATTGGGGTCAATCGCATCAGCTTCGGGGCGCAAACGTTCAATGACACACTCTTGCAGGCCATCGGGCGGATGCATGACGCGAGTGATGTGGACAAGAGTGTGCGTGCAGCCCGAGCGGCCGGGTTCGAGCGAGTCAGCTTGGACCTGATGATCGGGCTCCCGGGTCAAACGGCGAGCGATGTGGAGGATGCGGTGGCCCGCGTCCTTCACTCTGGTGTCTCACACGTGTCAGCGTATGGACTCAAAGTCGAGCCCGGCACGACCTTCGCCAAATGGCAAGCGGCAGGTCATCTCGTCTTGCCAGAGGAAGACGACGAGGCCGACATGTACGAGGCCCTGCGTTCCACGCTGATATCCCAGGGGTTTCATCAGTATGAGATCAGCAACTTTGCTCGCGAGGACGAAGCGGCGCGCCACAACCTCACGTATTGGAGAAACCTTCCTTACCTTGCAGCCGGGGCGGGTGCTCACGGTTACGTGGCGGGAACCCGCTACGAAAATGTTCGTGCTCTGGACGTCTATGCTCGTTTGGCAGAGTCCGGCAGTCGTCCCGTCGCCGAGTCTACGGCGGTGTCGCCTTTGGAGGCCATGGAAGATGCTCTGATGCTGGGCTTGCGCCTGTCAGAAGGGGTGAAGCGAGACCCGTTTTTGCGACGCTACGGGGCCGCGCTGGACGAGGTGTTTGGACGTGCCATCCGCAGCTTGGTGGACCGGGGCTGGCTCTTGGATGACGGGGATAGAATCGCGATCGATCCCGCCTATTACCCCGTGGCAAATGAAATTTTTGCGTCATTTATCGGAGTTGCGGCCCGGTGAACCGGAATTTTGCCGTGTCGGCCCGGGTTCGCAGTTGACACTGCGCCACGCCGTTTGATACAGTTTGCGTAGTGGTTAGCACTCGATGGCTTTGAGTGCTAACAAAGACCGGGTCTGACCAAGGCGCCGGCCGAACGGAGGCGATGGTTTCGTGTTGACTGAGCGACAGATGTTGATTCTGCGCATGGTTGTGGACGATTATGTGCGCTCTGTGGAGCCGGTGGGATCGCGAACCATATCAAAGCACTCCGAGCTTGGACTGAGCGCGGCCACCATCCGCAACGAGATGGCTGATTTGGAGGACCTCGGTTTTCTGGAACAACCTCATACGTCGGCCGGACGCATCCCCTCTCAGCTCGGCTACAGGTATTACGTGGACCACCTGCTGGCGACCGATGTGCAGTTGACAGAACGGGATGTCACAGCCATCAAGCGACTCTTTGGCGAACGCGTCAGCGAAGTCGAACGGGTGGCCCAGCAGACGGCTGTGATTCTTTCCGGGTTGACCCAGTACACAAGTGTGGTGCTTGGGCCCCAGATCTACGAGACGTCCCTGCGCAGCTTGCAGATCGTGCCCCTCGGCGATCACTCGGCCGTGGTCCTCGTGGTCACATCGGCAGGACAGGTCCAGAACCGGACAGTGACGTTTCCCGATGGGGTGTCGGCGCGCGACGCGGAGCGCTTGGTGCGAATCTTGAACGAGAAGCTGCAAGGCGTGCCGATGTACCGGATTCGGTCCCGTGTGATGGAAGAGATCATGCGTGAAGTGTCGCGTCACATCGAAGACTATGAAGACGCGGTGCGGTTGCTGGATCAGATCGTGACGGTTCTCGACGGCGATAATCAGGAAAAAGTATTTCTCGGTGGCGCCACGAACATGCTGTTGCAACCTGAGTTTCGCGATGTGCAAAAAGTGACCCCCGTCTTGTCTTGGTTGGAGCACAAGGAACGAGTGCTCGGCGCCCTGCGAGAGGGAGACGCGTGGCAACAGAAGTTGAATGTCCGCATTGGCGGGGAGAATGACAATGAGCTGTTACACGACTGTTCGGTTGTGACGGTAACCTACCAGGTGGGCGGCAATCCCCTTGGTGTGATCGGGCTCATCGGTCCAACGCGGATGGAGTACGCGCGCGTGATTCAGTTGCTCGATCATGCGGCGCGCGGGTTGACCGAGATGTACGCCAAGCATGAAAAAAACCTGTGAGTTCGGCTTCGTGCGACTCCAGTGAAAGAGGGGATGGATGACTTGAACGCGGCCAACGAGCACGATGAGAGTACAGTACAAGAGGAAGAGCAGCTTGCCAACGAGTCTCGGCCGGTAGGAGGGGACGGCGCGGTCCCTGTCAGCGAAACGCCTGCAGCTGGTGTCGATCCTGCGGTGGTTCTTTTGCAGGCCGAGGTCGAAGAGCTACGGAGCAAGTGGCTGAGAGTCCAAGCTGACTTTGATAATTTTCGGAAACGCACGCGTCAGGAACGAGAGGAACTGGCGGCGTTTGCCAACGCCAAGCTGATTGGGGAGTTGCTTCCGGTTCTGGACCACTTCGCTATGGCTGTGGCAGCCGCGGACGCGGGGGGCGGGACAGAGAGTCAGAGTCTCCTCAAAGGCGTGGATATGGTTTATAAGCAATTTGTGTCGGTGATGGAAAACGCCGGGTTGCGTGTTATGGAACCGGTCGGACAACCTTTTGATCCGAATCGGCATGAGGCCGTGGCCCAGGAGCCGGTCGAAGGTGTGGCGCCTGGACACGTGGCGCAGGTATTGCGCACGGGCTACATTCTCGGGGAACGGGTCTTGCGCCCGGCGATGGTAAAAATCAGTCAGTGAGGAGCGAGCGACGATGGCAAAAGTGATTGGCATTGACCTTGGTACGACAAACTCATGCGTAGCAGTAATGGAGGGTGGCGAAGCGGTCGTCATCCCGAATGCGGAAGGCAACCGCACGACCCCATCGGTGCTTGGTTTCGCGAAAAACGGGGAGCGGCTTGTGGGCGACGTCGCCAAACGCCAGGCGGTGACGAATCCGGACGGAACCGTCATCTCGATCAAGCGGCACATGGGCACGAGTCACAAAGTGACCATCGATGGCAAAGGCTACACGCCGCCGGAAATCTCGGCCATGATCCTGCAGAAGCTAAAAACAGACGCTGAGGCTTATCTTGGTGAGACGGTCACGCAAGCGGTCATCACCGTGCCAGCTTACTTTAATGACAGTCAGCGACAGGCGACGAAGGATGCGGGGCAGATTGCAGGGCTCGAAGTCTTGCGCATTGTCAACGAACCGACGGCCGCAGCCCTCGCCTATGGCCTCGACAAATCCGGGGATCACACGATCCTGGTGTATGACCTCGGTGGTGGGACGTTCGACGTGTCGATTCTCGAACTCGGCGATGGCGTCTTCGAGGTCAAGGCGACGAGCGGCAACAATCGACTGGGCGGCGATGACTTCGACGAGCGCATCATCAAGTACCTGACGGATGTCTTCAAAAAGGAAAACGGCATCGATCTCGGCAAGGACAAGATGGCATTGCAGCGTCTCAAGGATGCGGCGGAGAAGGCCAAGAAGGACTTATCGGGCGTGGTCAGCACATCCATCTCGCTGCCTTTCATCACGGCGGATCAAAGCGGACCGAAGCACTTGGAAGTCAATTTGACGCGAGCAAAATTTGACGAGTTGACGGCGGACTTGGTGGAATCCACGCTCGGTCCTACGCGCCAGGCGCTGAAAGATGCGAACATGACGGTCAATGATATAGACAAGGTGATACTGGTCGGCGGTTCGACGCGGATTCCAGCCGTTGTTGAGGCCATCAAAAAATTGACCGGTAAGGATCCGTCCAAGGGGGTCAACCCGGACGAGGTCGTGGCTCTTGGGGCGGCGATTCAGGCGGGCGTTCTGACGGGTGACGTGACGGGTGTCGTGCTTCTGGACGTGACGCCACTTTCGCTCGGCATCGAAACGCTCGGTGGCGTCATGACGCGGATGATCGAGCGCAACACGACGATCCCAACGTCGAAAAAGCAGGTCTATTCGACGGCGGCTGACAACCAGACGACCGTGGAGATCCACGTACTTCAGGGGGAGCGGGAGTTCGCGCGGGACAACAAGACGCTTGGGCGCTTCACGCTCAGCGATATCCCCCCGGCACCGCGCGGCGTGCCGCAGATCGAAGTCACATTTGATATCGATGCAAACGGGATTGTGAATGTCAGCGCCAAAGACCTCGGCACGGGCAAAGAACAGAAAATCACGATCACCTCGTCGGGCGGGCTTGGCAAGGATGAGATCGAGCGCATGGTCAAGGAAGCAGAACTCAACTCCGAGGCGGACAAGAAGCGCCGCGAGGAGACGGAACTTCGAAATCAGGCCGATAGCCTGATCTATCAAACTGACAAGACGATCAAGGATTTGGGTGACAAAGCGGATGCGGCCGAGAAAGAGAAGGCCGAAGCTGCTAAGGTGAAGTTGCAAGAGGCACTAAAGGGCGAAGACATGGACGCGATCAGGGCGGCACACGAGGAACTGACCGAATCCATCCAGGCGTTGTCGGTGAAACTGTACGAACAGGCACAACATGACGCGGGGCAAAGCTCCCAGGGCGCTGCAGGCGACTCGGTGGTCGATGCGGAGTATAATGTAGTGGATGAAGACAAGAAATAGCCAAGGTGGCTTCAAAGGGCCACAAGGACCCACAGGGCAGATGCAGGATCTCGCAGGCGATGACTGCCCGCGGTCCCAGCTATCGGGCGGCCCTGTGGGTCGCTGTACGGGTGGAAAGGAGGATAGGCCTTGAGCAAACGGGATTATTATGAGGTCTTGGGCGTCAGCAAGTCGGCTTCGCCTGACGAGATCAAGAAAGCCTACCGGGGACTGGCGCGCAGGCTGCACCCGGATGTGAACAAGGAAGATCCTCAGGCGGAAGACAAGTTCAAAGAGGTCTCGGAAGCCTATGAGGTCCTGTCTGATCAGACCAAGAGGTCCCAGTATGATCAGTTCGGACATCAGGATCCGACGATGGGCGGGCAAGGTTTCGGCGGCTTTCAGGGTGGCGGAGATTTCAACGGCTTCGGCGATATCTTTGATATGTTCTTTGGCGGCGGCGGTGGTCGGCAGCGTGGGCCCCAGCGGGGCGCGGATCTGGAGTACACTTTGGCGGTGGAGTTCAAGGAAGCGGCCTTCGGGCTGAAGAAAGAGATTGAAATCCCCCGTACAGAGACTTGCGACGTCTGCAGTGGAACCGGTGCGAAACCTGGAACCAAGGCGGAGACCTGCGCGACGTGCAAAGGGGCGGGCGTTCAGGAGTTCGTCACCAACACGCCGCTTGGGCGGATGGTCAATCGTCGCACGTGTCCGACTTGCCAGGGCACTGGGCGCAAGATCACCTCGCCTTGCACAGCTTGTCGCGGGACTGGTGCCGTTCGCAAGCGCCGCAAGATCGAGGTGAACGTTCCGCCGGGTGTCGATACAGGCGTGCGTTTGCGCATTTCTGGTGCCGGGGAGGCAGGGGATCACGGAGCGCCGGCCGGCGATCTCTATATCGTGATTCGCGTCAACCGGCACGAGTTCTTCGAGCGCGAAGGCAATGACATCTACTGTGAGATTCCCGTTACGTTCGTGCAGGCAGCACTCGGCGACGAGATCACCGTGCCGACGCTATATGGGCGCGAGACGATTCGGATTCCGGAAGGCACGCAGACGGGCACGATGTTTCATTTGCGCGGCAAAGGGATGCCGAGGCTTGGCAACGGCGTTTCCAAGGGCGATCAGCATGTCAAAGTGGTCGTGCAGACCCCGAGCCGTCTGACGGATAAGCAGCGCGAACTGTTTAGAGAGTTGTCACGCGAGTTTGGCGAAGAGAGTCACGAGCAGTCGCGAACGTTTTTTGAGAAGGTCAAGAGCGCGTTGCTTGGCAACTAGATCGCCAGGATGACCGTGTCGTGATTTTGGCTACAAAATGGGAATCGAGTGTCAGGTCACCGCGGATCGCCACAGACTCGGGCTTTCGCGCCACGAGTGAACACGCACAGCGAGCACAGGCCGTATCCGGTCTGTGCTCGCTGTGCGTTTTTCGTTCCAGTGTGATTCATCGGTGGATGCTGTTCTGTTGGCGGCGTGGTCCGTGCAGGCGGCGTCCATGTGTCAGGGGATGAGCTCGCGCGGGAACGGTTCCTCTGCGAGGGCAGCCGACAGGAGACGGTAGACTCGGACCTGCTCATCAAGCGACAGGCGGACCAAGCCACTCGTTGCCGGTGCCACGAAGTCCTGGACGCCGTCGACGATCGCGGGACTAGTGAGGCCCCAGGGGCCCGGTTTTCGTGTTCGCTCGACACAGGCG